>CAZMFM010000044.1:18157-40241 GCA_964565565.1 uncultured Spirochaetaceae bacterium | reverse complement strand
CGATGGCGCGAGAGAGTTCGATGCTGCTTGAGGCAATAGTTCCGGCCAAGGGGGCCGTTACCTCACATTCAGGGCAGGTTCAGTTCTTCTGGAGCAGCGCCAGAGCGCCCTCAATCATCCGGTTGGTGATTGCTCCCCTCATGGTTCTCCAGCAATGGCAGGTCTCGGCTGCAGCATCTTGCTGACGATCTTGATGATTAGTTTTCGGTGATCGGAAAGGGCCTGCCGGGCCATTGGGTCGCCTTCGATGTGCATGCGTCCAAGCTGGGCCAGTGAGAACCAAGACGTCGCCAGCGTCACGAGAACGAAGTGTAGATGGCGGGCGTCGAGATCCGGATCGATCAGCCCACTTTGCTGGCCAGTGATGATTCCCTTCGCACGGGCTCGGTAGAAGCGTCGTCGCCCGACTTCTCCTGGAATCGGATTGTCCCCAAAATGAAGGGCCTCCCAATGCAGGAGGCGGACTAGCGCGGGATGGGACTGGTGGTAGTCAAATGCTCTCCCGACGAACTCCGGAATCTCCTTGGGGTCCTCGGGAACGGGTAGTTCGGTCGTGAGACGATGAAGCTCTTCTTCGAGGACGGTTTCGAATAGCTGGATCTTGCCTCCGAAATATTCGTAAATGCGGGCCTTGTTGGCCTTGGCGTTCTCGGCAATCCGATCGACTCGCGCGCCCGCCACGCCGTATTGGGCGAATTCGGCAGAGGCTGCTTCGAAGATTCGGGCTCTGGTCGCGTAGGAGTCGCGTTTCATTGGTAGAAGAATCTAACATATGACCATTGACAAACGAACTAGTTCGTTCGTAAGATGGCTCAAGACGCAATTTGGATGATCTTGTAGGAAATATTCGAATTTTTGAACGAACTAGACCGTCCAAAACGGATCAAGCAATATCGGAAAGGGATCAGCATGAGCAACAGCGCGGTCGTTTTGATCGAGTTTCAGCGTCAATGGACTGATCCCGGTCTCTACCACTGGCTGATCCGCAATCAGCTCGATTCGCGAAGCGTTCTCGAACACGCGCGTCGGCTCACAGTGGCCGCTCGGAGGCACGGCGCGGCGGTGATTCATGCGCCGCTGGTGATTGATCCAGGCAATCGACGTGGTTGGCTCGCCCACCTGACACTCGGGAAAGTGTTCACCAAGGGCACGCCGCGGTCGGAGATCAGCCGTGGACTATTCGAGACGGGCGATCTCGTCGTAGGAGGTCGCACGGCATTCGACGCCTTTGTCGGGAGCGACCTCGAAGAGATCATTCGTGCTGGAGACTTCAAGCACCTCTTCTTCTGTGGCATCACGACGGAATTCTGTGTGGCGATGACGATGCGGACCGCAGTGAGCCTTGGCTTCCAGAGTACGTTGATCTCGGACTGCACGGCCACCCTGAATCGCCGAATCCAGCGTCGAGTTGAGCGTGAGTTCGAGCCAAACGTGCTGACCGCCAACGATTTGATCGAGCGACTAACAGACAGACCGGTAGCGTCCGAGACGGAGCAATCATGAGTGAGGAACGTTACGAGCGAGGATTGGGAATTCGCAAGGAAGTTCTGGGCGCGGCTTACGTGGAAAAGTCACTGGCTCGAGCGAACGAAACGACGGAACCGCTTCAACGCCTCGTTACAGAGTGGTGCTGGGGAGAGGTCTGGCCTCGAGACGGGCTCGACCGTCGGTTACGCAGCCTGGTCACACTGGCGATGTTGACGGCGCTGGGTCGAGATCATGAGATCCGAATTCATCTGCGGGGAGCCGTGAACAACGGCTGTACAATCGAAGAAATCCGTGAGGTCTTCCTTCATGCGGCGGTCTACTGCGGCGTGCCCGCTTCCGTCGATGCGTTTCGCGTGCTTGCGGACGAGCTGGATCAGCTGGTGTCAGATCAGTGACCGTCGATCGGATCCCTTCGATCCGTACATTGGGGTTCGTCGGTTTAGGGCGGATGGGCGAGCCGATGGTGCGTCGCTTGGCGAGCCTGGGCCTCGATCTGCTCGTGTTCGATCTCGACGCGGAGGTTTCGACGCGCGTTGCGGAAACTTCCACGGCGGAGTCGGCGAAATCGCTGCGTGAGATCGCGGCGAACGCGGATGTCGTCATCACGATGCTTCCGACATCAGAGGCCGTTCGTGAGGTGGTTTCCGGCGTGCCCAATGGAGATGCTGGTCGCTGTGATTGCCTGCTAGGTGGTCCAGCTCCGCCAGGGATCATTCTGGACATGGGATCGTCGGATCCGCGAAAGACACTTCAACTCGGAGAGGAGGTCGCCGAAGCCGGTGCACGGCTGCTGGACGCGCCCGTCTCGGGCGGGGTCAAGGGTGCGGAGAATGGGAGCCTTTCCATCATGGTGGGAGGTGATGCGCGAAGTTTCGAGGCTTGCCGACCCATTCTCGAACGACTTGGTCAGGCGATTATTCCGACGGGGCCTCTCGGATCGGCTCACGCCATGAAAGCGCTCAACAATCTTCTTTCGGCGATCGGCTTGGTCGGCGCATTGGAGGTGTTGACCGCGGGTCGCGCCTTCGGGCTCGATCCGCACACCATGTTGCGAGTTCTCAATGGCTCTTCGGGTCGGAACTACGCCACGGAATCAAAGATCGAGCCATTCGTTCTTAGTCAAGAGTACTCCTCCGGATTTACCCTCGACCTCCTGACGAAGGACGTTCTGACGGCGCTCGGGTTGGCGGAATCGACGTTGGAAGCCATGCCCATTGCGCAGACCGTGGGCAAGGTCTGCCGAGACGCGCTTGATCATCTCGGCGAGGGGCACGACCACACGGAGATCGCTCGATGGCTCGAGCATCAAACGGGGGTCTGTCTTGACTGATCGGTTGAGCTGGAAAGGATGGAGCGGCCGGAAGAGAGGAGGCGCTGTCGAGCATTCCGCAACGGAATGGGTTGAGTTGTCGCATGTACTTCGCCCCGACCTGCCCGGGATCGACTATTTCCCGGCGGCTCGTTTTGATCGATTGATGAGCATGCCGCAGGATCCGTTGAATCTGACACGGATGGAGATGGTTTGTCATTTCGGTACACACGTTGATGCGCCTTGTCACTTCATTCCCGACGGACCGTCTATCGAAAAGGTTCCGCTCGATCGATTCTTCGGGCCGGGCGTGGTTTGGCGAATCGATGTCGAGCCCTTCGGACGCATCGGCCCAGAAAATTTCGAGGCGGCCACGCCTGCGGTCTCGCCCGGCGACATTGTGCTTCTCTACACGGGTTGGAGCGAAGAGGTCGATTCAAAGACCTACGCCCAACATCCGGCGCTCACAGAATCCGCGGCCGAATGGCTGGTCGAGAGAGAAGTAAAGCTTCTCGGAGTGGATTTCCCGACGCCTGATCTCGCTACGGATCGACGCCAAGCCGGATTCGAATGGCCGGTTCATCAGATACTGCTGAGCCATGGCGTCCTCATCGCGGAAAACTTGACGAGGCTCTCTCGGCTATCGGGGCGGCGAATCGAAGTCATGCTGCTGCCCATCCGAATTGCAGGCGCCGATGGTGCGCCGGCTGTTGTCTTGGCCCGAGCACTCGAAGAACGAGAAATGAACGAGGCGTAGTGAGCGCCGCGCCAACCAACGAGGAGTAGAGAACGGATGCATGAACGAAATTCAATGGAAGTGGCCGCCGAGTTCCAGGCGGCCTTTGCGAAGCGCGACGGAGGTGCGATCGCGGCCGTATTTGCAAAGGACGCAACGCTGCATGTCGCGGGTAGTCCGGATGTTGCTGCCATAGGGGTCCGCACCGGCCAGCCGGAAATTCAGCAGTTTTTCGACGACCTGATTGCCACCGTGACTCCCCAAAAGATGGAGATCTACAATCTGGTTGCTAACGACGACAATGTCGTTGCGCTTGGACATTTTTCCTACCGGCTGGACGAAACGGGCCGCGAGTACGAGAGCGACTTTGCACTTCATTTTGCGATCGAGCACGGCCTCATCCAGAGATATCAGATGTACGAGGACAGCTATGCGGTCGCCGAAGCTTTTACGGAAGATTCCTATCGGACCGCAAGAGGGCGAGATGGGAATCGAATCGACTTCCTGGATCTCGATTGTAGATTCGGTGCGAACGCCGATGCAGATCCAATCGTTCTGCTCCACGGGCTCGGATGTACCTGGCGAATTTGGAGTCGGCAGATCCCGGCCCTCGCGACGAATCGGCGTGTCATCGCAATGAATTGCCGCGGATCGGGTGCATCCGATCTCGGAGCGGGCAGAATCGAAATCAGCGACATGGCTGATGATGTCCACGCGCTTCTTGAACATCTAGAAATTCCTCGAGCGGCCGTGATGGGACTCAGCATGGGTGGAATGGTCGCTTTGCAGCATGCGCTCGACTATCCCGGGGAGGTTTCGAAGCTGCTCGTGGTCGGTTCATCATCCGGTCTGCCAGAATCACTTCAGTCAGTGGCGGATCAACAACGGAGCTTCATCGCTGAGAGTGAGATGGCGGATATCGCCAAGAGTCGGATGTCCGCCGCATTTGGGGAGGCTTCCGACCCCGCTCTTCGGCGCTGTGCTGAAGAAATGATCGGCGCGATGGATCTCGAGAGCTATCGGGCGCAGTCGATCGCTGCTTTTGGATTCGATGTTCGTGGTCGATTGCCCGAACTGCGTATTCCCGCCCACATCATTCATGGAGAGAACGATCGCAGTCTCCCGTTGAGTTTGGGGCAGGCGACACACGAAGGAATCGATGGCTCCGAACTCCACGTCATCGGCGGCGCCGGACACTTCCCGAATATCGAGGATTCCGACAATTTCAATGATGTGATCGGTGCGATTCTGGAGCAAGAGTGATCTCTTTCGAGGATAGACGCGATGACCGGAAGGACTAACACGATCGCATTGGTCACAGGTGCTGGAGATGGCATCGGGCGTGCCCTGGCGCTTCGACTCGCCGAACATCACACGGTACTCGCGGTCGATATTCTCGAAAAAACCGCGATCGACGTAGCTCAACAGATTTGTTCCGAAGGTGGAGAGGCGGAGGCTTTTGCATGTGATATCTCCGACCGACAAGGCGTTCAGGCCCTTGCGGAATGCGTTCATCATGAGCACGGCGTATTGACTCAGCTCTGGGCCCATGCCGGTGTCGGGTTGGCTGGTGGATTGATTGGCGCGCGCGAAAAGAATCTCGATTGGCTGTTATCCGTCAACGTCTCGGGCACGCTGAATACTCTACGTGCGTTCGTCCCCGAGATGCTGGCGAGGCCGGGAGAGCGGCATGTCGTAGTCACAGCGTCCTCAGCCAGTCTTCGGTCGGTCGAGGCACCGTTGGCCGCGTATGGCGCATCGAAACACATGTCGATGGGGATTGCCGAAGGCTTGCGCGGGGAACTCGCGGAGAGTCACGTCGGTGTCTCCGTCCTGTGTCCTGGTCTCACCAACACGCGCATATGGAATGCCGGCCGCGCTCGCCCGGAACGCTTTGGTGGGCCGGCGACTGTTCATGCGGAAGTCGGAAAGCGATGGGAGGAGCACGGGATGAGTGCAGAGAGCGTGGCCAAGGAAGCGATTCTCGCTGTCGACGCGAGACGTTTCTACATCATCGTGCCAGTCGAGGGCACGCGATCGGGTTTCGAGGAGCGAAACCGTGACATCGATCAAGCCTTCCCTGATCGGTTGTCGAGATGACGTTTGAAGTCGCTCCGCATTGCGACGAGGAACGATTTGGTTGAAACGAATTGAACTCGGAAAAATGGGACGGCGCGCTTTCCTGAGTAGAGTTGCGGCCAGAGCCGTTCAGATTTCGATGATGGGAGCGATCGGCATGAGGGATCTCGACGCCCGAGCGGAGGAGCTCGGGGAGAATGGGGATTCTATTTTCAACCCAACGCTACCCTTCATCAAGTCCGGCGAAATCGGAAACCGAGTGCGAAATGGCCGTTTCCTGAATCCATACACGATCGAAAGTGCGCCGTTCCTTGATGTCCTGAGGTGGAAGTTGACCCCCAACGAACAGGGCCGGGAGAAACGACTCGACACCTTCGCTTTGGCAGAGCAATCATCTCGGGCGTTTCTCGACTCGAACGAGGACGCCCTGGTTTGGTTGGGCCATGCGACGTTTCTGATTCGCTTGAGTGGTGTGACTTTCCTGACGGACCCCTGCTTTTTCGATATGCCCTTCGTGAAGCGACTGGCTGGGTTTCCCGTGATTCTGGATTCCTTGGAGACGCTCGACTATCTCCTGGTTTCACATGGGCACTTCGATCACTTTGACAGTGATAGCGTGCGACACACATTGAAGTTGCATCCAGAATTGGAGGCTCTGCTGCCGCTTCGTATGGGGGAGCTCTACCGCGACGCGACACAGGGTTCGAGGTTCCAGACGGCCGCCTGGTACCAGCGTTATGACACAAACGAATCGGTCGAAGTCGTATTCCTCCCGAGCTTCCATTGGCATCGCCGATCCCTACTGGATTTCAACAGGATTCTCTGGGGTAGCTTTCTCATCAGGGCGAATGGGAAGAGTATCTATTTCGCTGGAGACACCGCCTTTTCGCCTCATTTTGAAGAGATTTTTTCGACGGTAGGCTCCGTCGATATCTGCATCCTGCCTATCGGTGCCTACAAGCCTAGATATCTGATGAAGGATTCACACATCAATCCGGCGGAAGCCGTCTTGGCGGCTCGGAAGTTACGCGCTGGTCTCGCCATTCCCATGCACTTCGGCACCTATGATCTTGCCGACGAGCCGTTAGGCGAGCCGATACATCGATTCAAGGACGCGGCTGAAGGATCCGGGCTCGACGTCAATCCACTCGACCTGGGAGAAGTTTTCTGGATCTAACAGGCGAATGTCGGGTAG
The DNA here is from genome assembly GCA_964565565.1 of uncultured Spirochaetaceae bacterium. Taxonomy (GTDB): domain Bacteria; phylum Myxococcota_A; class UBA9160; order UBA9160; family UBA4427; genus UBA4427. The sequence continues at coordinate 33,434 of CAZMFM010000044.1, read as the reverse complement.
GGGCTCGGCGGCCCTCGAACGGACTCGAGCTTTCCACATCGAAGCGGACATAAAGCCGGTCTACAGGGATTCGGTAGAGGAGAATTGGTATGTTATTTCGTAGACTCGGCCGGCACGGGCTGGAGGTACCCGCGCTCTGCCTCGGCACAATGACTTTTGGGTTACAGGTCGACGAGGCAGCTTCCTTCGCCATTCTGGATCACGCGTTCGAAGCGGGGCTCTCGTTTCTCGACACGGCCGACGCCTATCCGCTCGGCGGTTCGCTCGAGACGATCGGACGTACCGAGGAAATTCTCGGCCGTTGGATGAAGGAGCGCGGCAGTCGTGATGGCGTGATCCTCGCGACAAAGTGTTTTGCTCCGACGCGAGATGGTGTCAATGCCTACGGGCTATCGCGTCAACATATTCGCGAGTCCGTTGAAGCGAGCTTGCGCCGGCTAGGAACAGACCATGTCGACCTCTATCAGTCACACGGATTCGACGCGCAGGTCCCGATCGAAGAGACGCTCCGCGCGTTCGACGACCTCGTGCGCGCCGGCAAGGTTCGCTACGTCGGCTGCTCGAACTACCCCGCGTGGCGGCTCGCCGAAGCGCTCGAGACGGCGCGGGAGCTTGGTGTCGAGGGCTACGTGTCGGTGCAGCCGCGATATAATCTACTCTACCGTGAGATTGAGACTGAACTGTTGCCGCTCTCTCGCGACAGGGGTCTTGGAGTGCTGGCATACAACCCACTCGCCGGCGGCCTCCTTTCGGGCAAGTACAAAAAGGGCGAGGCCCCTCGCGAGGGGACCCGATTCACGCTCGGTGCCGCAGGGAATATGTATCAGTGGCGCTATTGGCAGGACGCGCAGTTCTCCGCGGTCGAAACATTGGCGTTGGCGGCGGAGGAACGAGGCGTCGACCTGGCCACGCTATCCGTTGCCTGGGTGATGTCACAGCCCGGTGTCAGCTCGACGATCATAGGGGCCAGTCGCCCGGAGCAGCTCGACGCGAGCCTAGCCGCCCAGACGTTCGAACTCGATGATGAACTTCGTGCCAGTTGCGATGCCGCCTGGTGGTCACTGCCGCGGCGACCTGTCATCGAGGGGTACCGCTAGCGACTGCGTTCTCCACGGCGAAATCGAGAAGGACGTCCAGAAACTGTGTGGTGATCTCAAGCTCGGTCGAGCCAAATCGGTATTTCGGTAATACGAGTTAGGGTTTCGGAAGAGGTCAGAGGGGAGTACGTGGGTGAAGCCCGATCAGTCCCAGCTCTTCAAGACCGGCAGGACTTCCTTCGCGAATAGCCGCATGCTCTTTTCGGCCTGCTCGTACGAGATTCCTCCGAAGCGGAACGAAGTCGATTCTTCGAAACTGCCCAGAATTTTTCGACGTGATTCGAGGGAGCCGAGAATCTGGTCGGGGGTGCCATAGGCATTGGCGGCCTTGAAGCCTTTGAGAAATCCCGATTCGCCGATCGCGCGCATCATTTCAGCATTTTTTCCGTAGCCCTCGTAGCCGACGAGGTCTGAAAAATGCTCGCCCATCAATTCATAGTGATCCAGGAGCGACGCGAGGTAGGAGCTCAGGTATTGGTCGGCGAGTTCTTCGCCTCGACTCGCCTTTTCGTCGCAGTAGATGAAATCGCAGGTGAGCACGGGGGGCGCGTCGGCGCCATGATGGGATTTGTAGAGATCCCGGTAGTGCTGGATTCCCTCCATTCGAGAATCCCAGGCGCGCTCGGCAAACATGATCATGCGCGCACCGACCTTCGCCGCGATCTCGACAGAGTCCGCCGAGTTGGCGACGGCGTAGGTCCGACCCTTGAAGGTTCGGGTCGGGCGCGGGCGAATTTCGGTCCGGGGTTGGGGGTAGAAGGCGCCCGATCCCTCGATAAATCCGGTTTCGAGGGCTTCGAGAATCATGGGCGCCGCTTCGTCGAAGCGCCCACGCGATTCGTCCATTTCGATTCCGCGGAAGGGTTCGTATTCGCGTCGCGAGAGCCCGCGGCCCATGCCGAAGCGAACGCGTCCGTCGCATAGCTCGTCGAGGAGCGCGATTTTCTCCGCGACCCGCAAGGGTTCGTTCCAGGGAAGGATGACTGCGGCGGTTCCAAGATTGATCGTGCTGGTCCGGCCGGCGAGGTAGCTGAGAAATTGCATGTTGTCGGGGCAGAAGGAGTAGTCGTTGAAATGATGCTCGACTGGCCAGAGGACGTCGTAGCCGAGGTCCTCGGCGAGCAGACAAAGCCTGATCTCCTCCGAGTAGACCTGGGAATCGGAAGCGTCCGAGCCGAACGCTGAGAAGATCACCTGAATGCCGACGTCCATGACTTCGCTCTCCCTTTTTCTGCTTTGGCTGCTCTGATTGCGCCTGTTGCCCCAACTTGTCCATCGAGAGTCTATCACTCCTTCTTACGCGTTCATCGCTCTTCGCGCTAGCCTGTTGGTATGACGATTCGACTTCGCGCTTTTGCCTGCGGGTTCCTGACGGCCGACAAGGGGCTCTTTCTCGAGGGTGAGTCAGGCTCGCTTCGGATTCCGGTGCCCGCCTACCTGATCGAGCATCCCAAGGGGCGGGTGCTCTTCGATAGCGGGCTGCACCCGGAGTTGAAGACGGATCCGACGGCGCGAATCGGTGATCTGGCGCGGCTCTTCGTGCCCGATTTCGGAGCCGAAGACGACGTGGCGAGCCGACTAACATCGCTCGAGGTCGATCCGACGCGAATCGAATATCTCGTGAACTCCCATCTCCATTTCGACCATACCGGCGGCAACCTTGCGATTCCCAACGCGCGACTCGTCATCCAGCGACGAGAATGGGAGGCGGGGCAAGATCCTGATGCCTGTGCCAGCAATACCTATGACCCGCGTGACTATGACCTTGGACACGATCTCCAGTTGGTCGAGGGCGAGCACGATCTATTCGGCGATGGCAGCGTCGTTTGCATCCCGACACACGGGCATACGCCTGGACACCAATCGCTGCGTGTGCGGCTAGAGGGTGGGGACGTGCTGCTCTGCGGCGACGCCTGTTATATGCGACAGAGTCTCGAGGCGATGCAGCTGCCGCCGGCGGTGCACGACCGGGAAGAGATGCTCGAGTCGCTCCGGCGAATTGCGGCCATCGAACAAGCAGGTGTGCGACTGCTCTTCGGCCACGATCCCGATCTCTGGCAGTCGCTGCCCCAGGCGCCGGACGAAATTTCCTAGGACACGTGGCCCAGACCCTGGGCGCTGGCTGCTCATGAAAGCGGCAATGTGCAGGTTTGTCCCGTCCCCGATGGCGTTTACGCCGGTCTCGCGGATGGCACGCCTCTTGTAATAGACGATCCACAGAATCGATCTTGGTCTCTCAATCGGGAAGTCGGCGGCATCGCCCCAGGCTTCTTGCACGAGAGTCGCTCGATCACAGGCAATGGCGCCTTGAAAGGACAGATGTCTTTTCGACAGGCGCCATTCTTCGTTCTTGGGATCTCGTGATGACACCGCCGACGCAACACAGTGATGGGCCATTGGAAGAGGGTGCACGAAAGCGACTCGTCGTGGTCGGGAATGGCATGGTGGGACATCGCTTCTGCGAGCGTCTGGTCGAACTCGGCGCGGCCGACCGCTATGAGATCAAGGTCTTCGGGGAAGAAACGCGAGCGGCCTACGATCGCGTTCACCTGAGCGAATTTTTTTCCGGGCGCGGTGCCGAGGAACTCTCTTTTACTTCACGCGCCTGGTACACCGAACATGGCCTCGAGCTTCGGCTCGGCCAGAAAATCGCCACGATCGATCGCGCGCAATGTGAAGTCGTGACCGAGGGCGGCCAGCGCGTCGGATACGATGCGTTGGTTCTGGCAAGCGGCTCGTCGCCATTCGTCCTGCCGATTCCTGGCGTCGACCTGGAAGGCGTCTTTCTCTATCGCACGATCGATGATCTCGCCGCGATCGAGGCCTGGTCGCGGAAGTCGAAGCGCGCGGCGGTGATCGGTGGGGGACTGCTCGGACTCGAGGCGGCCAAGGCATTGCTCGACCTCGGACTCGAAGCCCATGTGGTCGAATTCGCCGATCGCTTGATGCCGCGACAGCTCGATCGCGCCGCGTCGGAATTGATGCGCAACCAGATCGAAGCACTCGGCGTCCAGGTCCATCTCGGCGTCGCCAGTGAGGCGATCGTTGGCGAGCATCATGCACGGGCGCTCCGGCTGACGGACCAACCCGATCTGCCCGTCGACATGGTGATCCTCTCGGCCGGGATCCGGCCGAGAGACGAGTTGGGGCGTGCCGCGGAATTGGACGTGGCGGAGCGCGGCGGGATCGTGGCCAACGATCAGCTCGAAACCAGCGACCCTCGGATCTTCGCGATCGGCGAATGCGCGGTGCACCAGGGCGTTCACTATGGCCTGGTCGCCCCCGGCTACGAAATGGCGGACGTCCTGGCGCGGCGCCTGATGGGCGGCGACGAGACGTTTACCGGAGCCGACCTTTCGACCAAGCTCAAGTTGCTCGGCATCGACGTCGCGAGTTTTGGCGACTCTTTCGCGGACCTGGAGCGTCCCGCGGAGACGAACTCACTCGTCTATGAGGATCGCGTCGAGGGCGTCTATCAGAAGCTTATTTTCGATCGCGACGCGAAGCGGCTGCTCGGCGGGATCCTGGTCGGCGATGCCGACGCGTTCATGCCTCTTCAATCCCTGACGAATACGGGTGCCGCCTTGCCCGAGCATCCGCGGGAGCTTCTTTTTGGAAGCGGTGGCGGCGGCTCAGCGCTCAGTGCGGCGGATCTTCCGGACGAGGCACAAATTTGTTCCTGCAATGGCGTGACCAAGGGCGACCTTGTCTGTGCGATTGCCGAGCAGGGCCTCACGACGCTCGGCGAAACGAAGATCGCGACGAAAGCCGCGATGGGATGTGGCGGGTGTCAGCCGGCGGTTCTGCAGATTCTCGAGACGGAACTGGCAAAGAGCGGTCATGAGATCGTCGATCATCTCTGTGATCACTTTCGCTATTCGCGCAAAGAGCTCTATTGGATCGTCAAACTGGCTCACGTCGAAAGCTTTGAGGCGTTGCTCGAAAGTCATGGCGAAGGCGACGGTTGTGAAGTCTGTCGTCCGGCGATCGCATCGATTCTCGCCTCGACGTGGAATGATCTGGTCGTGCGGCATTCGTCGATCCAGGACACCAATGACCGTTTCCTGGCGAATATTCAAAGAGGCGGGACCTATTCCGTGATCCCCCGCGTGCCGGGCGGCGAGATCACGGCCGAGAAGCTGATCGTGCTCGGAGAGGTCGCCAAGAAATACGACCTCTATTGCAAGATCACGGGCGGTCAGCGGATCGATCTTCTGGGCGCACGCGTCGATCAGCTTCCGCAGATCTGGGAAGAACTCGTGGCCGCAGGCTTCGAGAGTGGTCATGCCTATGGCAAGGCGATGCGGACGGTCAAGAGTTGCATTGGCAAGACCTGGTGTCGCTACGGCGTACAGGACTCGACGTCCTTCGCGATCCGACTCGAAGAGCGATACCGGGGAATTCGTGCGCCACACAAATTCAAGTCGGCGGTCTCGGGTTGTATTCGCGAATGCGCCGAAGCACAGAACAAGGACTTTGGCGTGATCGCAACCGAAAAGGGTTGGAACCTCTATCTCTGTGGAAACGGAGGCAGCAATCCGCGACACGGCGATCTCTTTGCGACGGACCTCTCGGGTGACGAGTTGATTCGTATCGTCGACCGATTCTTGATGTTCTACATCCAGACCGCCAAGCCGTTGCAACGCACCGCTCGCTGGTTCGAAGAGTTCGAGGGCGGACTCGAAACCCTCAAGGCCGTGATCCTCGAGGATTCCCTTGGCCTCTGCGAACAGCTCGAAGCCGACATGCAATGTCTGGTCGACACCTATCAATGCGAGTGGAAGGCGGTGGTCGAGGACCCGGCGCTTCGTGCTCGCTTCCGTCATTTCGCGGACAGCGACGACCCCGATGACAGCCTGCGCTTCACGCAGGATCGGAGTCATCGTCGACCGGCCGATTGGGCCTCTGAAGACGCGACGGACGCGACGGACGAAAAGGTCGAGCCTGTGGAAGTTCTTCCCGCCGAAGACACCTGGGATTGGCAGAAGCTCGCACGGGTCGACCAATTCCCAACCGATGGCGGGTCGACGATCCGCTACGGCCTGGGTCAGATCGCGATCTACAACTTCTCCCGCCGCGGCGAATGGTTTGCCACGTCCGCAGTCTGTCCTCATCGCAAGGACAGTGTGCTGGCACGCGGACTGCTCGGAGACCAGGCCGGCGAACCTAAAGTCGCCTGTCCGATGCATAAGAAGACCTTCTCCTTGTTGACGGGAAAGGGTCTCAGCGATCCGAACTATCAAGTCCAGACCTTTCCGGTTGAAATCCGGGGCGAAGAGGTCTGGGTCAAGCTGCCGCCGAAGAGTGCGTTCGAGGCGGGGGCTGCGTGTGCGGGGCATGGATGAGCGCGAGCCCACTCTATGAATCGACGCAGCTTCCGAGCCTGATCGATCAACTCCTGGCCGAACAGCAAGCCGTCCCAGCGGTCGAGACCTTTGCGCGCCGTCATGACGAAGGCGTTCTCTCGCCGGAGTTGAAGCTCTACGAGGAGCGGTTTCGAATCGATCATTCCGATCTGCGTCCGGGGCAACAGCTCGCCTTCCAGGTCGATCTCGATGCTTGCACGGGATGCAAGGCGTGCGTGGCGGCGTGTCATTCGATGAACGGGTTGGCGCCGGAGGAGACCTGGCGCGACGTCGGACTGGTGTTGGGCGATGGCGGTCTTCAGCAGACCGTGACGACGGCTTGTCACCACTGCGAAGACCCGGCTTGTCTCGCGGGATGTCCCGTGAAGGCCTACGAAAAGGATCCAGTGACCGGGATCGTCAGCCATCTCGACGACCAATGCATCGGTTGTCAGTACTGCGTCCTGAAATGTCCCTACGACGTTCCCAAATACAGCGAAGAGCTGAAGATCGTTCGCAAATGCGACATGTGTACCGGGCGCCTTGCCGTTGGTGAGTCACCGGCCTGCGTCCAGGGTTGTCCGACCGGCGCCATCTCGATCACGATCGTCGATTTGCTCGAAGGCGAGGCGCCCGTAGAGCTCCTCTCCGGTCTGGGTGATTCGATTCCGGACTCTTCGATCTCGCGCCCGACCACACGTTATGTCTCGCGGGCATCCTTAGCGCACCCGCGACCAGCGGATACCGACCGTGTCCGGCCCAACCGGGCCCACGATCCCCTGGCCATCATGCTCGTCTTGCTGCAGTTGTCGGTCGGCGTCCTGGGGATCGGACTGGGCGCTTCGGCGCTTGGTCTGATCACGGGGCCGGCCTTGAGTCTGGTGCTTTTTCAGGCTGCTTTGGCTGCGATGTTGGGTCTGGGTGCGGCGACGATGCATCTCGGACGGCCGCTCTACGCGTTTCGAGCCTTCCTGGGGTGGCGGACGTCGTGGATGAGCCGTGAGATTCTGGTGCTCGGGGTCTACGTGCCCCTGGTCGTGATGGCGACGGCCGCCGCCGGGGTGAGCGAGTTCCGAATCGTGCTGGGGATGGATTCCCATCTCGTTGGACAGATTGCGAAGGATTGGCGAGCTGTGATCCAGTTCCTCGCGCTGCTCACGGGTGCAATCGGGATTGTCTGTTCGATGATGATCTATATCGATACGCGTCGTGCGGCCTGGTCCGTCGCCCGAACCGTTCCACTCTTTCTTGGAACCTTGTTGGCGCTTGGCTCGTTTGGGGTGGCGGCTGCGATTGTGGCTGTCGCGATCGTTGGGCAGGACGGTGCCCTCGCCGATTCCATTCCCTTCGTGCTGCTGGGCCTTGGTGTGCTGATCCTGAAATTGCGATTCGAGCGGGCCCTGTGCGCGCCGGCCAAGAATGGAGTCCATCCGTCAGTTGCATTGGCCAATGGCACGCGACTCATGCGTGGGCCATTGCGAGGCCGTTCGCGGGTGCGGCTGATCTTGGCAGCGACCGGTGTGTTAGGCGCTGTTTTCTCTGTTGGGCTCATGGCGCTCGGTGGGCCGGTATTCGTGGTCGCTTTGTCTACGGGGACGCTGTTGCTGTCGTGCACATTGGGGGAACTCATCGAACGCCATCTCTACTTCACCGCTGAGGCCAGTCCCGGCATGCCGGGCCATTGAGGGGAAGATCGTGAAATTCGGGGCAAGAGCATCATTCGAGAAGATCAAGCGTCTGTCGATGGACGTGTTGCGCCAGCACGAAGGCCCCTTGACTCGTGACCTTTCGAGGTCGCCTGGTGGCTTCGGCCTAGGGCAGATCCCGTCACGCCTTGCGCCGGATGAAACGACGCGACTCGTATGTGGATATTGCGCGACCGGCTGTGCCTTGACGGCTCATATGAAGGATGGGCAGGCGATCAATCTTTCTCCCGACCCGACCTATCCCGTCAATCGGGGTATGGCCTGTCCGAAGGGTTGGAAGGCCTTGGATCCGCTCGGCGCCGAAGATCGAGCGACGACGCCGCTGCGTCGAAATTCGAAAAACGAATTCGAATCGACTTCCTGGGAGGCCGCGATTTCGGAATTCGTCGGGCGCTTTCGGGAGGTGGCGGACGAACGCGGTCCGGAGGCAATGGCCTTTTTGAGTACCGGGCAGATACCGACGGAGGAGATGGTTTTTCTGGGTGCGCTTGGGAAATTCGGCATGGGCATGATCCACGGCGACGGCAATACCCGGCAATGCATGGCGACCGCCGCGACCGCCTACAAGGAGTCCTTCGGCTTCGACGCGCCCCCCTATAGCTACGCCGATTTCGAAGAATCCGATGTCATCGTGCTCGTCGGGTCCAACCTCTGCATCGCCCATCCGATTCTGTGGGAACGCATCTGCCGGAATGTGAATTCGCCCGAGATCGTCGTGATCGATCCACGAAAAACAGAAACGGCGATGGCGGCAACCCAGCATTACGCCATCCGTGCGAAATCCGATCTTCTCTTCCTCTACGCGATCGCGAATGAGATCGTTCGACAGGGCGGTGTCGACCGGAAATTCGTGGACCGGCATACCGAGCAGTTCGATGCCTTCCGTCGGTTCATCGAAGGCTACACGCCGGAGTCCGTGGCCGAAGAAGTCGGACTCGCCCCGTCGGAGGTCCGTCGTCTTGCGAAGACGATCATCGAGGGTAAGCGGGTCTCGTTCTGGTGGACGATGGGTGTGAACCAAGGCCACGAAGGCGTCCGCACGGCGCAGGCCTTGATCAATCTGGCGATGATGACCGGCCATATCGGTCGACCCGGAACCGGCGCCAATTCAATTACGGGTCAGTGCAACGCAATGGGGTCGAGAATCTTCAGCAATACGACCGGCCTGTTGGGCGGCCGGAGTTTTCTGGACGCCAATGACCGTGCCGAGGTCGCTCAAATCCTTGGTATCGACGAGCGCCGCATCCCGCGACGAAACAGTTTCGCCTATGACGAGATCCTCGAAGCGATTCGAGACGGAAAAATCCGGGCGCTCTGGGTGGTCGCGACGAATGGCGCGCACTCGTGGATCCATCAGAGCGAAGCACGGGAGACGCTTCGGATGCTCGACGTATTGGTCGTGCAGGATCTCTACGCGAATACCGAAACCGCACAGATGGCCGACATCTTTCTTCCCGCGGCAGGGTGGGGAGAGAAGGAGGGGACCTTCATCAATTCAGAGCGGCGCATCGGGTTGGTCAAGAAGATCCGTCGTGCGCCCGGGCTTGCTTTGGCGGACTTTCAGATCTTTCGGCTGGTCGCCGAGGCGTGGGGATGTGGCGAACTCTTCTCCGGTTGGAAGACGCCGGAGGATGTATTTGGAAGCATGAAGGCCTTGTCTCGCTACCAGCCTTGCGAGTTCACGGGCATCTCGGGGTACAGCATGCTCGAAGAGGAGGGCGGGCTTCAGTGGCCACTCTCGACAGATGACGTAGCCGGTCCGCTCTTGCCCGGTACGCAGGCGATTCGTGAACGCCGACTCTTCGAAGACGGGAAATTCTATCGAAAGAATGGTCGGGCCCGGTTTTGTTTTGAGGCGCCTGCGGCTCTCCCGGAAGCCACCGATGATGAATTCCCGCTCGTGCTGCTTTCGGGTCGAGGCTCCTCGAGCCAATGGCATACGGAAACGCGGACGGCCAAATCGCCCGTGTTGCGACGACTCTACCGGGCTGATTGCACGGTCGAGATCCATCCGCGAGATGCTGAACGAATCGGGATCGCGAATGAGGATCTCGTTCGGGTCCGCTCTCGGCGCGGCGAACTCGAGGCCCGTGCATTGCTTCGTGAAACCGTTCGCGAAGGTGAAATCTTCATCGCAATGCATCACGCCGAGACGAATCGACTCACCTATCCCGCATTCGATCCCTATTCGCGCCAGCCCTCCTACAAATTTTGCGCGGTCAAGGTCGAGAGATTGTCGGTGTCTGAAATTGGATCACAACTAACACACACGAAGGATGAGAAGTAAATTGAATCTGCTGAATCTGCAAGACGGGAAAATTCGAACCCTTCATCTGGCGTGGTTCGCCTTTTTCCTCACCTTTGTCATCTGGTTCAATCACGCACCCTTGTTGGCGAATATCCGCGAGTCCCTCGGTCTCTCGGATCAGCAACTGAAAGCGCTGCTGGTTCTGAACGTCGCCCTGACGATTCCTGCGCGCATCTTGATCGGCATCTTGATCGATCGATTCGGACCTCGGGTGATCTACACGGGCCTCCTGGTAGCCAGCTCACTTCTTTGCTTCGCGGTCGCTTCGGCGCAAACCTTCGAGCAGCTCGCCCTGGCTCGCTTCTCCTTGGGCTTCGTGGGCTCCGGCTTCGTGATTGGCATCCGGCTCGTGAGTGAATGGTTTCCTTCTCGGGACGTCGGTCTGGCAGAAGGCATCTATGGGGGTTGGGGGAATTTCGGTTCCGCCGCTGCGGCGATGTGTCTTCCGATCATTGCGGTGCTCTTCGGGGGCGATGATGGGTGGCGGTATGCGACCGCGTTGACTGGTGTCATGGCCCTGGGCTACGCGCCGATTTTCTACAAGAACGTGCGGAATACGCCCAAGGGGTCGACCTACTTCAAGCCCAAGAAGAGCGGCGGGCTCGAAGTGACGTCACGTCGCGACTACTACTTCTACATCGGGATGAATGTCCCCCTCTTTCTTTCACTTGGCGTCCTGACCTGGAAGCTCTCCTCCGAGGAGATTGCTTTGCTTTCGAACTGGTCGGCCAGTGCGATCTCAGCTGGACTTTTCGTGCTTTTCATTCTTCAAGTCACTCAGATTCATCGCGTCAATCGGGAAATGCTGGAGTCCGGGGTTCCCGAGATCTATCGCTACAAATTCAAACAGGTCGCGGTCCTGAGCCTCGCTTATGTCGTGACCTTCGGTTCGGAATTGGCGGTCGTCTCGATGTTGCCGCTCTTCATCCTGGAGGTCTTCGAAGGCGTCACGCCGGTCGTTGCGGGTTTGATCGCGTCTGTTTTCGCGCTCATGAATCTCATCGCACGGCCCGGCGGCGGTTGGCTCTCCGATCGGCTGGGTCGACGATCAACGCTTCAATTTCTCGTCGTGGGCCTCGCGGTCGGATACTTTGCCATGGCGCAGATCCAGTCGAGTTGGCCGATTGCGTTGGCCATATTGGCCATCGTGTCGTGTTCCTTCTTCGTTCAAGCCGGGGCCGGCGCCGTCTTCGCCGTCGTCCCGTTGATTCAGCGCCGTATGACAGGGCAGATTGCAGGCATGACGGGCGCCTATGGAAACGTCGGGGCCGTTCTCTACTTGACCGTTCTGTCCTTTGTCGACTACTCGACCTTCTTCCTGGTGATTGCAAGCAGCGCCACCCTCGTCTTTGCAGTGCTCTTCTATCTGGAAGAGCCACGCGGTCATATGACGGAGGTGCGGGAAGATGGTTCCGTCGAGCTTATCGAGGTCGCTTGAGGGCGTCGCCTTCCCGGCTACACCTTCTCCGCAAGGGGCGGCGGGGGTGTCTCCTTCTGGTGTAACTTCGGACGCCGTGCATCTAGAGGGACGACTCGATCTGCGGGCTGGGCAGGCATCGGAAGCGGGGCTGCGCGCCGCGAATGAAGATTGCATGGGCTTGCGGCTTCCGGACGACGCGGCTCGAACCTTCAAAGGTGTCGCAGCGGTTGTTGCGGACGGCGTGAGTAGCGCCGAGGCCGGGCGTGAAGCGGCCGAGATCTGCGTTCAGAATTTTCTGTCGGACTATTTCTCGACGCCTGACTCCTGGACCGTGAAGCACGCCTCAAAGGTCGTCTTGACGGCGATGAATCGTTGGCTCTATGCCAAATCGCACGGTACCCACGCCGCGCATCGAGGTTATGTCAGTACGTTTTCTGCCCTGGTGATGAAATCACGCACGGCGTATCTCTTTCATGTCGGCGACTCACGGATCTATCGCCTTCGCGACGGGGTCTTCGAACAATTGACCCGGGACCACGCTACGCAAATCAGTGAGAAGGACCGGTATCTCACGCGCGCGATGGGCATGGACGCGGATCTGGAAGTCGACTACCGAGAAATGGAACTTCGCGTCGGCGATTGCTTCTTCCTCTCGACCGATGGCATCCACGATTGGCTCTCGGACAAAGATCTTCAGCGGCTCCTTCAAGTTGGGATTGAGGCGACGGAATCTTTCGAGTCGCTTTGTCTGGAAATCATCGATGCAGCCAAACAGGCGGGCAGCGATGACAACCTGACCTGTCAGGTCATTCGGGTGGACGCGGTCGAGACGCCGGATCGCGATGAAGTCGTTCGGGAATTGACGCAGCTTCCCTTTCCCCCCGTGCTCTCACCGGGGATGTGCTTGGACGGCTTTCGTATTGAGCGAGAGATTCACGCGAGCCATCGAAGCCAGATCTATCTCGTGGTCGACGAGGAGAGTGGCGAGAGGTATGCGATGAAGACGCCCTCGGTCAACTTCGAAGACGATCCCGCCTATATCGAACGGTTCATCATGGAGTCCTGGATTGGTCGGCGAATCGACAGCCCGAACGTTGTTCGTGTCGTCGATCCGTCACGCCAACCGACGTTCCTCTACTCCCTGACCGAGTATATCGATGGCATCACGCTTTCGAAGTGGAGGGCGGAGCATCCTGTTGTCGAGGTTCGCGATGTCGTCCATCTCATTGGGCAAATCGCCTCGGGACTTCGCGCGTTCGAGCGTCAAGAAATGATGCATCAAGATATCAAGCCGGACAATGTATTAGTCGATGGCGACGGTCGAGTCCGGATCGTCGATTTCGGTTCCTGTTGGGTGGCGGGCATTCAGGAAATCGCCGCGCCGATCACACGGGATATCGCCCTGGGCACCGCGTCGTATTCCGCGCCGGAGGCGCGTTGGGGCGAAACCGCGGGTACGCGCTCAGAACTCTTCGCATTGGGGACGGTTGCGTATGAGCTTTTGACGGGCGCGCTTCCCTATGGCGAAGCGATCGAGTCCTGCCTGGCGCCCGCCGACTTTACGAAGCTCGAGTACACGCCGAGCTATCACCACAACCCTATGATCCCGATCTGGATCGACGGGGCCCTGCGCAAGGCGACGGCCTTGTCGATGGCGCGTCGCTACGAAACCTTCTCGGAATTCATCTACGACCTGAAACATCCCAACGCCCGATTCATGCAGGACGGCCATCGGCCACTGATCGAACGGGACCCCGTTCGGTTCTGGAAGGCCACGACGGCGATTCTGCTCGCGCTCGAAGTCGCCACGCTGTGGTGGCTGCTTCGTTGAGTGACTGAGCGGAGTCGGTCCAACGCCCAAAGATTGAGCAGGCCTGATTCGCTTGTATGCGTTGCGTTTGATCGGGCGCGGGCGAGCGTCGCCCGAAGCCATCGAGAGTCCTGTTTTCGTTGAGGATTCCTTTGGTGCTGGTGAATCCATTCGATCGGCACGAGGTTTGCATTTTTCAGGCTCTGCCTGGGAGAAGCGATTGGAAAGATGAACATCCTACTTCTGGAACAGAAACCCGGACGACCGGATGCACTGGCAGAACGGCTGCAAGCCGCAGGCTGCCGAGTCGTCGAATGTCTGGATTCCATGAGCGCCCTGGACGCCGCGCTCGATCATCATGAAGCCGACATCATCGCCGTCGATCTGGTGACGCCGGATGGAGCCCTCGTCCAACAGATCGGTCGGATCGGTCGGCGACAGAGCCGTCCGGTCGCCGTGTTCGTCGAATGCACGGATGTCGGGACGATTCGTGCGGCCGTTGACGCCGGGATTTCGAGCTACGTGGTTCGTGGAAGCCAGGTTGAACGCTTGAGAGATGCCCTCGAAGTAGCGCGGGCACGCTTCCAGGTCGAGCAATCCCTGCGCAATGATCTCGCGTCGGCGCGAAGCACGCTGGTTGATCGAAAATTGATCGAACGTGCGAAGGGGCGGCTGATGAAGGAGCAAGGCTTTGACGAAGACGGTGCCTTTCGCGCGCTACGCCAGATTGCCATGCGCCAGAATCTCAAGCTCGTCGAACTTGCGCGGTTGATCGTCGATCAGCCTAACGACCCTTGAAGTTGGGGCGTCGGCGCTGACCCATCGCCTTGATTCCCTCTCGGAAGTCTTCGGTCTTCTGAAGGCGCTCCTGTTCCGCCTTTTCGCGGTCGGTGGCGACGCGAATTTCTTCGGCGAGTCCCCCGCGTAGCGTTTCGCGAATCGAACGGATGGCGAGGGGGGCGGAGGTTGCGATCTCGACCGCCCAGGCATGGGCTTGTTCGCGAAGTTCCGAGCCTTTAACGAGTCGATCACAGAGCCCGAGATCGAGCGCTTCCTCTCCTGTTACGCGGCGGCCCGTATAGAGCAGATCCATCGCCGCCTGCGCACCGACCAGTCGTGGGAGCGTGACGCTCAAGCCAAATCCCTGATGGAAGCCGAGCCGCGCGAAGTTCGCGCTGAAGCGCGCTTCAGGACTGGCGACACGAAAGTCAGAGAAGAGGGCGAGGCCGAGTCCGCCCCCGATGGCTGCCCCCTGGATCGCGGCGACGACCGGCGTCTGGGTTGCAAAGAGCCGTACGGCTTCGTCGTAGAGGTGGACACCACTTCCATCATCCACTGCACTTCGGTCACTCGCGAAATTGGCACCCGCGCAAAAATGCTTGCCCTCAGAACACAAGACGACTGCGCGGCAGCGATCGTTCGCGTCGAGCCTTTCGAGGGTGTCTGCGAGGCCGCGGATCATGGCCTGGTCGAAGAAATTTTCCGGCGGTCGTCGAATCTCGATGGTTGTGACGTAGTCGGGGCCGATCTCGACGGCCAGATCGTTCGGCTCGGTTGGGTCACTCATCAGTTCATCCCCTCTATCCTCTAC
>CAZMFM010000044.1:0-18057 GCA_964565565.1 uncultured Spirochaetaceae bacterium | reverse complement strand
CGACTAACGTGGGAGTCCCACCAGGCTGCGCGAAATGATCATGCGTTGAACCTGTCCCGTCCCCTCGACGATATCCATGGCTTTGGCATCCCGATAGAGCTTTTCGATCAGATGGTCGCCGCGCCCACCCGTTGCCCCGATCAACTCGAGTCCCTGGGAGGTCGCTTCCTGCGCGACCTGGGCCGCAATGGCCTTCGACATCGAGGCCTCGATGATATTGGGGCGCTCCTCGTCGGCGAGTTGGCCAGCACGCAGGCAGACGAGTCGCGCCATGCGGACCTTTCGAGCGATGGCTTCGATTCGATCGCGGACGCGGGCCGCGTCGAGCAGGCCATTGGTTCGCGCGTACAGGATGGTTTCGTCGAGGGCGGCGCGGGCGATGCCCACTGCGTTGGCCGCGATGACGGGGCGTCCGGCATTGAAGGTGGCCATCGCAGCCTTGAATCCAGCTTTTCGTTCATAGCGTTCTTCTCCGCCTAGCAAGAACGAAGCAGGCACCCGGACGTTATCGAGTGTGAACGAAGAAGATTCATAGGCCTTGAGGCCCATTTTTTTCTCGATCTTGAAAGGGCCCAGGCCCTCCGCTCCTTGCTCGACGAAGAAGGCCCGTTGAGCCGACCGCCCCTTCGAGGCGTCGAGAGTGGCCTGGACGAGAATCCAATCCGAGCGCGAGGCGCCGCCAATGAAGCATTTGGCGCCATTCAGGATCCAGCCGTCGCCGTCCTTGACTGCCCGGGTCTGGATCGCGGCAGCGTCGGAGCCCGCTCCTGGTTCGGTCATCGCGAAGCACGCCCAACGTGGACGATCGGGTTCGAGGAAGGGCGAGAGAAAGCGCTCCTTCTGTTCGTCGGTTCCGCTGCCGATCACGCTGAGCTCGGGCAGGCCGGGTCCGGGGGTGGCGATCATCACGGCTCGGTCCCAATAGGCAAACTCTTCCGCCAGTAGCAGGCGGGCGAGGGTCGAAGTTCGCTTGCCGGCCTTGGCCGAACCGGCCGGTCGCCAATGCGTTCGGCCGTCGCCGCGCGCCAGACATTGATCGAAGAAGGCATGGCCCACCGGAATCGGGCGGGCTTCGCGGTCGGCTTCGAGCCCGACCGGGCGAACGACGTCTCTTCCCCAGGTGCGAAGGGTCTCGAGGGAATCTCGCGTTTCTTGATCGACTTCGAAGTCCACTAGATCGCCCCTCCGAGGCCGATCTCGAGCGGCACATCGACCGCACAGAGCGCGCGTCCGGACTCTTCGATGGCCGCATCGAAGCCGCCGAATAGCAGGCCGAGCGCACGTGCTTCGCGCATGTGTTTCTCGACCGGATAGTCCGCCATGAAACCGTGGCCGCCGAGAATCTGAACGCTGCTCGGCCCGATCAAGCGAGCCGCCTCGATCGATTCCGCCAAAGCTGAGGCGGCGTCGCTCTCGGCCGGAAGCTGATTGTCGAGGCGCCAAGCGGCGTTGTGCACCAGGAGCCGGGCGCCGTCGAGAGCCATTTGCATGTCCGTGATCAAGAAGGCCAGGGCTTGATGGTGTCCGATCGGTTTGCCGAAGGCCTTGCGTTCTTTGGCGTATTCGCGTGAAAAGTCACAGGCCGCGCGCATGACGCCGAGCAGCAGGGAGGCGACGTAGATCCGAGTTCGCGCGCGGGTTCGGGCTGCGCCGGCCGGAGCGACGAGCAGCTTTGGGAACTCGGCCTCGACGATTCGCAACTCACCCGCGCCCGCCGCCCGTAGGCCGGCGCCGCGAGTGGGCTCGATGGTGAAGCCATCGCTGAGTACGGCGGCCCGATCGCCAATCAAGACGACCACCGAGTGCGTGGCACCGGCTGGCACCCAGGGTACGAAACCGTTCACGTGCGCGGCGTCGATCCTAAGATCGCCGTCGAACTCGGTGACGAGGACTGCGCGCCGACCGGAATCGCCTTGAGGGAGCGAGGAAAGGTCGCCGCCCATTTCGAGAATCGGGTAGAGGGCGGGGCCGAGGGAATCAAGCGCCAGCGCCGCGCCGGCGTCCGTCGCGCCAAGCTCCTCGTTGACCAGCGCGCGCGCTACGCTTCCGAGTCCTGCGCCGTCGGCTTCCTCGGGCCATTCAAGCCCCGCAAGACCGGTCTCTTCGAAAGCCCGTTTCGTCTCGTCGTCGACACCGCGATTTGCTTCCGCGTCGCGCATCTTCGGCAGGAGCATCTCTTCGCCGAAGCGACGGGCCGTTTGCGCGATCAACGCGAGATCTTCGTCGGGATTCAGGTCCATGTCTCGTTCCTCTCGCCATTCGTTGATCGACTGCGGCGATGTGATGCGATCTTTGCGAAGTATTGCGTGGCGGCCGCATTGAATTGCTCGGTCTGGTGCAGGTTCACTGCATGCCCGGCATTCGGGATGATTTCGAGTCGGGCGTCCGGGATCTTATCAGCCATGTAGTGGGAGGCTGCCAGATAGCCGCGATCCTTTTCACCAATGACGATCATGGTCGGCACCGCGATCTCCGCAAGCGAGTCGATGATCCGACTATCGTGTTGGACCAAGAGGCCTCGCGCGGCCATGCCGAGCCCGGCGACGGAGTCGTGGTCGGCGGGATCCATTTCGCGATCGAGCTTTCGGAGTTCTTCGAGGCCGTGTTTTTCCAGCCGCCGGCCAAGGGCCCTGGCCATGATATTCCATTCGTCTCGCGGTGCATCGCTCTTGTAGCCGGGTCCGGTCGCCACGACGAACAAGGCGTCAACGCGCTCGGGGTATTTTAGATAGAAGGCCAGGGCCATATAGCCACCAAGGGAATGGCCGCCGATGATCGCGCGTTCATGTCCCTGATGATCGAGCAGGGCGGCCATGTCCTCGACAGTCTCGTCGACACTGTATGCGTCTTCGTCGGCAGGGGAGGCCGAACGACCGTGGCCGCGCAGATCCCAGCGGATGAATTCGTTTTGTGCGGAGAAGGCTTCCGCCTGGGCGCGCCAGACGCGAGAGGTCCCGGCGAATCCGTGGTTCAGAAGGATGGGCGAACGCGATCCGGATTCCGGCCCCGTCACTTCGTAGTAGAGGTCGAAGCCGTTTCGATCGATGTGGTTGGCGGGTTGGCTCAAGGGAGAATCCTGCGTCGGGCGATTGCGCAATCGATCGCTGGCGGGACGGCCACGGCTGATTGCAAGCAAACACTCTACAGGATTCTAGCTGCCGCCGAGCCGGCTGAAGACGTCTTCGGGGGTGTCGCCCGAGCTGCTCGAGGCGACGTGATCGAGACTGCGGATGAGCATGCGACAAACGGCCTCCGGGTCGGGGACGCCACGGCTCTCGAGCTCTTTTGCGAAGATGCGCTCCAGGATGACCTTCATTTGCTCGACCGTGATGTTCTTCGCGTCGAGCCCCGCTCCTTTGAGCGCCAAGCGAACCGTGCCCCGCGCTTCGATCCGACTGAACGTCGTTTCGGACTCGAGTGCGGTGCACAGGTGCGTGAAGGCAGCGGATTCGGCCATTAGCCTGTAGCCTCCGAGCCATCCGGGGCCTGGAAACGCGCGCGATACCAATCGGGCGGAAAGAAGGTGAGCCAGTAGGTGCAGATCGTGACGATCCCGAAGACCGAGGTCCCGATCATGGTGAACGTCGTGATATGCGCGGCGTCCGGTGATAGGCGTTCGTAGCCGAGGAAGGTCGGAATCTCGAGCGTCCAGATCGAAGCCATCGTACAGATCGAGGCGATCGACCAGAGCAGAAAGCGATTGGCAATCAGAGGATCCGCGAGTCCGAGCTTCACCCGCTTACGCATCATGCCCCAGTAGTTGATTGCCTCGACCGCCGTCCAGAGTGGATAGGTACCGATCACCGAGAAATAGATCCAGTAGTAGGCGCTCGGGGTTGCCGCGACGAGGCCACCTTGGAGGGCGTCGACCAACCAGCCGCCCCAGAGAACGGCGCTCAATCCGAATTGGAGAAGGAGAGCCCAGGTTTCGCCCGGTCGGAAGACGCGGCGAACAAAGTCGAGCATGAACGAAACGCCGAGATTGTGAAAGATCCAGCCGAGTCCGCTGATCCAGATATAGAACTCGGGCGCGTCGTCCCAGCCCTCGGCGCGGCGCCCGACCATCGCGATGATGAGTAGTCCGTATCCGAGGCCCGCCGTGAGTACGAGCGCGATTCCGAGTGAACGCTCGGGGACGCGCTGTGTACGGCGCGAGAGTAGAAGAAGCCGAATACCGACCACGACAGCAAGGATCGAGAAGGCTGCGGTCGAGACGAGGTAGATCAAGCCGGCAAGAATGGACACGAGTTCTCCGGAGAAGGTTCTCGCTCATATCGGCTGCCGGGCGAACTGAATTGAGAGGTGCCTCGCGTCGGGGAAAGTGCCGACGGCTACTCAGGGTTCTCCTCCAATTTGCGCTGTGTCGCTCGATGGAAATCGCAAGGTTCCGTTGTGAGCGGATTGATTGGAATGAAGCACGGACCGGATCTATTGCATCTTGCGATACATCGTCACGACCGCTGCGCCGCCCAGCCCCAGGTTGTGTTGCAGGGCGAGTTTCGCGCCATCGACCTGGCGCGCATCGGCTTCGCCGCGTAGCTGCCAGCAAAGCTCTGCGCATTGGGCGAGTCCGGTCGCGCCGAGGGGATGGCCCTTTGAAATCAAGCCACCCGACGGGTTCACGACGACCTTCCCACCGTAGGTCTGGGCTTCGGAGTCGACGAATTCGCCGCCCTTGCCCTCTTCGCATAGGCCGAGGGCCTCGTAGGTGACCATCTCATTGCAGCTGAAGCAATCGTGGAGTTCGACGACGTCAACGTCCTCGGGTCCGAAGCCCGCCTGCTCGTAGACCTTCTGTGAAGCGGCCTTCGTGAGGTCCGAGCCGACCATCTTGATCATCGACTTCTCGTTGAACGTGCTCGCAAAATCTGTCGTCATGTGTTGGCCCAGAATTTCGACGGCCTGGTCTTCGAGGCCATGGGCGCGGACGAACTCTTCGCTGGCGATGATCGCGGCGCCGCCGCCGTCCGAGGTCGGGCAGCATTGCAATTTGGTGAGTGGGCCATAGATGGTCGGCGCATCGAGGATCTGTTGCAGGGTGTATTCGTCGCGGAATTGCGAGTAGGGATTGTTGACCGAATGCTTGTGGTTCTTGTACGCGATCTTCGCGAAATGCTCCGGGGTCGTACCAAAGCGTTCCATGTGCTCGATGCCGGCGTTGCCGAACATCTGGGGCGCAGCGGGCGCAGTCGGTTCGAAGCCGCGTTCTTCGACCATCACCTTGAAATGCTTGTCCATGGGCATCGTGCGGTCGGTGTATTTCACGCCGAGCGAGCCCTTCTCCATCTTTTCGAAGCCCATCGCCATCGTGCACTCGGAGAGGCCGCCCTCGACGAATTGCTTGGCCATGAAGAGCGCGGTCGAACCCGTCGAGCAGTTGTTATTCACGTTGTAGATCGGAATGCCGGTCGTTCCGAGCTCGTAGAAGGCACGTTGTCCGCAGGTGGAGTCGCCGGCGCAATAGCCGACGGCCGCTTGTTCGATGTCCCCGATCTCGAGACCCGCATCGGCGAGTGCCTTTTCGCCCGCTTCACGACCCATGTCCGGATAGTCCCAGTCCTTGGATCCGGGCTTTTCGAATTTGGTCATTCCGACACCGATGACGAATGCTTTGCGACTCATTGGGGGTTCTCCTTCGATCGCGGCATTCGATCGTGGGCTGATTGTGATTGGTCGAGTTTGTTCGGGCTGTGCGCGAGGTATCGAAGGTAGCGGTCTCGCAAGCCCGTGCAGTGGGTCAAAATGCATCACGCGGGGCGCACGAATGGGCAATGTGCTCACGGGGGACTACGCTCCTCGTTTGTCGCGGTGCCGTGGCGCGAAGCGAGCACCGGTCAGGGCAAGAAAGACAAGACGAGAAGGAGGCAGGGACGATGCGTTTGGGAATCAACGGGACAGGTCTGGTACTGGGGGCGTCGGTCGATGCGATCGCCGAAGATGCGGCCCGGGCGGCGGCGGATGGATTCAGCAGCTATTGGCTGGCGGAGCATCCAACCGGAGGCTTTGACGCCGTGACCGTGCTCGGCTTCGTTGGCCAGCGCGTTCCCGAGATCGAATTGGGCACCGCGATCGTCCCGACCTTCCCGCGCCACCCGTTGGCGCTAGCCGGACAGGTTCTTACGATTCGCTCCGTTATCGGAGATCGTTTCACCCTGGGAATTGGCTTGTCCCATGAGGTCATGATGAAGGATCTCGGGATCGGATTCGAAAAGCCGATTCGCCACCTGCGCGAATATCTCTCGATCCTGATTCCGCTCTTGACCGATGGCAAGGTCGACTTCGACGGCGAAGTCCTGTCGTGCCACGCGCAGGTCTTTCAAGCACCAGAGAAGCCGTGCCCGGTCGTCGTTGCGGCGCTCGGCCCACAGGCTTTGAAGGTCGCGGGTGCCCGGACGCAGGGCACGACCTTGGCGTGGGTCGGTCCGCGAACGGTGCGCGAACATATTGCGCCGAGGCTAGGCGAAGCCGCCGAAGCCGCGGGTCGTCCGAAGCCACGGATCATCGCGACCCTGCCGGTCTGTGTGACAGATGAAGTCGATGCGGTGCGCGGACTCGTTTCGAAGTTGCTCGCTCAATATGGTCAATTGCCCTCCTACCGCGCGATGTTCGATCGCGAAGGCGTCGACGGTCCCGGGGACGTTGCTTTGATCGGCGATGAGGCCTTCGTGCGCGGGAAGCTCGAGGAACTCGCGGAGGCGGGCGTGACGGATTTTGCGGCAACCGAGTTCACGCCGTCCGACGCGGACCGGGTCCGGACGAGAGAGCTGCTGATGTCCTTTGTGCAGGGCGCCGCATAACATTTCCGAATCGAGCAGGCCCCATCGCGTTTCCATCGCGCTCCCGTTCCACTCTCCTCTCGGTCTGGTCTCGGTCTGGTCTCGATCTGAGTAGGTTGCGGATCTATTCAGAATTCGGTCCGGATTTGCAATGCTCAATACGCTGACGTATGGACTAGATATGCCCTCGCCCCCGCGCAATCCGAGCAATGCCAGGAGCGGGAAGGGCGAGGAGCGTTCGAGGGAGCCCAAGGCATCCAAGCGACCCCGGAAGAATCCGATGGATTGGTCCCGTGCGGGGTTGGTCAGGTTGGCGGGGCAGGGACTCGACGGCGTTCGCGTCGAGCTTCTGGCGAAGGATCTCGGCGTCACGAAGGGCAGCTTCTATTGGCATTTTCGCGATCGACAGGCTCTGCTCGATGCGATGTTGCAGCAATGGGAAACGCTGGCGACCGACGAAGTGATCGCGGCGGCGGAGCGGAGCGGGCCGGATGCGCGGACACGTCTGGAGCGACTCGTCGAGATCGCGACTCGTGACTTCGATGCTCGGCTCGACCTTGCGTTGCGGGCCTGGGGGCGGATCGATTCGAAGGTCGGCGCTGTGATCGACGCTGTCGACGCGCGTCGGCTCGCGACGCTTCGCGGGCTCTTGAAAGCTCTCGGCTTCGAAGGCGCGGAGGTCGAGGCCCGGGCCTTTCTGCTCTATTCGATGCTCTTTGGCGCGGCGCTCCTGGCTCCGGCCCATGGTCGCTTCAGTCGACGGCGCGTGATGGACGAAGCCTTCGAGATCCTCAGCGGGTCGAATGCGCGGCAGCCGAATACCGAGTAGCCATTTCCTGGAGTTCGGCTTCGAAGGGAATGTCATGGGGCGTGTAGCTGGGCAGGTAGGTCTTCAGCAATTTCGGCAGGAATTTCTTTCGGAGTTCGGGGCTGGCCGCTCGACGTCGCGCGCGCATTCCCTCCTTTCCGCCACAGCGTTCGATGGCGGCCGGATCCGCTTCGATCATGTATTTCCTGACCCGCCCGATGAAGCGCGACATATGCCACTGTGCATAGAGCCCGGCGACGATTCGGTAGAAATATCCTCCGCAAACGTGGTCGTAGATGTCGAAGGCGACAGTTCGATGTTCGAGTTCTTCGAGCATGTGCCAGGAGAAGAGTTCGCTGACCGCGGGCAACGTTTCTTGATCCGTTGGGCGCTCGAAGCTGAACCTGGCCGAGGCGGTCGTGAGCGCTTCGAATCCCTCGGCATAGGCAAGGTTGAAGCGAAGCGAGCGCGTCTTCGAGAATCGTTTGTAGTCCTCGGACAACGACTTTTCGAGCGACGCGAGTTCGGGAAAACCCTGAAGCCGAATTGCATCGTTGAAGCGCATATGCTGTCGGTAGTGTTGTCCCTCTTGAGCGCTGAACCGTTCGAGGTCGTCGATCAGCTTCTCGTTTCGGACGAGCTTCTTGGCCTCCTTCATCGTGCGGATGAGGTAGGGCTCGAGATGGGGCAAGAGGAGCGAGAGTCCGATCAGCAGATAGGACTCCTCGGGGTTGCCGGCGACGACGACGGGGTCGATATCGTCCGGAAAGTCGAAATCCATCTGGCGGACGACGATGGGTTGACTACTACCGACGTCTTGTGTGCGCGTCATCTGACCTTCCTCATCTTCTGTTCTTGGCGACGGCCATTGCGAGGCTCGTTCCAGTGAATTTTTCGCTCCGGTACCATCTCCGCCCGCCCGCCCGCCCGCTAGCGACCTGCCATCCATCGCGGCGATCATACCCCGCGACGGTCCTGAACGTATCGCCTCGGCTTGTCGTTCGCAGCATGGGTCGCGCCATTCGACTGTCGCGCACCCTCGCGCTCGGCTGATGACGCGCAGCCATCGATTGGCCTGCCAATCGCGACTCCAAGCTCTTCGGGACCCTGCTCTTGATGTCCCTTGGCGCTTGGCGTCATAATCGAGGGTGGGAGGCACCTTGGACAACATCTATGTGACGTCGATCGAGGAGCGCGCCGGGAAGTCGGTGGCCGCGCTCGGGTTGATGGAATTGGCATCGCGCCGCGTGGAGCGCGTCGGCTTCTTCCGACCCGTCATTCGCGACGGCGAAGGGCCCGATCCGGTGATCGAACTCATGTGCGCCCGCTACGGACTCGCTCAGAACCCCGCGGAACTCTTCGGATTGCGCCACGGCGAGGTGTTGCATCTCGCGGAGAGCGGGAAGCGAGAGGATTCTCTGCAACGCATTCTCGAACGATACGAGCGGATTGCGGACCAATGCGATGTCGTGGTTTGCGACGGCACGGACTACGCCGGGTTGAGTGCCCCCTTCGAATTCTCATTCAACGCGCGGATCGCAAGCCACCTCGGCGCTTCGGTCTTCTTCGTGGCCAGTGGACAGGGGCGAAGCCCGGAAGCCTTGCTCGAAGGCGTTCGAATCGCCCGTCACGCATTTGGTCGAGAGGGTTGTCCGGTGATTGCCACCCTGATCAATCGGGTTCCCGCCGACCAGACGGAAGCGGTCCGCCTTCTGTGCGAGGACAACTGGCCCTTTGACGATCCCGTCTATGTTTCACCCGAGGCCGATGTGCTCGGGCAACCCACCCTTGATGAGCTCGTCGAGGCACTCGACGGTCGGGTGCTCTACGGCCGCGATCAGTTGCAAAATGTCGCGCGAAGCTTTCTCGTCGCGGACATGCATGTCGCCAACGTGCTCGATCGCCTTGAGCCAGGAGGCCTGGTGATTACGGCCGGGGACCGGTCCGACATCATTCTCGGTTGCCTGGCCTCTTTGCGCTCCGGGGGATGTCCAAATCTTGCGGGCATCCTGCTGACCGGAGGACTGAATCTTCCCGATTCGATCGTGCGACTGATGGACGGCCTGCGGCTCCCCGAATTCCCGATTGTCAATATTTCGAAAGACACTTTTTCGTGTACAACGACCATTGAAGCGATCCGTCCGTCGATCCGTGCCCACGACGAGCGAAAGATCGCGATCGCGCTCGGCCTCTTCGAGGAAAGTGTGGACCTCGACGAACTCGATGACCGTGTGCGTCTGGCGCGCTCGACCGTCGTGACCCCCCTGCGCTTCGAATACGACCTGATCGCACGGGCCAAGGCGAAGCGTCAACGCATCGTCCTGCCGGAGGGAAAGGACGAAAGGATCCTTCGGGCAGCGGAGATCCTGCTGCGGCGTGGGGTCGCCGACCTCACTCTGCTTGGTGACCCGGCCGAATTGCGAGAACTCGAGGGAACCCTCGGACTCGATCTCGAGGGTGCAGCGATTGTCGATCCAACCAAGTCCCCGTGGCTTGGCGAGTTTGCCAAGATCTACGCCGACCTGCGAAGCCACAAGGGTGTCACAGAAGAGGCGGCCCGGGACATCATGGCCGACGTGAGTTATTTCGGGACCATGATGGTGCATCAAGGCCTTGCGGACGGAATGGTGTCGGGCGCCGCGCACACGACCGCGCATACGATCCGACCGGCACTCGAATTCATCCGCACTCGCGAGGGAGTCTCGGTCGTTTCGAGCGTCTTCCTGATGTGTCTCGAAGATCGTGTTCTCGTCTATGGAGATTGCGCCGTCAACCCGCGCCCCAGCGCGGATCAACTAGCGGATATCGCGACGAGTGCGGCCGACACGGCCTCGCTCTTCGGGATCGAAGCGCGGGTCGCCATGCTTTCCTATTCCACGGGCGAGTCCGGTTCCGGCGAGGAAGTCGAGAAGGTCCGTCTGGCGACGAAGATGGCTCGCCAGCGTCGACCCGACCTCTCGATAGAGGGGCCGATCCAATACGATGCGGCGGTCGACGCCAGTGTGGCGCGCAAGAAGCTTCCCGAGAGTGACGTCGCTGGCCGGGCAACCGTCTTCATCTTTCCCGACCTCAATACGGGAAATAACACCTATAAGGCAGTGCAACGTTCGGCGGGTGCAGTCGCGATCGGTCCGGTGTTGCAGGGCCTCCGCAAGCCGGTCAACGACTTGAGCCGCGGCTGTACGGTTGCGGATATCGTCAATACGGTGGCTGTCACGACCATCCAGGCCCAGGTCGAGGATGGTCTCTCTTGAGAATTCTCGTGTTGAACTCAGGAAGCTCGTCGATCAAGTATCAGCTCTTCGAGATGCGGGATCGCAGCGTGCTCGCGAAGGGCGCGGCGGAACGGATCGGCGAATCTGGCAGCCGCCTCGTTCACCAGGCACACGGCGCGGTCGAGCAGGTCGAGATCGACCCGCCCATTCTCGACCACGGCATGGCGCTCGACCGGATTGAGTCGATCCTCAGTGAGTCGGGTGTCGTCTCCGATCGAGAAACGCTCGCGGGCATCGGCCATCGTGTCGTCCACGGCGGAGAGGCCTTTCTTGAACCCACGCGGATCGACGATGCAGTGTTAGACACGATTCGAGAACTGGCGAGTCTGGCGCCGCTTCACAATCCGGCCAACCTGCTCGGAATCGAAGTCACGCGAGCGCGCCAGCCCGACGTGCCCCAGGTCGCCGTATTCGATACCGCCTTCCACCGAACCATCCCGGCCCACGCCTATCACTACGCGATTCCGCGTGCGTGGTACGAGGAGCATGGCGTCCGGCGATACGGCTTCCACGGAACCTCCCATGCCTATGTCGCTCGTGAGGCGGCGGCATTTCTCGAGCGCTCACCCGAGGAGCTGAATTTGATCGTCCTCCATCTCGGGAATGGGGCCAGTGTGAGCGCGATCGCCGGCGGAAGCAGTATCGATACGTCCATGGGCCTAACGCCTCTCGAGGGCCTCGTCATGGGAACCCGAAGCGGGGATCTCGACCCAGCGCTCATTTTCTACATCGCACGTCGGACCGGTGCATCACTCGACGAAATCGACACGGCGCTCAACACTCAGAGCGGGCTGGAGGGACTCTGCGGGTCGGGTGATTTGCGGGACGTACTGGACCGCGAAAAGTCCGGCGACGAGCGCGCCGCCCTTGCGATCGAGATCTACATCTATCGGATTCGAAAATACATCGGGGCCTACACGGCGGCGCTCGGGCGGGTTGATGCGCTCGTGTTCACCGCCGGCGTCGGCGAGAACTCGGCCGAGATTCGCGGGCGTGTCTGCGAGGGAATGGATTCGCTCGGGATCGAGGTCGACGCCGAGCGCAATGATGTGTCCGAGCGTGGCCCGCGTGCGATCCACGCCGAGGGAAGCCGCGTCGAAGTCCTTGTGGTGCCCACAAACGAAGAGTTGGAGATCGCGCTGCAGACGCTTCGGTGCATCTCGGAAGATCAGACCTGAACGAGGGCGCCGACACGGTTGGCACGTCGGGTCGCCGACATGCCGTCGGGGGCCGGTGTTGAGTCAGGGCGCCGCCGCGGCGGGGACACCGAAAATGATCACCGCGAGTGCAATCAACGTCGCGAGGCTGAAGAGGGCCACGCGACGCAATCGTCCAGGCTGGGACGGACGCGCAGAAGTCAGGGCTGCCGAAAGGGATTGCAGGCCGTAGTAGATCACGAAGGCCTTGGACGCGAGCACGATGATCTCGAAGATGTCCGCCGACCAGGTGATCGCGACGGCGACGCACGCGGTTGCGAAGTAGCCGGTCCGGACGGGAACACGCCCGTTCGTTGAGGACGCCAGGAGTCCGCCCGCGCCGTTCATGTCGGCGACGGCGGCGGAGAGTTGCGACCCCAGCGCAGCGAAGATGATCAGCGGCGCGACCATACTGCCGAGTGGCTCGAGCATGTCGATGATGGCGGTTTCGCCGCCGGTTTTCGGCAGCTGTCCGCTGAAATAGGGTGTGATGAGCGAGATGAAAACGACGTAGATCAGGGTCGAGAAGATCTGTGCGAGTCGCATGGTTCGGATTCGCAGCGCGGGATCGTAGGCGTGGCCCAGGTAGCGCGAGGTTTCGAAACCCTGCACCAGAATCACCAGGCCTAACAGGGTGCCGAACTCGGCCATTCCCGTTTCGTGCGTGACCCGGGGAAATAGCGTTCCGCCGCTGGCCAGGGTGAGGGCGCCGCTATAGGCGAGTGCGGCGATCAGGCCGCCGATCAGCGCGAGTTTGACGCCGACCGCTACGATTTCGACGTGCTCGAGTGCCCGCAGACCGCGTAGGGTTCCCAGCAACCCGAGCGAGAGGATCACGCCGCTCGCCAGCCAACGAGTCGCCGTTTCGTCGATGATGCCGTCGGCGCGCAATGCGAAGGAGGCAAACAAATTCAGGTAATATGAAACCGATATGAAATAGGCGAAGGCCAGCGCAAGGTCGGAGGCCTGCTCCAGACGCAAAATTGGCCCGGTCGTGTTGGCAGCCAACATCGGTTCGACGACGACGATATTATGCCGGATCGCGGCCCCGAAGAGATAGGCCACCGCGCACAGACCCAGCATCGCGAGCCAGGCGTGGTTGCCCGCGACATGACCGAGGATCGGGCCGGCGACAAGAAAGCCGGAGCCGATGATCGAGGCGAGCGGTGTCACCATTGCGCGCCAGAACGGAGCGTTCACCAGGCTCGGTCGGAGCGTAAAGAGGGCGATGCACGAAGCGCCGACGACCATCACGAAATTGGTCGTCATGAATTCGCCGGCTCAATAGGCTTGAAGTCTGGTTCGGCCATTTCTTGATCCGTCATCTGGTCAGGCGGCTGTGTAGGGCCCGATCTGAACTGCTCTGGTTAGGCTTCGATATCGCAGACAGGCGATTCAGTATCGTGAAGGGCCAGCCCGCCGGCTGAAGATCTATTCGGTCTTGCCCATTTTTTCCCAGACCATGTTCGGTTCGACGTCGACGCCCAATAGGCCGAGCGGGTGATTTCGATCGACATGACCCATCACGTTTCGGTACATCGAATAGCCGATCAACTCCTGAAGCCGCCGTGGGTAGCCGGCGACGACTTCGCGGGGTGTTCCCAGCATGAGGTTCTGTTGTTGTCGGCACCAACCTGCGACATATTGGATCGAGAGTCCGTAGCGTTCGATTTCCGGTGTCGTGTCGCCGGTCGTGTTCGGGCCGCCGCCATGCCAGGTCGAGGCATGCAGGACGAGCACGCTACCGGCTGGCATTTCGGCAATCAGGGTTGGGCACTCTTCGTTCGACGCGGGTGCGATCGCGGTCTCTTTGTGTGAGCCGGGAATCAGTCGGGTTGCACCATTGTCCTTCGTGAAATCGGTGAGCGCCCAAAGGGTCGTAATCATCGTCGCCGGGTGGGGCCGGGGCAGGCTGATCATGCCATCGTCGGCATGAAGTCGCTGATCCGTTTCGCCCGGTCCGATATGCATAGAGGTCGTGCCCGACAGGAGAAACCCGTCGCCAAGGATCGCCTCGATCGTCGAGAGCATCGTTTCGTTGATCACGAGTTTACGAAAGCGCGGTCCCCGGGCGATCAGGTTGAAGATGCGCCGCGTGTGGAAGCCTTCGAAATCGTTCTTGCCAAAGGGCGTTTCAAATTCGCGTTCGACCCGATCGACCTCGGCAACCAACTCTGCACAGGCCGCGGAATCGAGCACGTCGCGAATGACTGCGTAGCCATCGTGATTGACCATGGCGTCGACACCTTTCGCAAGCTCCGGGGCATCGGCTGAAATCGAGTTGAGACTGGCTGTGACCATGCGCGAATTCTAGCGTAGGCTGCAGCCTATTCAGGTCGGATTGGCCGACCGGGCCCGCGAAACGCTCGAGTGGAATGATGGTGAAACGAGTCCAAGGTCCCGGCAAAATGATCACCGTTGCCTCCGGCCTGCCGCGCTCGGGAACGTCGATGCTGATGCAGATGCTGCAGGCGGCGGGTCTGGGAATTCTTTCCGACGGAGCCCGAGCCGCCGACGTCGACAATCCGAAGGGCTATTTCGAACTCGAGGCGACGAAGCGGTTGTCGCAGGACGCCTCCTTTCTGGCGGAAGCCCGCGGAAGCGTCGTGAAGATCGTGGCGCCGCTGCTCACGTGCTTACCGACCGAATATTCCTACCGAGTGATCTTTGTCGAACGCGACATGGAAGAAGTGATGGACTCGCAGCGGGCCATGATGGAGCACTGTGGCATCGATGCGGGCTCGGATGCCATCGAGCGGGCACTCGCTCGGGCGCTACAGAAGCGAATCGAGGAGGTGAAGAGCTGGCTCGGCGACTCCGAGAATGTTCAAGTTTGTTATGTCATGCACAAGGATCTGATCGAATCGCCCATGGAAGCGAGCATCGGCATCGCGAATTTCCTTGAGGCGGCCGGGGAGAAAGCGACCGGGTTGTGGTCGGAAGCTGAACGAGGGGACGCGTTGTCACGTATGGCCAATGTCGTGGACCCTGAACTCTATCGTCATCGTCGCAGGCCGAAGAAGTAGTCTCGGCCGGGAGGATTGGCCGACCAATCCTCCGATTCGGCTCCGATCAAAGGGCGATTCCAAGGCCCGCGGTGTAAGCAAGCAACATCTGGGATCCGAAATAGGCCGGTAGACCCAGGCCTGGGTTGACGAAGCCCTTTGTCACGAATCGTTCTCGGGCAACGAACACGTCCGAAACAGCGAAGCCGAAGGCGCCGATCGGCAGGACGAGCGGGGCACCGTTTGCGTAGGCGGCGAAGGACGCGGTGACCATCAAGCAGATGACAGCGACATAACAAAGGACGGGAATGCGGAAGTCGTTCGGGACATGGGGGCGCAGCCATCGGAGTGTGATGGCGGCAAGGCCGCCGAGGACCAGGGCGGAGGCGAGAAGTGCGATCGGGTCTAGGCCCAGTTGGTAGAAGGCGATCGCATACATGAGGTGGCCGAGTAGAAACGCTGCGATGCCAGCCAGGAAGAACTTCGAGCGACCCGAAGAAAGAAGACAGGCGTCGCCGATCCAGCACAGGGCGAGGCCCGCCAGGAGGAGCTGCCCATACCACGACTCCAATGCGCCACAGACGAGCGCCATCGCAATAAATGCGGACGCGGCCGACATCTTGGCGGCGGCCTTCACGCGCTTCGCCTCGGACCATTCCGCGACGAGCAAACAGGCGATGGCGGACACGGAAACGACGATTACTGCGGTCATGGGGCATCCTCCTCGAGACACACTTCTTGTCTTCGATGCTAGCCTTCCTTGCAGCCTCGATCGCGATGCTCATCACTTGGGTCGGGTGCTTCGGAGGACACCTGATGATCAAAGGTTATGCAGGACGAGTGCTGGAGATCGATCTGGCGACCCACACCTTTTCCTTTCAGCCACTCGATGAGGAAATCGCACGGCTCTATATCGGCGGCAAGGGGTATGGGACGCGGCTGCTCTACGATCGGACGGAAGCCGGCATCGATCCCCTGGGCCCGGACAATCCGCTGATCTTCGCCACCGGACCGCTCAACGGATCCGTCGCGCCACAGAGCAATCGCTTCGCCGTCGTCTGCAAGAGCCCGTTGACCGGGGGGATTGGAAACGCCACCTGCGGCGGGAACTACGCCTACGGAATGAAGCGCGCCGGCATCGACGTGATCGTCGTGAGCCATCAATCGGAACGGCCCGTGCGAATCGAAGTGAACGGCGACCGCGACGAAGTCGAGTTTATTGACGCTTCGGATCTCTGGGGGAAAGGCACCTACGAGACCCAGGAAATTCTCGGCAAGAAGAAATCCCATGCGGTGATCGGTCCCGCTGGCGAGAACCAGGTGCTCTACGCGGGCATCGTCTCGAACGAACGAATCGCGGGGCGCACCGGTGTCGGCGCCGTGATGGGCTCGAAGCGTCTGAAGGCGATCAGCGTGACGGGTACGCGCAAGCTCGAGATGGATGACCCCGAAGCGTTCAAGACCTACACGAAAGAGATTCGCGTGATGTTCAAGGAGCATCCGGTACTCGGCGGTACGCTCAAGCGTTTTGGTACGGCAGGAACCGTCAACACAACCAATGGTCGAGGCATGCTCCCGACGCGAAATTTCCAGAAGGGACATTTCGATGGCGCGATGACGATCTCGGGCGAGTACATGGAGGAGAACGAACTCGTCGGCGTGAAGAGCAGCTGTCTGCATTGTCCCGTGACCTGTGGTCGCGATGTCGAGGTCGAAGGCAAGGGGCGAGTCAAGGGGCCAGAGTACGAGACGGTCGCTTTGTTGGGGAGCAATCTCGAGATTGGTGATCTCAAGAAGGTCTCCGAATGGAATTTCCTGGCGGACGATCTGGGCATGGACACGATCAGCCTGGGCGCGACCCTCAGCTTCGCGATGGAGTTGCAGGAGCGTGGAATGTTCGACGCAGGTGTCAAATTCGCTGAGCCCGAGGGCATCAGTGAATTGATTCGGGACATTGGCCATCGGCGCGGCGTCGGCGACGAACTGGCCAATGGGACGAAGAAGATGAGCGAGAAGATCGGCGGCCATGATTTTGCGATGCATGTGAAGGGGCTCGAACTCTCGGCCTACGACCCGCGCGGCTCGTTCGCTCAAGGCGTCGAATATGCGACGACCAATCGCGGAGGTTGTCATGTTCAGGGCGCGAGCATGTATCTCGAATCCATCGGCCCGTTGACGATCAATCCCCAGAACCTGAAGCTGAAAGCCGACATTCCCGTGCTGATGCAGAATACGGCTTGCGCGATCAACTCGATGGTTCTTTGCATCTTTACGACCTACGGCATGTTTCCGGCGGCGATCCACAACATGGATCCGAAGTCGCTGACTCATCGGGCGATGGCGAAGGCCTTCGAGAACTCCGGCCCGATCATGCGCATGGCGATGGGGATGAAGGGCAAGCCGATGCTCTGGTTCGAGAAATGGCTCACCTACATCACGGGCGAAACCTTCTCGGGTGGACATCTTCAAGAGATCGGCGGACGCATCTTCAACCTCGAGCGGATGTACAACCTGCGCGAAGGTTTGACGGCGAAGGACGATACGCTTCCGCCGCGGATCTTGAACGAATCGATCTACGACAACATGGATTCCGGCCATCCGCTGGGTGACCTCTTGCCGCGCTACTACAAGCTGCGGGGTTGGAATGCGGACGGCGTGCCGAATCGCGAAACGCTGGATCGATTGCAGGTTCGAATTTGAGCGAGGCGCTGGCAAATCCTGGCGCTAGCAGGGAAGGGTGAAGGCTATGAGTATTCAGGTCGAATTGACCTATGACATGAGCAAGAAGCTAGGCCTGCAAAAATTCGAGTTGGCCGAAGCCGCCACTGTTCGAGATGTCGTGGCGCAAACCGCCTTGCGATTCGATCAAGCGGAAGAGTTCGCAAAGCTCACGAAATGCACGGCCATCGCCGTCAATGGCATCTTGATGAACTACCGCAAGGGCATGAAGACCAGACTCGTCGACGGCGACCGGGTCGGATTCGTCAAGGCGTCGGC
>CAZMFM010000043.1:24556-40529 GCA_964565565.1 uncultured Spirochaetaceae bacterium | reverse complement strand
ATTGCGGGAGTGTGGCCGTGCCTGATTTGTCATCCGTAGTTCGATCAGACCCTGAAATCCTGAATGGAATCACGGTGTTCGCCGACACTCGCGTGCCTGTCCGGATTCTCTTTGAATTCCTTTCCGCCGGGGACAGTCTCGACAAGTTTCTAGATGCCTACCCATCCGTGAAGCGAGATCAAGCAGTCGGATTGCTTGAGATTGCAGAAGATTTTCTGGAGTCCGGTGCGCGTACTACTTGATGAATCCGTACCGCGCCAACTCGGACCAGTTCTGCTGGGCCACTCCGTTACAACCGTTCCGAAAGAAGGTTGGGCTGGGTTGAAGAATGGAGAGCTGATGGCGAAGGCCGCTCCTCTCTTCGATGCGTTTGTCACGGGCGATCAAAATCTTGAATACCAACAGAAGTATTCGGACCTTCCGATCGGAATCGAGGTGCTTGTTGCTCCGAACAGTCGAGTAGAGACGATTGTGGGAATGTCTGCGGCGATTCTGCATGCGCTGGCGGACCTCCTCCCAGGGCAGCTCGTTCGCGTCGCCGCATACCAAACCGCTACAGACGGACGAATCTAGTCGTGCGTGTCAGGCTGGCGCCACCCACGAACTGGTTTCCTTCGAAAATAGGGCGCGGCCGGATTTTGCTGACGGGCTCCGACCTTCCGCAATCCCGGCGACTTCTTCTAGCCAGATTCGCCGCTGATCGACCGATCCGATATACGGCAGCTCTCCAATGACTCAGCCACACGCTTCGCGATCCCCAGTCGCTTCGCTCTTGTTGACGCTGACTCTCGTCAGTGGTTGCCTAAGCGCAAAGTATGAAGATGTGAGTTCTGTCGCGCCCTACGCAGGTCTCATTGGATGCGCATACGCATCAAACATTCCGGTCGATGCCTTCGGAATCGCCGGCGATTCGACCCTCAACTCGACTGTCGAGCATTACATCCTTAGGCCTCCGCCGGGAATCGCAGGGCGGAAAATAATTTCACGTCAGCATTTGCCCGCGAACACACGAATCAATGTTCAATCTGTCAGGCGATGCACAAATTGTCTCACCTGGGGACTAGAAAGATTTGATCTTGTGGTGCGCGTCGAGGGACAACCACTCTTCGGGGATACGCCGATCTACCTGGGCCTTCGACACATCTCCTCTTTTCGTCGGCTTGCGGCCGACCTGCTTCTCGCCCCGTACGTTCTGGGCCGGGAGCAAAAGGAGCCTGCATGCGATCCAGCGAGATTCGCTGCCGCTGTATAACTAACCGTTACAGACGAACAACACCGGATATGAATGATTCGAAGTTCGCCGTCCGCGTTCTTCCCGTCCTTCGGACCAAGGCGGTTGTCGGCTATTGCTGTCTGGCGCGGGACGTCTGTTATTCTGCCGGCTTCCTTTATCCGGATTCTCCGCTAATCGGCCTGTCGCTTATACGGCATCCCGGAGTTGAGCCATGTCGTTCGCTTTAGGCTCCTCAAATTCTGCGCGTGGTATGCGGTCTACTTTTAGGGCGATCGATGAGGCCTTAACTCGTTGGGGTGTCGATGAAGTTTCATTCTCGCCTCCCGGCCCTGCGGCCAAGCTGAGGCCAGGTCCGACCACCTCCACCTTTACGAGCGACGACCTCGACTAAAACAGCTACGTCATTGAATACTTCCGACGGCGAATCGAAACGATCGATGCCAAGTCCTGGAAAGTGCGCCGTATGGAGCGTCAGCTGAATAGCCTCCAGAAGAGTCTCGATCGTGTTGCGAAACGGCACGGCGATTCGATTCGATGGGACGCCGTCCAATAAACCGCTACAGACGAACAACTCCAGTCGTGCGTGTCCGACTACGCCGCCCACGTACTCGTTGTCCTTCGAAATGAGGACCCGGGCGGCTCTTGCTGACCAGCTCTGACCATTCGCTGTCGTGACGTATTCTTCTAGCCGGATTCGCTGCTGATCGGCCTATCCGATATACGGCAGACCTCCAATGGGGCTCGCTAGTGTCGTTGTGCTCTTCGCACTTCTCGGGTGCCGCCACGTTTCCAACTTGGATACGCCGATCGCACGCGAGAACACGATATTCGTCTTGCAGGAAGACGGGCGCTACGAGCCGGAGCTCGGTAGAAAGGATAGGGCAGCCATTATTCGCATGTTCGAAGGCTGCGTGTGGTTGAAAGGGTATTCTGTGATCGCTCGTTCTCCCGACGTCAAATTTGAACTACGAGATGAGATGAACCCTGACTACCGGCAGGGCTTTTCCGTCCTCGGGGATATCTTGCAGGCGCCATGGCGAGAATCGATATGTCTATTGTCCGAGGAAGACGTGCTCATTCTTTTGGACTCCGGAAGGGGCTCCGAATAGCCGGTCCGACGCATAACAAGGACCTGAACCAGTCGGGGTGCCTGGCAAGCTGAGAGCAACCTCCCGGGCCTGTCGCGGAGGCACCGCGCGAGTCGCTCGTGCTAGCTCGCGACGAGCGTTATCTTCTCGACCAACCTTCAATCGGCGATGCATGCAGGTTATGGGCCTATCTGGTAAACGGCAGACGGCCATGGAGAAGGATCGAATGGCTGAGCAACTCTTTCGCGTTTCGATTGTTGTAATCTCACTCGGGTTCGTGATGTACTTCGGGTTCGTAGTAGTGCCCCCGCTTCTCGAGAGCGGGGACATTCTCGGAGCCTTCGCCGCCGGATTTGCGAACCCGTATTCCTCGGGCTATTCCGCTGACGTAATCGCCTGTTGGCTCGTACTCGTCGCGTGGGTGGCTTACGAAGCTTGTACCCTTTCGATTCGAGGCGGATGGATCTGTCTTATTCTGGGAATTGTCCCGGGCGTGGTCGTGGGATTCGCGGCCTACCTACTTGTTCGAGCCGGCCAAATTTCTGAGGCTCGCCCGTCGTCCGCTGGATAACAAAACCGCTACAGACGGACAAATCCAGTCGTACGTAGTCGACTAGCGACGCCCACGTACTCGCTTTCCTTTGGAAGTAGGACGTATTCGGGATTTCCTGACGGGCTCCGGCATTCCGCTACCCTGACGACTTCCCTAAGCCGGATTCACCGCTGATCGGCCTATTCGCTATGCGGCATCGACAGTCGCCATACAAGAGTGAGGGGTATGAACCAAATTGCTTGAAGACAGGCTTCCGCGAGCGATATTGGCCTAGTCCTATTGGCAATCGGTTCTGTTTGGATCGTATTCGAAGTTCGGAGGATTCGACGCAATCCGGGTGAGGTCGCGCTCGAAGGCTTCCTGGACCTTCTTACGGGGCATGCCTTCAGTCTCGCGGCGATCGCGGTGCTGCTGATGGGTGGGCTCGCCATGCTTTCGAGTGGGCTGTTTGGCGCCGTATGATAGACCGCGCTAAAGGCGGACAAATTCGGTCGTGCGTGGCCGGCTGGCGCCGCCCACATATTGATTTCCTTCGGAAGGCGAACGTGAGCGGATTGTGCTGACGGGCTTCGGCCTTCCGCTATCCTGACGACTTCCTCAAGTTGGATTCTTCGCAGATCGGTGTATCTACTATGCGGATGACCCTGATGTACCCCCTGATCGCTACCTGGCCTTTGTTGGGGATGTTAGTGGCGTCGCCCGCACGAAGTTCTGGCCTGGCCAACGGGCGGGACTTTCTTCCGATCTCGGATGTCCGTTTCTCGTCGCAGGATTACCTGATCCTTCGCGGCCGCATGAGGGAATGCATGAGCTGGGATGGTCGTATTCTCGAGATCCACGATCTGTCCAAGTCGACGAGCGTGCATCTTCTAGGTCTTCGCGCGATCGATGTTGATGGAAAGACGGTGCTCGAGATCTATGATCGTTTGCGAGCGCTATTGAACGAAACGTTCGCCTTTGAACAAACCCCCTTTGTAACTGTGGAGATCGCGAGCCTCATTGGAATGGCATACCTGTATGGCGGCGAATTCGTCGAAAGCCAGGCGGCACTAAGCCATTCAGCTTGTCCTGAAGATCCACCCAAGGCACCCGTCTGGTGGCCGCGAGGGCCAGCAGATCGAAAGCTACAGCCCTACGTCCCACCAAGCGCACCGGCCAATCCACCAGAATCAGATCCTCTCTTTCGTAGACTTGCCGAGGCCGAACACATGCCAGTTCCTCGTCGCCCTGTAGCAGCCCATCGCACCATCCAGAAAATGGATGAATCCCTGACCGGACACACCGTCCATCATCCTCGCCTGGTTTGCGCAGGGACTCGGAAGCTCAGGCCGTCCGATTCTGACCATTTGTTATGATGAGTATCCCCGCCTGCGATTTCCGCGGGTGAGTATGAAATCGTCTTACGGCAATGCGATATGCCCTATCTGGCCGAAGTATTCTCATCGAGGATAGAAGCGGAACTCGCGGCTCAGATTCTGGCCGAAGAGGGAATTCCGTCGAGAGTTGCTTCAAGTGATGCCGGAGGCGCGATTCCTTCCATGCAAGCGCTTGCAGGTGTGCGTCTGGAAGTTGCCAATGAAGACGCAGACAGAGCGGAAGAGCTGATTAGTGAGACGTTCCCGGCCGGCGCCTCAGTGCTGGAGCCCTTGTCGCGACGGGAGCGAATTCAAAGCTGGGCGGCCGGGATCGGACTTCTTCTTTTCGTGATCGTTCTGGTTGTGTACGGCGCCCAGAATGGCGCACCAAGCGGGACGCCCGTGCCCCCCGGCAACCATCAATTGCCCTATTGAAGCGGAGCGGTTCCCTTTCCATGACGAATTCGCCTCAGTGGAATTGGCGATCGCCTCGCGACCAAGGTGTGTGACGTGTACTACTTCACCTTTTGGCCAGCCCTCCCGATCAAGCCTAATATTCAGGTGTGGATGTTGAGCAACAGAACCTGTGGGTTCTCGCAGCACGGCAGGATCGGTGTGATCACATGCTTCGTTGAAAAGGGTTGAGAATTGATTCGCTTTCACTGGCTTAGACTCCCTCTTCTACTCGTCACGATTCTCTTGTCGGCGGCGACTGTGAAGGCGGAAAACTCGATCAGTATCCAGGGTGGATCCTTCACTCCCTGGGAAGGCAATGATGGCGGGTCCATCGCCCTTCAATACGCTCACAGATTCGGTTCTCGGAACTACATTGGTGTCGAGTTCGAGTATCGAAAGTTTGAGGCTGAGATCTTCAATCTGCAAGATGTCGATCTGCAAAGCTTTGACCTGAGAGTAATCTACCGACTCGACCTACTTCTTGGCCATGCCGTAACGCCCTATCTTGGCGTAGGGTTCGGAGCGAGCGTTCACAAGATTGATGATCCAAGCCGCGTGGAAAGGCGGCTCGCGATCATGGAACCTGGATCGATCTTCGACGTTTCGCGCGTCGGCGGTGGAATCGGCGCGCTCGCTCTCCTTGGATTGGATTTTTCGATGCCCCGGGTTGAATGGTTCTCATTGTTTGTGGAGGCACGAGTTGGCTACAGCCTCCAGTTTACGAACATCGAAGAAACGGATCTGACCCCCGGGCTCCTCGACGGCATATTCGATACGGATACCAAGGTCGACAACCTCGGTGGAATCTCTGGTCAGGCCGGAATTCGGTTCCACTTCTAATGTCGGAGGGGTCGCCGATTGTGAACCACCCTCGACGATCGAGACAAGCAAAGGTCGAAATCTCCATCGAGTGTCGTCCCCGATCGACTGGGCAGAAAAGTCCCGCAACGAATGGAGTGTACGATGGAGCTAGTTGGCACAATCGAAGAGATCAACGCGACCGATTGCAATCTTGCCAAGTCGTCGTTTAATGACGTGAACCTTGGTGATTCGTCATTTCGAAATGTGAACCTCCAGAAGACGACTCTCTCGGACGTGAATCTGCGGGACGCCAGGATCGCCAACACCAACCTATCAGGAGTTGAGATTCGAGGCTGCAACCTCAAGGGAATGAAGATCGACGGCATTCTGGTCATGGAGATGATTGGAGCATTCCGCCGTGGCTCGCAATAGTCGTTGACCCATACGATCCCAATCGTTCGTTTCGCCCGAAGGTCCGACAGCGCCTCGCTCTTTCCGCTGTCTCTGCCATTCAGGCACTGGCCGTCGCATTCCCGATCCTCGAGTAACGAGCATCTGATATGCTTGCGGTCCTGGCCGACGATCTTCGCAGGCGAGCAGAGCAACTGTTATGTAGGGGCCGGCTAGGACCCATACCGAGGCGCCTTCTGGATATCAAGCTCTTCGTGACTGTTTTCATGACGATCTTCATTGCCGAGCTCGGCGACAAAACGCAGCTCGCCACACTTTTGTACGCGTCCGATGATGCTCATCCCAAGATGACGATCTTTGCGGCGTCCGCGGCCGCGCTGGTCGCGTCCTCCGCGATTGCAGTGCTGGCCGGTTCCGCGTTGGCTGAGTACGTTGATCCGAAATTCGTTCGCTGGCTCGCGGGTGGTGGCTTTATCGCTGTCGGTATCTGGGTTCTGCTCTCGGGTGACTAGCGCGACAGGTCATCTAGAATTCCGGCCATCGACTTCGCACCTGAAGCATAAACGAAGTACTGAGGAGCCCATAGTGAGAATCTTGACGATTGCATTGGTCGCCTTTGTTGGCCTACAACACTTCGCCTTTCTTGTCTTGGAGATGTTCCTCTGGACTCATCCAATTGGATTGGAGGTCTTCGGCCTTTCTCCTGAGTTCGCGAAGGACTCGGCCGCTCTCGCCGCGAATCAAGGTCTCTATAACGGCTTTCTCTCGGCTGGATTGCTTTGGAGTCTCAAGACTTCGCACGACGCGTTCGGCAAGCGAGTGTTTTTCTTGAGTTGCGTGATCGTCGCCGGGGTCTTTGGCGCGGCGACCGCAAGTCCATCGATACTCTTTGTCCAGGCTCTGCCCGCGGCGGCCGCTCTGGGTCTGGTGATTTTTGCTGATCGCGACGCTCGAGCTGCTGTGTGAATCGAATTTCGGTTCTTCAACTGCTCAGGTCGACCGCATTACGCCAATTCGCCAACCGGGCATCCGCCTCGTCTGAGCCGATCGAAGGCTCGAAGATTCGCGTGGTTCCGGTAAGCGGTACCAACTCTCCACGCGATGCGAGTCCGACACCCAGGGCCGCTCCAATGCATGCGCCTAACGCCGTCGCCTCCAACTCTCGGTGGCGGGCAACCGGGCGTCCGAGCAGGTCGGCCTGGATCTGAAGAAAGACGTCGTTGGCCGCGAGGCCGCCATCGACGGGAAGAATTTCGGGCAGATTGGCTTCGGGGATGGACTCCGCTGCGTCGGTGATCTCACGCATTCGAAGGGCGAGACCTTCGAATGCGGCGCGGGCGAAATGGGCGGGCGTTGAGCCCGAGGAGAGCCCGACAATGGCCGCGCGTCTGTTCGGATCGTTATAAGGAGCACCGATTCCTTGCAGCGAGGGTCGAATCGCGACGTCCCCGCTCGACGAGACGGAGGACGCGGCCAGAGAGAGCGCTTCGACGGATTCGAAGAGGTCGAGCCCGCGAACGAGCCAATCGAGTAGTGCACCCGCCGAAATGACCATGCCTTCGACCGCAAAGAGCGTCTGGTCCCCTGTTGCGGCGAGTAGCATCGGCATGAGTCCCGGAACGAGAGTCGGCGCGTTCCCAGTGGACACCATCAGGGTTGCGGACGTGCCATAAGTCGCCTTCCACTTTCCCGGTTCGAGGGCGTCATGCGCGAACATTCCGCTCTGTTGGTCCGCGACGATCGCACCGATGGGAATCTCTGCACCGAAGACGGCCTTGCTGGTTTGTCCGATCGACCCGTATGTGTCGCATAACGTCGGAAAGAGTTCGATCGGCAAATTCTGGAACTCGATGAGCTTTGCGTTCCAATCGCGCATCGTCGCCAGGTCGAGATAGCAGGTCGACCAAGCATTCGAGTAGTCGGTGACGTGAAGGCTGCCGCCGCTCAATCGATAGACCAGATAGCTGTCGAGGGTGCCCCAGGCGAGTTTGCCGGCTGCGGCGCGCTTGCGACCGTCCGGAATCTTGTCGAGGGTGCCTTCGAGTTTCGCTACGGCAGCAATCGCGGGGGCCAGGTACCCGGCCGCTTGAAGCTCCTCCGCCCGCTTGGCCCAGCGGAGGTCGCTCCAAAGGATCATCGGCCCAACGGGCTCTCCGGTTTCCCTGTCCCAGACCACGACGCTCGAGCGCTGAGCGGCGACGCCGATCGCGGCTAGATCCTGCGCGGTACAGGCGGATGCGGAGAGTGCTTCCTGGATCGTGCCCTCGACCCGCTTCCAGAGTTCGCGCGGATCTTGCTCGACGTGGCCGGGAGCCGGGTGGGTCGACTCGAGTCGCACGATGCCCTTGCCATGGACGCGGCCGTCGAGGTCGATCACGAGTGCGCGGGCGCTTGTCGAGCCGACATCGAGTCCGAGGATCAGTTCAGGCATCGGGGATGAGGTTACCCGGATTCAACAAGCCGAGTGGATCGATCGCATTCTTGATCTCACGAAGGAGCGCGACGCCGTTCTCCCCGAGATCGTGGATGAGATAGCGCTTTCGCAGTCGGCCGGCGCCGTGATGATGTGCGACGCCCCCGCCGTTTCGGGCGGTCGCCTCCATGACGCGTCGCCAACAATCGAGATAGGTTCCTTCCATGTCCGCCGAATCTTCATGTTTAGCGACGAATGTGAAGTAGAGGTTGATGCCCGTTCGATAGACGTGGGAGCTATGTGCTGAGGCGCCGACGACCGCATCGAGTTCGCGAAGGCTGGCGACCGCCTCGTCATAGATGGCCTCGATCCGAGTCCAGGGAGCAGAGATCTCGATTGTGTCGGCAATCAAGCCGCCCTCGAAGAGCTGCTGCCAGGTCGGGACGTGGTTTCGGTTCTCCATCCAATGCGGGCCGATTTCCTTTGGCGCGGCTTCGAGCCCGAAACTTCTTGCGATCGCGTCGACGGCTTCGAGTTCCGCTTCGACGCGGGCCGTGGGTCCTTCGTGAATCATCAGCAGGAGCCCGCGATCGTTCGCGGTCTCCGCGACGTAGTCACGAAAATTCCGGCTCGTTTCCGTGGCGTCGTATTGCCGCATCACGGGCGGCAGCCAATCAGATTGAACGATGGCACGTTGCGCTTCGAATCCCGCTGATAGAGAAGGTGTGTAGTAGGTCGAGTAGGCGCGCTTCTCGGCCTGGCGACGCAAGGCGAAGGTCACGCCCGTGATCAGCCCCATGGTTCCTTCGGCGCCCATCAGGAGATGGCGCAAATCCGGCCCGGCGGCGGCGCGCGGTGCTTTGCCGAGTTGGACGATGTCACCGTTAGGCAGGACGGCTTCGATCGAATAGATGATGTCTTCGATATTTCCGTAGGCGGTCGAGAATTGTCCGGAAGCGCGCGTCGCGACCCATCCACCGACAGTGCTGACGGCGATCGATTGGGGCCAATGGCCGATCGTGAGACCGTGTGCGGCGACGGCTTCTTCTGCTTCGAGCCCCTGCTTGCCGGCATCAAAAGAAGCGAGCAGGTTCGTCTCGTCGATCTCGCGAATGCGATTCATGTTGCTCAGATCGACCAGGATCACCGACGGATCTGCGAGAATCCCACCACAGACACCCGATCCCAGGCCGTAGGGTACGACCGGCGTCTTCGTCGCGGTCGCGATCCGCATGATGGATTGGACTTCGGCTGTGGACTCAGGCCTAACGACTACACCAGGCCGGGCCAGTTCCTCACCGCGCCAGTCCTTCAGATGGGCAGGTACCGAATAGTCGAAGCGCCGGGCGTCGAGCACTTCGTCGCTGGTGAGCACTTTCTGATCGCCAATTTCCTTGCGCAGTGATTCGAGTATTTCGAGTTTCATTGAGCTTCCTTCTCTCTCGGAGTGTCTTGCGCGATATTCGCTGCGTTCTTCCCTGCCTCACTCCGTGCATGGTCGAATAGCGCATTGTTCTCTTCATGCCGATGGTGACAAGTGGCCACTTCGGCCAATCGCATTTCTTCGTTCCATTTGAGCAGGCGCGCCATCTCGACCGAAGCACCCTCGAGCTTGGACAACCCTGCATCGAGATCGAAAAATGCGCGCGCCGAACGCCGCATCCAATAGTCTTCGAGGCGAAGCGCCCCTTCTCGCCGAACGGCCTGACGAACCTCGGCGGCAACATCACCTCCGTCGGCCTTCACGTCCGAGGCTTCGGAGCCGTAGAGATCGCCGAGTCGGTCGAGGGGGCGGTGGCCTGATTTCGCGGCCTCGTCGATTTCGATCGGAGCGAGGTCTCCACCGGCGAGTGGGCGTTCGTCGGGTTCGGAGGCGCGGGCGGTCTTCCCGAGTCGTTCGACGACTGTGTCGGTCACGCGTTCGACCATGCGGCGATAGGCGGTCAGTTTTCCACCAGCGATCGAGAGAATTCCGCCCTGGCCGGTCCAGACTTCGTCGCGTCGCGAAATCTCCGACGGATTCTTTCCCGCCTGTGCGACGAGGGGGCGAACGCCGGTCCAGGAGGAGACGATGTCGTGGGTATTGATCGGTTGCGAAGCGAAGGAGTGCGCGGCGGCGGCGAGCAGATAGTCGACGTCTTCGGTTGTGATTTCGGGCCAATAGTTGAGCTTCGAATAGAAGGTGTCGGTCGTTCCGATATAGCTGACGTCACCACGGGGTACGGCAAAGACCGGACGTTTGTCGGCGGCGTTCATCAAAACGGTGCGCGAGAGGGGAAGCTTCGCGTGAGGGACGACGAGATGAATTCCTTTCGTGAGTGTCAAGCGCGGCTTCTCGTCAGCGTTCTCGAGGGCACGAATCGCGTCGACCCAGGGACCCGCGGCGTTCACGATCACGCGTCCGCGCACGAGGGCGCCGAGGTTTTCGCCCTCGAGGCTGCTTTCGCAATGAACGCCGATGGCGCGCCCGTTCTCGAGTTCAATCTTGGTCACCTTGGCATAGGTGAGAATCCGTGCACCGTCTGCGGCGGCGCTGCGCG
This sequence comes from uncultured Spirochaetaceae bacterium, assembly GCA_964565565.1. Taxonomy (GTDB): domain Bacteria; phylum Myxococcota_A; class UBA9160; order UBA9160; family UBA4427; genus UBA4427. The sequence continues at coordinate 29,678 of CAZMFM010000043.1, read as the reverse complement.
CGTTGGCCAGGGTGAGCCGCGCATCGTCGGTCAAGAATTCAAAGTAGACGACGGCGCCGGTTGTCCCATTTTTTGCGGCGACAGGCTCACGCGCTGCGAGTTCCCGGCCATTCCAGGTTTCATGACGCTCGTTAGGCGGAACCTGTCCCAGCTTTTCGAAGGCCCACATGGCCGCTCGAAATTTCGCCATGCCCGCGGCGGATCGTGTTGGCAGGAGAAAGGGAGTGAATCGAGTCAGATGCGGGGCGATGCGACGCAGGATCTGCCGCTCGGTCGAGGCTTCTCGAACGAGCGCGATATCGCCCTGGGCCAGATAGCGAAGGCCGCCGTGGATCATCTTCGAACTTCGGCTGCTGGTCCCCGCGGCAAGATCCCGCGCTTCGAGCAAAGCCACACGCAGCCCGCGTGCCGCCGCCGATCGCGCGAGCCCGGCCCCGGTAATGCCGCCGCCGATGATGATCAGGTCGAAGGTCTCTTCTTCGAGGGCTCGAAAAGATCGCGCTCGGTCGCGGAAGTCTAGGTCTTCGGGGCGATTCGCAGGGGAGGCGTCTGGTGAGTTTGTCGTCGAGTCGGTCTGCACGGCTTCCTTCGCGGTTTCTCACCCGAATTTGCTTCCATCGCAGGTGACAGACGGCTGACTGCGTGAGCGGGTGGGGATCAGGGAAATACCATACACTCATTGAAGTCCAAGTGGTCATGAGAGTTAATCATCAACCTATGATCGCTTTGGGCTGAGGACTCCTCCCGTGCAGCTACGCCAACTTCAGCACTTCGAGGCGATCTATAGACATCGAAGCTTCGTGCAAGCCGCGCGCGAACACGACGTCACTCAATCCGCGCTCAGCCGCAGTCTCCAAAAACTCGAAGCCGATCTCGGCCAGCGGCTCTTCGATCGCTCGACCCATGCCGTCGAGCCGACGGATGCGGCAGAAGGCCTGATCCAGCGCGCCCGTGATGTGATCGACTGCATGCTGGCCTTCGAAGAGGAGGCTTTGCAACTACGCGGCGGCGCGACCGGGCATGTTCGCGTTGGGACTGGACCCTATCCGGCGCAACCGCTCTTGACCGGCGCGATTCAATCGCTTTCGGCCAAGCATCATGGAATCCAGGTGAGCGTCGTGGCCGGATTGTCGCGCGACCTCTTGACCGCGCTGCTAGGTCGCGAACTCGAGTTCGTGGTTTGCGACATGAGCAAATACGAAGACTCGCCCGCCGCCGCCGACATCGAGGTCATCCCTTTGCCACCTGAGCCTTTGGTCATCGTATTGTCGGCGGCGCATCCGCTGCTCGCCGGTGAAATCAATCCGATGGAACTCGCGGATTATCCATGGGCCATGCCCACACCCGCCCCGATTCAAGCCAGGGATTTGCCACGGCCCTTCGCCGACGCGCTGGCCTCAGGCCGTTTTCCCTTCTACCGACTCGAGACGACGGCCGCCTGTCTGGAATTGGTGAAAGCGGGGCGAGCGATTACGATGGTGCCGCGGTCTTTGGGTCGCCAGGTTTGCGGGGATGGCGCGTTGGTCAGTCGTGCTGCCCCGGCGAGCATGCAAACGAATGACGGCATTCACCTGATTCGCCAGCGTACGAAGTCTCCTTCGACGCGCTTGTTGATCGATGAGATTGTGGAGATCGCGGCCCGCTTGGCGGAAGCGGGCTGACTTGGATGGGCGATAGGCCTTTCCGTCGATTTCGAGTAAGCACAATATGAGGGAGAGCACCTTGAGCAGCGATTTCGATATTCGCCCCGAACGGAATGCCGACTACGTGCGGGTCGATGCGATCCAACGAGCCGCCTTCGGTCAGGACGGCGAAGCGCGCCTGGTCGAAGCCTTGCGCAAGCGTGCGAGTCCCTGCCTCTCGCTGGTCGCCGAGTCGAGGGGCGAATTGGTTGGTCATGCGATCTTCTCGCCTGTCTCGATCGAAGGGTCTGGCCACCCGCCGCCGCTTGCCGGGCTCGCTCCCCTCGCTGTTGCGCCCGAACAACAGGGCCGAGGGGCGGGATCGGCACTTGTTCGCGCCGGTCTGCGAGCTTGCGAAAAGTCGGGTTGGCAGGCGGTCTTTCTGTTGGGCGATCCCGCCTACTATTCTCGCTTCGGATTCAGCTTGTCGGCCCCGCATGGACTGCGATATGAAAGTGAAACCTTTGATCCGGCGTTTCAATTCGTCGAGCTCGTGCCGGGTGCTTTGTCCGGGTGCAGCGGGTGGGTCCGCTATCACGAAGCGTTTTCGGAACTTGCATGAGTGATTTGGACATCTCAATTCGAAGTTATCGAAGCGATGATCGCGACGCAGTGATCGCGCTCTGGCGAATCGCCTTTGCCGGTGATCCTCCGCGCAATGAGCCCGCTCGCGTGATCGATCGAAAGCAGGGCGAGGAGGATGGGCTCTTCTTCGTCGGAGTCCTCGGCGATCGCCTCGTAGCCACCGTTCTGGCCGGCTACGACGGCGTACGGGGGTGGGTCTATCATCTGTCGGTGGCGCCCGAGTACCGGCGGCGCGGACTGGCGGGGCGTTTGATGGATCACGCGGAAGAGCGTCTTTTTGCGCGAGGCTGCGCGAAGTTGAACCTTCAGGTCCGTACGTCGAATGCTGAAGTCGTCGCATTCTACGAGAGCCGCGGGTTCGTTGTTGATCAGGTGATTTCGTTGGGCAAGGTGCTCGAGGCTGAGACCGGCGAGCCCTGACGGCTCGAGATCTCTCGGATGTCGGGCGTTGGACGCCGGATGCCGGATGCCGAAGGTCGGTCGAGAGGGAACGCTTGCTGGACGAATCGGGAGTATTCGATCATGCAGATCATCGCGATCGGTGGGGGTGGCTTCTCGGAGGGTTCCGAACCGGGGCTCGATCGCTATGTCCTCGAACATTCCCGGCGTGCGTCGCCGCGCATCGGGTTCGTAGGCACGGCGAGTGGTGACTCCGAGCGCTATCTGCTGAAATTCTATGCGCGCTTCGCGAAGCTCGATTGCAGACCCGGTCATCTGCCGCTCTTTCGCCGCACGCCGGACCTGGAGGCTTGGATTCTCGGGCAGGACGTCATCTACGTCGGCGGCGGCAATACACAGAGCATGTTGGCGGTCTGGGAAGGATGGGGACTGGCTTCGCTCCTGCGACGCGCGGGAGAAGCGGGAACGATCCTGGCCGGGATCAGCGCGGGCGCGATCTGTTGGTTCGAGTCGGGCGTGACGGATTCGGCTTCGAACCGGTTGTCGCCGATGGCGTGCCTCGGCTTCGTTCCCGGGAGCTGTTGTCCACATTATTCGGGCGAGCGGGAGCGCCGCCCGAATTACGAGCGAATGGTCCAGAGCGAGGAGATCCAGGCGGGCTATGGGATCGACGATGGTGCAGCGATCCACTTTGTCGACGGCCGGGCCAGGCGGGTGGTCGCGGGATGCTCGACCGCTCACGCCTATCGCGTCGAGAAAATCGGATCGGATGTCCGCTCGGAGCACCTCGACGAGATTGAGCGCGTCGACGTTCATTCGGATTCAGCGCCATGAGGGTTCGCGAAGAACTCTGGCGCGCGACAATTGTCGAGCGAGATGGGAGGGCGGCATGATTCGCGGTGGCTGCCTATGCGGCGCGACAAAATTCGAAGTCGAGCGATTCGTCGGCCCCTTCGAGTTATGCCATTGCTCGCGTTGCCGAAAGGCATCGGGGTCCGCGTTCGCTTCGATGATCGGTGTGGCCGCCACGGACTTCAAATGGATTTCAGGGCGCGAGGAGATTGTTGTCTTTGAGGCGTCCGTGATTGAACGTGCGCCTGGCTATCAGACCGCATTCTGCAGACACTGCGGTTCGCCGATGCCAGTCCCGGACAGTCGAGATGAATGGTTCGAAGTTCCAGCCGGTGTACTCGAAGCCGCGCCTGGACTCACGCCGGATCGGCATATCTTCGTCGACTGCGGCAGCGCCTGGCACGAGATCGCCGATGACCTTCCACAGCTTACGAAGAAAGAGCTCATTCGAATGCGGATTGCCGAAAAGAAATATGGGTCGAATGCGCGAGAGGGCGATTCCCGTCGGCGCGATCGCAATGAAAGCGAGCAATGATGGAGTCGATCGTCAACGGATTCTCGTTCGCATTGCTCCTGACTTCGCTCTACATCCTTCGCTTTCGAGGCTGGAAGACGCCCGGCGTCGTGGCCGTCTATTTCACCTTCTTCATGACTCTGGAAATCTTGGCTTCCCACTTTTTCATCCCGCCAGGCGCCTTCGGGTCAGGGTTGGCGATCGTCTGTTTCGGTTTGACGATCCCGGTCCTGGTTGCAGCATTCCTAGTTTGGCGACACGAGAAGAAGCACGGCCAAGACGGCGTTCACGACGGCATCGAGGTGAAATCCGGCGATTCCGGCCGAGAATCTCGACCAGACAGTTGATTCCGCCTAGCACGAAACCTGGTCAGATCGTCATTTGATGAAGCATCAGAACTAGCAGCAGAGGGAATCTCATGAGTCCGATTGAGACATTTCTGCTAGAATGGAGACGTCTAAAGCGCCTGTGACGCACGAACATGGGCCTGGGAAAGACAGAGAGGTGATTCATGCGGTTTCCGCTTCTTCTTCGACTGCTCGCCTTTGTTCCGCCAGCTGCCGTGATCAGTGTCACGATTCTGATGTCTGCTTCTTCCCTGGTGTCCGCTCTTGAGTCGACGTTGATGACGAACCCCGGTACGGCGATTGCGATTGAGCGAATCGAATCGCGCTGCGAGATCCTGGATCGAAAGATCGAAGCGCTTTCGAGGGCGGCGACGAATTGCGACCAGGATCTGCAATGCCTCGGGTCGCCAATTCTCTGTCCGATCGCAATGGATGGAGAGATGGAGCGTGACTACCGAGCGCTGCGAGAGGAACGCCGAGAACATTGCGGCGCCCCGCATCTTCAGCCCGCGTCGTCGAGTGAGTCGAGTGAGTCGTTTCGGGAAGTTTCCGGAGAGCCCGGGGGTATGGATGTGAGTGCTTGCCGTGTCGTTCCGAACACGTCGGAGTCGGCTCCGAACAAGCGCGGCTCCGAACCGACTGTCTTCGACTTCTAACTCCTCGCCTCCTCGCCTTCTCGCCGAACCCGATTGGTCGGGCGAAGGGCGAGTGCGCGAGCGAAACAAGCGAAGGGCTAACGAAGG
>CAZMFM010000043.1:0-24456 GCA_964565565.1 uncultured Spirochaetaceae bacterium | reverse complement strand
CGAAGGGCTAACGAAGGACTAACGAAGAGAGACGGTCCCGTTCGACGTGCGAAGCCGAATGGGCGTACCGCCACGGCCGATCTGGCCCCGAACGCGCCCGTCGGCATCACGCCTTTGGTTGATCATTTCCAGGTCGTTTCGGATATGGCCGTTCTCGACACGGATGTCTATATCGGCGTTGGGTTCTTCGGGTAGGTCGAGAACGATTCGACCGTTGCTCGTCGTCAGTGAAATGCCGACTCCGTCGAGTTCGTCGAGCGATGCGCGAATGACGCCGTTCGAGGTCGAGGCGTCGAGCGATCCCTGATGGCTGTCGACCTCGATCTTACCGTTGCTGGATCGAGCGCGTAGATGGCCGTGCGTATGCTTGCACTTCACCTTGGCATTGGCGGTCGTGACGTCGATGTCTCCATTTACTTCACAGATCGACACCGAGCCGTTGCTCGATCGCGCCCGAACGGAGCGTTCGAGGCCTTCGAGGCAAATCTTTCCGTTGGTGGATGTGAGGGCGACCTGGGTGTCGCGGGGAACCAGGAGTTCCATGTGGGCCACCGCGTGCCGCGAGCATTTGCGGGGGATTTGGACCTCGATCTCGAGGACTTCGGTCGTGGCCGAGTTCTGGACCCTGATCGAATCGAGGAGTTTCGTGGCCAGGTCGGAGCAATCAGCGCGAACGCTCTTGTGAACCCGGATTTCGATGTCGTCGCGGTCTTCGCCCACGACGCGGGTCTTGCCATTGGCATTGTAGATCTTGATCGAGCGGCCCAACGGCATGGGCACGATAAGGCTCTCTTCGTCCGTGACTTGCTCACCCCAAGGCATTTTCGAAAAGAGGCTGCGCAAAAGCCCGCCGAATCCGGGACCGATCTCGCGACCGGGTGCATCGTTGTTCTCTACGTCGTCGAGATGAAATTTCACGATCGAGCTCTTTCGAGGGGGGGCCCGAAAATCAATGGAATCGCCCCTGATCGTCGTCGTCTTTGTTGTTCCAACGCTTTCGATCGTGTTTGTCTTCTCGGTGGACGGCGCGAATCTTTTGTCGCATGCGAAAGCGTCGCAATTTGAGGAGCAGGGATTGGGGGGTTGGCGCGCCCGGCGTGCGCCCCTCGTTCACGAGGTAGATCCAACCGACGAGGACGCCGGCCAGATGGCCTACATGACTAACGTTGCTCGACCCGCTCGACATCCATTCCATCAAGAAGATCAGCGGGATCAAATAGATACTCTTCATCGGAATGGGCGGAAAGATCAGCATGATCGTGCGGTCGGGCCAAGTAAAGGAGTAGGCGAGGAGTACGCCCATGACGGCACCCGAGGCGCCTAGCGTACGGCCGTAGACTTCCGATCCACCAGAAGCGATGCCTAGCATCGCGACGAGGAAGGGAAGCGTTGCGATCAAAAAGCCGGCGCCTACTCCGCAAAGCAGGTAGTAGCGCATGAATCGTTGCTCACCCCAGAGCAAGGCCACGGGCGAACCGAACATCCACAAAGAGAACATGTTGAACGCGATGTGGAAGATCGAGTTCGGGCTGTGCAGCCACATGTAGGTGAACATTCGCCAGAGTTCGAAGTCGTTCCAGACCGCGTAGGGCTGGACGACACCCAGCTTTGTGACGTTCAGCCCGAACAAGGGAGGTCCGGCCAATTGTGCGATGAAGACCACCCCGTTCGCGATCATCAAATTCTTGATGACGTCGGGAGTTTGCGGGGGTCCGAAACTCATTTGTGCGCCGCCGCGTCCGTACAATGTCGACACTCCAACCCGTTTCTAGACGGGTCATTGACTAATTCGAGGCTCGTTACGGGGCCACTCCCTAGCGGACGAATTCCTCGTGAACCGTCATGCAAAGAGTCAGAAACCGTGTCCTCTGGATCGGTGTCGGCGGGACGGGCGCGTCCTCCCGCAGGACCTCGCATAGCTTAAGGATCGTTGAATCCCGGGTCAATAAAGGCGTTCTACGAATCCGCCCCGGGGAGTTCGTGGAATCAAGGACCCCAGCGCTCCCTTCGGGGATATGAATGGACGAATGAGCAGTCGGCCAAGGACGCCTGCTTGGCGGCGGATCGGAAGGCGCTCAGGCCGGGTGGATCAATTCGGCCGCCCTCATCAGTGCAATGGCCGATTTAGCGTCGAAGACATCGCTCGTCCGGATCGTTTCGAGGGCTTCGTCGAGGGGCATCGGGACCAATTCGATGATCTCGTCGGGTTCTAATCGTTGTTCCGCCTCTTCGAGGTCGAAGGCGGCATAAAGATGGATGATCTCGTCCGTAAATCCGGGCGAGGTCCAGATCGCGCCGAGCTTTTCGAGCCGTCCGGCCCGATAGCCGGTCTCCTCGATCAACTCGCGTGCAGCGCAAACTTCCGGGGTCTCACCGGGATCGAGCTTGCCGGCGGGAATCTCGAGAATCTCGCCGCCCGTGACGAATCGGTATTGGCGAATCATCAGCACCCGGTCCTGCTCGAGAAAGGGCACGACGGCCGCCGCGCCCGGGTGCTTTACGAAATCCAGCTCGACGCGTCTGCCGTTGGGTAACGACACCGGCTCCGTCACCAATTCAAAATGCGCCCCGCGTTGGACTCTTCGCTCGCTCATTGCTTCGCTTCTCCTTGAATCACGGACGTGGCGGACATGGCGCACGCGACGGCCCCGACCGGCTCGATCGGCGACGCTTCGAAGGGTAGGCTGACGGGCATGAGTCCGCGCCCTTTCGAACGGCCCGCCACGATCGCATTGCCCGAAAGTCCCGACCTGCCCGTCGGTGCATCACTCGATGGGCTCTGGTTGCCCGAGCACGGCGAGGATGGGGCGCGCGGTGCCGCCATCATTGCTGCGCCGCATCCCCAGATGGGCGGGAGCATGGATTCGCCTGTCACGACAGAGCTGGCGTTGGCCGCGAGTGATCTTGGCTTCGTGTCGCTGCGATTCAACTGGCGCGGTGTAGGTGCTAGCGCTGGGCAGGCTTCAGGAGAACCCGGTGATGCAGAGACGGATTACCGAGCCGCGCTCGCCTTCATGGAAGACAGCGTCGACGGTCCGATCATCGGCTGCGGCTATTCCTGGGGTGCAGGAACGGCGGCCCGTGTAGGCCTCGATTCGCCTCGAATCCAGAAGCTCATACTCGTGGCGCCGCCGCCGAATATGCTCGACGGTGCGGCCTTGGCGGCGCGTGGTATGCCCATCCTCGCGATCGTTGGCGATCGAGACGAATATGTCCCCCTCGACGAATTGCGCCTCGTTCTCGACGGGGTCGAAGCGTCGGAACTTGTCGTCCTCGAAGACGTCGATCACTTCTTCATGAGTGGATTGGCCGGGATCGGCGAAGCCGCTAGGAGCTGGCTCGACACGCGAGGGTGATCGCGGTGGGTAGGGGCTCCCGCGATCTCAGTGTGTTATGCGAGGCCGGTATTAGTTTGCGATCGGCAGGTCGACGCGGAAGCAGGCGCCGCCTTCGCGCCGGTTGTGGACTTCGATTTCGCCCCCGGCATCTTCCACGATGCGTTTGCAGATTGCCAGGCCGAGTCCGCCGCCGCCCTCGCTTCGCGTCGTCCAAAAGGGCTCGAAGATTCGGCCAACAAGATTGGGGTCGATGCCCGGCCCGTCATCGGAAATTTTCAATTCGACGTGGTTGGCCCGGGTCGGGCTCCAATCGACACTCAAGGCGATCGAGCCGCCAGCTGGCGTGATTGCGCTGGCGTTCAACAAGAGGTTCAAGAGTAGCTGGCGCAGCGAGTCCTCCGACACGCCCAACACTGGAAGGTTCGCGCGGATACTGCTGTCGAAGGAGACGCCCTGTTCCCTGAAGCGATAGCTCATGAGTTGTAGCGTTGTGCGAATCACCTCTTCGATCCGCGCCCGCTCACCCCGGTTGGATGAGTCGGGTCGTGGGCTGGCGTGGCGCAAGAGATCGTCGAGCATGCGTTCGAGGCGCTGGACTTCGTCATTGACGACCAGACGGAAGTCCTGGTGGAACTCGGGATCTTCCAGGCGCTCGGGCAACAGCTGTAGGAAGGTCTTGACCGAGACCAGGGGGTTTCGAATCTCGTGGACGATCTCCGAGACCAATCGGCCTAGTGAGGCCTGTCGGTCGATCTGGGCCACGGCTTCGTCGAGTTGTCCCAGTCGATCCAGGGCAAGGTTGGTCGACATCGATCGCGAAAGCCCAGCCGCGACCTCCGTGAGCACCGCGATGGTGCGGGGCCGCAGAGGACGACCCGCTTTTTTCGGGTAGAGAAGAATGACGGCGGCCGGTCGTGTACTCAATCCCGCGACCGGCGCGACCGCGCTCACGCCGCGTGCAGCCAGCGCCGACAGCTCGAGTCCGAGTTTCGGATCGGTCAGGCGCTGGACGCGTTCCAGCTTCAAAAGTGCGTCGTAGAGCTCAAGGGTCGGTTGAATTCGACTGGCAGACTCGGGAGGGTCCGCCGCCAGCACTTTCGGCACTTCGTCCGGCCCGGTGGCCCAGGCCACTGCGGCGCCGATGTCTTCTTGTCGTTCGAGTCGCGCCAGGGCGCGAATCAGGAGCGTCTGGCCTTCGGAGCCGACGTGCTCGACGGCACCATTGTGGGGAAGCAGCAGCGCATCGAGCAAAGCACTCTCAGCCGCATGGCGTCGTGTCGTCGCACGCTCGGATTGGTGGCGGCGATCTTCATTGAGGTGAGCGTCGCCGGTGGTCCGTCCGCGCGTCGACTTACGCGCACGACTCTCGCTTCGCGCACTCGGTGCGCTGCTCTCCACGTGTTCCCCCATGAATGGGGGGGTACCGATCTCGGAATGCGCTGTCAATGCGCCGCCGTCGATCGGAGGGTCGTGTGGAGTGGGCGTACTGGTTCGATCCGGATGGTGACGGACTAGAAAAGTTCGTCGCGTGCGGCCTGCGCACTCTGCTTCGTGGTGTTCTGTTCCGTAAAGGAACGCTTGGGCGCCGTGCCTTCCAGGAAGGGTTGGAAGTAGGCGTTCTCGGTGTTGGCATCGGCGAGTAGGCCCGAGACGCGATCGATCCGTTGGAACTCGATCTCATCCGGCACTTCGAAGTCACGATGTGGGTAAGGGGCGAGAGCGACCTTCATGAACGCCCCCCAGATGGGCAAGGCCGTCTTGCCACCGCTTTCACCCCAGCCCAGAGTTCCGTTGTCGTCGTTGCCGACCCATACGCCGGTGGTGAGTTCCGGTGAAAAACCCATGAACCAGGCATCTGAAAAGTCGTTCGTCGTGCCCGTCTTGCCGCCCAGGGTTCGGCCGAGGCTTCGCAGGCGCCGACCGGTGCCTTCCTGGACGACGGCCCGCAGCAGGTCGGACATGAGATAGGCATCGGCCGGGGTGATGATCTGGGTCGTCGGCATGATCTCCGAGTCCGGGTAGCCCTCGACCCGGGTTTCACCCTCGGCAAGCAGCGGTGCGAGAACCGGAGGAGGCACGTCGCCCAAAGGCATCTCGCCGAGCAGTTCGTTTCCGTTCCGGTCGCTGACGCGGGTGATGAAGCGCGGAATCACACGCGTTCCGCCGCGTGGGTAGACGGCATAGGCGCGCGTCAGCTCGAGCAAGGTCAGGCTGCTCGAGCCGAGCGCCAGGGAGAGGTCGTTGGAGAGCGGAGACTGGATTCCCAGGCGTCGTGCGTAGTCGATGACGTATCGCACGCCGAGATCTCGAAAGAGGTGGACGGTCGCGTTATTGATCGACTTCTTGAGCGCGTAGCGCATGGTCATCGGACCGTAGAATCTGCGGCCGTAGTTGCGTGGGGCCCAGACGAACCCGGTGACCGGGTCGGTGTAGACAACGGGACGGTCGATCACGGTCGAGACCGGCGTATAGCCTCGGGTGAGCGCTGCACCATAAATGAAGGGTTTGAAGGCGGAGCCGGGTTGTCGCTTGGCCTGGACTGCGCGGTTGAATTCACTGCGTGCGAAATCGTATCCACCGATCATCGCGATGATGTCGCCGGTATCATTCTGCATCGAGAGCAGGGCGCTCTCGGCGCGCGGCTCCTGCCAGATGTCGACGCGTGCGACCGGGAATTCGAAGCCAGCCGCGCCTTCTGCAGCTTCTTCTTCCGTCGTCGTTTCGCTCGAATCCACTTCCTCCGTCACGTCGACGGGGAGATCGGGCAGGCGAACGAACTGGGCGACATCGCCGACCGAGAAGATGTCGGCGATCTGCTTGACCGGGCGCGGTCTGATCTTGAGATCGGGAACGCGCGCCCATTCGACGTCGTCCAGCCTCGCTGTCCCGGAAACGTCCACGCCGAAGCCGATCCGGGCGATCTGTTGTTCGCGGTCGACCTCGAGCACGACGCCGTAGACCGGCGCCTCGAAGGACAGTTCACGAAGCACGAAGACGGCCTCTTCGGGCTCGTCGCTTTCCGTCCCCTCTGCTCCGCTTCCCTCGCCGGGACGAGGGTCGGCGAGCGTCGTGTCGCTGGCGTCGCCCACGGATTCGATCGGGTCGCCGATCGTCTCGGATCGATCGAGCGTGTCCGCGAGCACGTCATCGAAGGCCTTTTCGAGTTCGTCGCCCTCACCCTCACCCGCGGCCTCGCCGAGGTGGATGAGGATATCGGGCCTTTCCGTGCGTATGAAATCATCCGCGTTGATGGCGTCGAGCTTCGTCAACTCGTCGCCGATTTGGTCTACGGGAACCTGGCGAGTCGGACCGCGATAGCCTCGGCGGTGATCATGGGCGATCAGTCCAGACTTCACGGCTTCGAGGGCTGCGCGTTGCAAGTCGATGTCGAGGGTCGTTTCGATTCGAAGGCCTTCGTTGAGGATCATCTCGCTATCGAGTTCGTCGAAGAGCAGGCGCCGTACTTCTTCGGTGAAATAGCCCGCAACCTTCAGGTTGTCGGAATCCGGATGGCGTTTGATTTCTGGTGGTGAAGCGAGGGCTGTTTCATAGGTTTCCTGGTCGATATAGCCGTCGTCGAGCATTCGGATGAGCACATAACGTCTTCGCGCTTCGGCGGATTTGGGATTTCGATTCGGATCGTAGGCGCTCGGTCTTTGGGGAAGGCCGGCGAGCAAGGCGGCTTCCGAGATCGTGAGGTCCGCGGCTTCCTTGGCGAAGTAACTGCGGGCGGCCTGGCCGATGCCCCAGGCGGAATTGCCGAAATAGATCTGATTGAGATAGAGGTAGAGGATTTCGTCCTTGCTGAATTGTCGTTCGATCTGCCACGAGAGAATGATCTCGCGCATCTTGCGTTTGTAGGTTCTTTCGGGTGTCAGGAGAAGGCTTTTCACCATCTGCTGCGTGATGGTGCTCGCGCCCTGTGCGATGCCACCCTGGCGAAGGTTGGCGAGGGCGGCACGGAGAATCGAGGAAAAATCGACGCCGCCGTGGGTATAGAAGGAGCCGTCTTCGGCTGCGACGAAGGCGTGCTGCACGTAGCGCGGGATCTCGTCGATCGCGACCAGCCTACGCTGTTCTGTGTAGAACTCGCCAATGAGTTGGCCGTTGCGGTCGAAGACTTCGCTTACGACCGGCGGACGGTAATCATCGAGACTGTGAAAGTCGGGGAGATCGCGAATCAGGAATATGTAGATCGCCAGTGCGCCAATGATCGCCGAGGCGGCCATGAGAGCCAGCAAGACAAGGGCGATTCGGGTCCCCCCAGACCGGAAAAAAGCCATTTGTTCTCCGAAGTTGCAGAAACTAGCCGACGGCGTCGCTCGTGCGCTACCGATACGGGCGAAACCACGCGATGTACCCACAATATGACCCGGGAGAGATTCTCCGGCATCGCATGGGGACACCCTGAGCGCCTCTGGAGTTCAAAATGGCCAATCACCCTGGCAGTTCCCCTTCCTTGACCCTCGCTTTCGTGATGGATCCCATCGAAGCCGAGCCCATGGCCGGTTCGACGACGATCGTCATGATGCGTGAGGCGCAGGAGCGTGGGCACCGAACCCTCTACGTCGATCCGGCCACCCTCGAGGTCGATGCCGGGCGCGTGCGGGCCGAGGCGGTCGAGATCAAACTCGCTTTGGGGACGGATACGCCGGTGCATCGCGGCGAGAGGCGCGTTTTCGACTTCGACGAGGAGATCGATGTCGCCTTTCAACGAAAGGACCCGCCCGTCGATCGCGACTTCATCATTGCGACCCAGATTCTCGATGTCTGTCGGCGTACGATCGTCTTGAATCGCCCGACCGCGGTCATCGCCTTCAACGAGAAGCTACTCGCCGTGCAATTTGCGGATCTGATGCCGGCGACTCGTGTCACCCGTCGCATTTCTGCGTTGCGCGAGTTCATGGCTGAGCAGGGCGGGCAGATGATCATCAAGCCACTCGACGGCAAGGGGGGCGAGGGCATCTTTCATCTGACGGCGGACGATCGAAACCTGAGTTCGATTCTCGAGCAGGCCACCGAATTCGGAACCCGTGCGATCATGGCGCAACAATACCTGCCCGCAATTCGCGAGGGCGACAAGCGGATCCTCTTGCTCGAAGGTGAAGCGATCGGTGCCGTCCTTCGCGTTCCCGCGGATGCGGAGACCCGGGCCAATCTTCATGTGGGCGGACGCGCCGCAAAGGCACCGCTTGACGACGATGACTTGAAAATCATTTCCCGCGTCGGACCCTTCTTGAAAGATCAGGGCCTGTTCTTTGTTGGCATCGATGTGATCGGCGGAAAGCTGACCGAGATCAATGTCACGAGCCCGACCGGTGTTCAAGAGATCAACGCGCTCGAAGACACGAAGCTCGAAGCCGTGATGCTCGACCGCGTCGAGGCGCTCGTCGGCGCGCGCTAGCGCGTATCGGTGTGTGCCGAGGTGCGTTGTGACGTGTGCTGACGTGTCGACACGTGCCGAATCAGACTTCTCTCGGCCAGACCTTCGGAAAGAGATCGCCTCTAAAGGCTTCGCCGTCGCGGAGTCCCAGCGCGGGGAGATGCGCCTTCATCTGTGGGCTATCGAGGAATGTGCCCGGACGGTCGTCGTAGACGGCATCATCGCCCACATAACGTAAGGCCAAGCCGCGGCGGCGTAGGTCCGAAGTCTGGTTACCCCGCGCGAAGTGCAATGTCAGCGGGTGATGGATCAGGACATCCCCGGGATCGAGGGACCAGGCGAGATGGTCTTCCGGATCGATGTCGCGTTCGAGATCGGGGATCGTGTCGAGTCCCGCTCCCGCGTAGAGCTTGTCGTAACCCGCACCGTCCCCGAAGGCCGCCGGCGCAAACATCTTGCCCCAGCGATGTGATCCACGGATATAGGTGACGGCCCCGGATTCCGGTGTCGCTCGATCGAAGGGCACCCAGATCGAAATGATCTGATTGCCGCGCATGGGCCAATAGGGCAGATCATGGTGAAGTGGCGTCTCCGCCGCGGTACCCGGTTCCTTCACCAACAGCTGGTCATAGAAGAAGAAGACATTCTGGGAATGCATGAGTTGCGCGGCGAGTTCTGGTAGAGGCGAGTCCGCCATGAACGTCCGGAATTCTTCGAATCTTTGCCAGAGAAAGAAGTCTCCGAAATACCTTCCGGGCTCGTCGGGCTTCGTGTACTCGCGAGACATCGGGCCCGGACGATCGAGAGCGACTTCGATCGCTTCGCGCATCGAATCGATCCAGGATGCATCGAGCACACCGCGCAACACGGCTGCGCCATCTCGTTCGAATTCATTGAGCGCATCGGGCGACGGCGGGTTCGTGAGTCGGCTGCCCAGTGCTCGAGCTGATTGGTGCGGGCTCGTTGGGTCTCCGGTCGTTGGTTTCGAAGTCATTGGGCATCCTCGAAGAGGGAAGGGCAAAATCCACATGCCTGGTCTGGGCCATTCCAGCGGGAAACCGTGAGTGAATGCGCGACCCGGCCGTCGTGCCTTGCCGCTGACCGATCATCGATCCACGAGTAGTCTATCCCTGGGAGGCTGAGATTTGGAACGCATGAATGAGTTGGGATTCTATACCCTGGCCGGGCAACCCGATAGCCCACGAGAGTTGATCGCGGAGGTCGCGCAGGCCGAAGCGCTCGGCCTCGGCTCCTGTTTCATTTCGGAGCGTTTCAATATCAAGGAAGCGGCGACGCTCTCGGGCGCGGTCGGTGCTGTGACCAATGAGATCGGTATTGCGACCGCGGCGACCAACCACACGACGCGGCATCCAATGGTGACCGCCGCCTTCGCGATGACCATGCACAAACTCACGGAGGGCCGGTTTTCCCTCGGCCTGGGTCGCGGCATCGAACCGCTCTTCAAAGCCTACGGGCTCGATCCGATCACGACTGCACAGATCGAAGACTTCGTCGGACTGATGCGTCGGATCTGGCGGGGCGAGTTCGTGGTCGGTCATGACGGGCCGGCCGGCCAGTACCCATTGCTCATGATGGGGTCGCAATACGAGTCGCACATTCCGATGACTTTCACAGCCTTCGGACCGAACTCCCTGGCGTTAGGCGGTCGTGCTTTCGATGCGGTTGTGTTGCACACGTTCTTCTCAGACGAAACGACCGAGCGATGCGTGAAGACCGTGAAGCGCGCGGCGGAGAAGGCGGGCCGCGATCCCGACAGCGTTCGTGTCTGGTCGTGCTTCGCGACGATCGGTGATCATCTTCCCGAGGCATTGCGGCGCAGGAAAACGGTGGGGCGACTCGGGACCTATCTTCAGGCCTATGGTGATCTGTTGGTGAAGACGAACGATTGGGATCCCGCGATCCTCGAGCGCTTCCGAGCCGATGAGTTCATCCAGAATTTTCGCGGTGGCCTGGACATGACGGCGACGAGCGAGGAATTGGAGCACGTCGCCACGCTGATCCCTGATGAGTGGTTGGCACCTGCCGCGACGGGCACGCCCGAGCAATGCGTCGAAGCCATCCGCGGCCAATTCGCCCTCGGGTGTGATGGCGTCATCCTGCACGGGGCGAACCCCGAACAACTCGAGCCGATCATCAAGTACTATCGCGCGACACGACCGGCCAAGGTCTTCGATCATCTGCCAGCAAACCCGGCCGCATCGGAGCTCAGTGGTAGCGGTTGAAGCCGAGGCAGGGGCCGATCGTCACGCTGCATAACAGGAGTCTTTCGAGAGGAGATCCAATGAGCATTCACGTTTCCGCACACCACATGTCGTTTCCGGTCAGTGATCTCGATCGGTCCCGCGAGTTCTATGAAGGCGTATTGGGCTTGAGTTCGATTCCGAGGCCGGATATGGGCGCGATTCTCGGCATCTGGTACGGGGCGGGCGGCTGCGAAGTTCATTTGATCGAGACGCCGAGTGGCTTGGATGTCGGACAGACGCCACCCAAGCTCAATCCGCTCGCCCGTCATGCCGCCTTTTCGATCGAGCGCTATGACGAGGCGCTCGAGCAGTTGCAGGCGCAGGGGCTCGAAGTGGTCGAGAGTCGCGCGGCCGGTCAGATGTGGGTGTGTGATCCCGACGGCCACATCATCGAACTGATCGTACCCGGGCAGATCGACATCTAGGAACAAGCGCATTCATCCGAACTTGAGTGCGCGGAAGACCAATGACGACCTCGGGCAGGTGGGCCATCGCGTCGTCTTCGAGAAGTCCTGATCGAACTCAAGGACCAACCAGTCAGGGCGAAGCGCTCAGAACGAAGTCCCACGGAGCGAGGCCCGCGCAGTCGAGACCGAGGACCAGGGACCCGCAGGTTTGGGTTATGCTGCCACGATGAGTGAACTCCCCGATCACACAGCCGTCAATCGCAGCTATTGGGACGGTATGGCCGATCAATGGGTGGCCGCAGGCGAGCGGAATTGGGCGCGTAGCGTTCCGGTCTGGGGTCAATGGGGAATCCCGGATACGCAGACGACCCTCTTGCCGGCCGACATGAGCGGAGTGCGGGCCATCGAGTTGGGCTGTGGGACGGGTTATGTCTCGGCCTGGATGGTTCGGCGTGGTGCACGGGTGACGGGCATCGATAACTCCGGAGCGCAATTGGCTACAGCGGCTCGACTCGCCCACGAGCACGACGTCGAGATCGAATTCATCCACGGTAGTGCTGAGGCCATCGATAAACCTGATGGGTCCTATGACTTCGCGGTCAGTGAATACGGTGCGGCAATCTGGTCGGATCCCTATGTCTGGATACCCGAGGCATATCGACTGCTCGCGTCTGGCGGCGAGCTGGTCTTCCTGGGTCATCACATCCTGACCTCGATCTGCGCGCCACCCGATGGCTCTGTGCCGATTTCGAACCAGCTCGAACAGCCCTATTTCGGCCAGTATCGCCAAGATTGGCAAGAGGCCGACGACGACCCCGGCGGCATCGAATTCAACCTGACGACGTCCGCCTGGCTCAAACTCTTCAGGGATACCGGTTTCGAGATCGTCGACTACATCGAAATCCAGGCGCCCGATGGCGCGCAGGGCATCCCGTACTCGATCTCTGCGGAGTGGGCGAAAGCCTTTCCCTCCGAACAAATCTGGTGGCTTCGCAAGGGTTGAGGCGTGTTCGAGGGTCGAGGTGAACCAGACGGTTGTTCTCGAGGACGATCTCGAAATTCGACCGAGTCGCGAAGCGGGGCTGCGGGTGCTCTGTGCGACGGACGAATCGCACCCGCGCCCTACGACATTCTAGGAGTCGGGGTCAAGCAGCAGCCATTCGTGCTTTCGCTCCGCGCGTCGCAGGAGCGCCCCATTCGAGTCCGACCAGACACCCGTGAATCGCCGACCGACTCCCGTACACAGAGGATTCGGCCCGGCGGGACCTGGTTTGCGCCAAGATTTCGCCGTCTTCTGGCTGACCGCGGTTGGGCTTTTCTGGTTCGAATTACTGTCGCCAGGTTTCGTCGAGTCGGCGTTCTCTTTCGGAGGCGGGTTTTCGAGAGGTGGGTTTTCGAGTAGGCAGTTCGTCGTCTGTAGTAGGACCGCGCTATCGAAAAGCCGGTTCGAGAGGGCTCCCGAGAAAAGATCGTGTTCGGAGTAGTAGAAGCGTTCGGTCGTGTTATTGACGGCGCCGGAGAGATCCTCAGGACATTTGTAGACGAAGCCTGCATTGAAGGGCTCCTCGGATGCGCAGACGTGAGGAATAATCGCTGCGAGCTTTCGCTTCGACCCAATACGATGATAGATCCGCCGAACAGTCTCGACGGCGTTGGGACCGAACTCACTTTCGGCCGCACCGAGCGCTACGAAGAGTGTGTCGGGTGAGATCCCGGAAAGGCTGGCTTGATCGAGGGGCAGGGCGTGCTTGATTTGATAGGTACGCGTAGCGCTATCTGGATCATCCCAGCCCCAGCCATTCCCTTCGATGAAACCGATCACGAGATTGATCACAAAAGTCTCCGCAGCCTTGGGGAGATTGAGATTCTCAATCGGCTCGATGACGGACGCTTCGTAACCAGCGCCGTCGTGCAAGATGATGACATAGGGCTTGGCGGCTTCGCCGGCACCGGCCACGCGGGCCGCAACATGTGAGCCCAGCGAGAACCCCACAAAGCCGACCCGGGGGTCGCCCTGTTCGTTTAGTGCGATCTCGACATGTCCATCCATCGACAACAGAGACAGCGCATCGCGAAGTGCGATCGCAGCGTTGTCATCGTAGAGGGCGAAGT
Organism: uncultured Spirochaetaceae bacterium; assembly: GCA_964565565.1. GTDB lineage: Bacteria > Myxococcota_A > UBA9160 > UBA9160 > UBA4427 > UBA4427. The sequence goes on along the minus strand of CAZMFM010000043.1, from coordinate 10,952 downwards.
CCAGACAAAATCCGCGCGTGTCACAGAAGGGCATCCACACGACGACGAAACCATGACGCACATAATATTCGATCTGGCGTCTTTGCTTCTCTGGACTCGGATTTATATCTGCTCCGTGGAAATAGGCGACAAGCGGTCGCGCTCCGATCGGTTTCCCGTTCGTGCGAGCCGGCTCGAAAAGATAGAAGTCATGCGACGGATCGCGCAGGGCCGGAATGTCAGCCGGATCATCCGGATTCACGCTCGAGTTGTAGGCACTCGTGAAGGGGTCGCCGTGACCGAGATCGAGCTCGTATTTGTTGCTGGTTCCGATTTCCCAGAGATCTGGAGCGGCGGCGACTGCGTTGAACGCCAGCGCGAAAAGGATCAAAAGTTCGGCACCCAGAGTGCCCGCGATCCTCGATCCAATTGAACGTAGTCTCATTTTGCGCGCCCCACTTCTCGCCGACAAACCTTCCCATTCAGCTAGGTCGGATTCAGTATACCGGGCGCAATGCCCTGGGCCACGTACCCCGGGGAGCCGCTCGCGCTAGGCGTTCTGTCGGGACACGTGCGGATGACGGTGCCTGACATTGCGGAGACCTAGCACGGGTTCGATATTAGGTTTGGTCTTTCGGGCGTAGCTTGACGGCGCCCAGGCCCGTGGAAGAGGGTCGCGGCGTCGTGGTTCGAATCCTGAATCTAACGGAGCGCCAGATCGCCGCGCGAATTCCGGTCGGGTCGCTTTCAGGTCGCGTTGATCCGGCGGCTCCGAGCCTCAGGCCCAGAATTCGTCGACGGCGTAGAGATTCCAGACGAATTCCCAGATCTGCGTAGCCTTGCCATCGCTCAGGAGGACCTTCAGGCAGGTCGGGTTGTCCAGCTCCCGGCCGTTCCTGCTTCCGTGGCCCCGAAAGAACACGACGGCGCTGGCGTCGTTTGCGAGCACGTCTTCGATTTCCAGTCCGAACGTCCCTCCAGTCAATTCCGTCACCCGTGCCAGGAATCTGAAGATGCCTTCGTGGCCTTGATGGCTGCCGGCGAGCTGACCGTCTCTACCGGGAAAATGCCAGACGGTGTCGCTCGTAATCACTTCCTGGATTGCGGCGATATTCTGCTCCCGGAATGCCGTGAAGAGGCCGCGAAGCAAGGTTGCGTTCGGGTGCTCGCCCATGAGTCGATCCCTTTCTACTCCAGCGAGAGGCCGGGTAATGGCCGCTTCGCGATTCTAGGCGAAGTTTCAGCCTCATCTCGATTCAGATTTGCGCAAAGGCTGCGATAACGTCTCGTGATGAACGAAATCGAGAGCGCTCGTCCAACCGGTGACCAACGCCGCTACGGGATTCTCGTCGTCGATGATGAGGACGCAATTCTCGAATCCCTCGCCTTCACGCTGGGTGTCGAATACGAAATCTTTACGGCGACCAGCGGTGAAGCGGGCCTCGAAATTCTCGATCGGGAAGAAATCGCACTGGTGATCTCCGACCAGGTGATGCCGGGAATGAGCGGCGTCGAGTTTCTCGAGAAGGTGATCGAACGCAATCCCCGGGCGATCCGCATGATGCTGACGGGCTATGCGGATATGCCTTCGCTCGTGCGTGCGATCAACGAAGGTCGCATCTATCGCTATCTCCCCAAACCCTGGGAACCCGATGATCTGCGCATCAACGTGAAACGTGCGCTCGAGGTCTATGAACTGTCGAGCGAGAATGCGCAATTGGCCGACGCCCTGGCAGAGGCGAACGAACGGCTCCGGGCCGAGAACGTCTACCTGCGTCGAGAAGTCGAGGCACGCTATTCCTTCGAGGGCATCATCGGTGACGCGCCGGCGATGCAGAAGATCTTCGATGTGACCGAGAAGGTTGCGCAAACGGATGCGACGGTTCTGTTGACCGGCGAAACCGGAACCGGCAAAGATTTGCTGGCTCGCGCGATCCACTATTCCGGCGGTCGCAAGGACGGAAAATTCGTCGCACAGAATTGTGGTGCGCTGCCGGATACCTTGCTCGAGAGCGAGCTTTTCGGCCACAAGCGCGGGGCGTTCACAGGTGCGCACGCGGACAAGAAGGGCCTTTTCGAAATGGCCGACGGAGGCACGATCTTTCTCGACGAGGTCGGCGAGACCGAGCCGGGCATGCAGGTCCGTTTGTTGCGGGTTTTACAGGATGGCGAGATTCGGCCCCTGGGTTCCTCGGAGACCCGAAAGGTCGATGTCCGAGTCCTGGCCGCGACGAATCGCGATCTGAAGAAGCGGGTCGAAGAAGGGCGATTTCGCGAGGATCTCTACTACCGGCTGCGGGTCGTCGAAATCGAATTGCCGCCGCTGCGTGAGCGAAGCTCGGATATTCCGGCCATGGCCCATCATTTCCTCGATGTCGCGGGCGAAAAGGTCGGGCGTACATTTCTCGGATTCTCGAATGCCGCCATGGACCGACTCGTGGGGTATGTCTGGCCGGGCAACGTTCGCGAACTCGCCAATGAGATCGAGCGGATCGCCGCCCTGGCCGGACCAGAGGAGACAATTGGCCTCGACAATCTCTCGGAACACGTGCGCGGTGGGGCATCGAGTCGCGGAGACGGGCGCGGCCCCGTCGATGCTTCGGAATTCGCTCCCGTCGACGATTGGGATCTCAACCGCTCGGTGGATGCACTCAAGCGCCGCATGCTCGTCCTCGCGGTCCGCGAAGCTGGAAGCAAGAGCGGTGCGGCGGAAAAGTTGGGCATTCCCCGCCAATCGTTGCAGAAGATGATCAAAAGGTTGGAGATTCCGGCGGAGGATTTGGTGAAGCCGAAAGCGACGTCCGAAAGCGACGAGGATTAACGAAAGACTCGTTTGCAACGCCGGGACGTCCTGTAGAATGGCAGTCATGGAAGTACTCCGGACGACGCGTTTCAAAACGCCCCTTGGCAATCTCCGAATCGTCAGTAGCGAAAAAGGTCTGGTCTACATCGAGCTTCCCAACGAGAGCGGTCGCGGCTTCGAAGGCTGGAAGAAGACGCATGCACGTGACGCCAAGGTGGTTGAAGCGCGTGTGACGAAGGGCGCGACCGACGCTCACGATTCACCCGGCTCACCCGGCTCACCCGGCTCACGCGATTCACCCGACTCGCACGCCGAAGCGATCGACCAACTCGTCGATTTCATGTCGGGTGAGCGCCATGAGTTTACGATGGACCTCGATATGCGCGCGACCGCGTTTCAGCTTGCGGTCTACAAATTCGTCGGCAAGATCCAATACGGCGAGACGGTTTCATATTCGGATATCGCCGACGCGATCGGCAATCCCAAGGCCGTACGCGCCGTCGGCGCTGCCAATGGTGCCAATCCGATTCCCCTGGTCATCCCTTGCCATCGGGTGATTGCGCGCGGCGGTGCGCTTCAGGGCTATGCGGGCGGCTTGAAGCTGAAGGCCAGACTACTCGCGATGGAGTCCGCGCATTCCGAGTTGACGCCTGCGCAGGAGCGGCTTTTCTAATCGCCTCGGGTACTTTGCGACCCCTCCTGCTTCGCCTCCTGCCTCACACTGCCCTGCCCCTCACTTCTCAGACCTTCTCCAGCGCCTGATCGATATCCGCGATGATGTCCGAAGCGTTCTCGATCCCACACGCGTACCGCACCAGGCTGTCCGTGATGCCCAGTTCCGCTCGTTTTTCCTTCGGAACGTCCCAGAACGACATCGTAACGGGCAATTCGATCAGGCTCTCGACGCCGCCGAGGCTGGGTGCTTGATAGGGAATCGTGGTGGCGTCGATAAAGCGCATGGCGCCTGCCAGATCGGTTTCGATTTCGAAGGTGACGACACCTCCCGCGCCGCTCATGACACGCTTTGCAATTTCATGGTCGGGATGACTCTCGAGTCCCGGATACCAGACCTTTCGGATCTTGGGATGGCTCTCGAGATGGGTCGCGAGAGACAATCCATTGCTGTTATGTCGTTCCATGCGAATGTCGAGAGTCTTGATTCCGCGTAGCAAGAGCCATGCGGCATGCGCATCGATGATGCCACCGAGTACGCCGAGCGCGCTGCGAATTGGTTCGATCAGCTCGCGGGAACCGGTGACCGTGCCTGCGAGCAGATCGTTGTGTCCGCCGAGGTATTTCGTTGCGCTATGCAAGACGAGGTCGGCGCCGTCGCCGAGCGCTCTGTGGTTCACCGGTGTCGCGAAAGTCGAATCGATCGCGACCTTCACGCCCATTGCGTGTGCCACCTTTGTGAAGGCGGGTACATCAACGACGCGGAGATAGGGATTGGTCGGTGACTCAGTGAAGAAGAGTTCGGTGTTTGGACGGATCGCGGCCTCGAAGGCTTCGATGTTGCCCGGTTCGATGACCGTCGTTTCGACGCCCATGCGTGATAGGAATTGGTTGATGAATTGGCGGGTTCGCCGATAGCAATCGCTCGTCACGATCAGGTGGCTGCCCTCTGGAAGGAGCGCCATGAAGGTCGTCGTCGCAGCACACATGCCCGAGGCAAAGAGAATGGTTTCCTCGCCGCCTTCGAGGGCGCTCAGCTTCCGTTCAACGGAGCGCCAGGTCGGATTTCCGTAGCGGCCGTATTCTTCGCGCTTGGACTTTCCTTCCTGGTAGTCGGTGACCTCCTTCGAATTGCGAAACCAGAACGTTGAGGTCTGATAGATCGGCGTTGTGATTGCATTCGCTTCCTGCTGCCGGAGTTCGCCGGCGTGCACGGAGCTGGTGGCTCTTCCTCGATCACTGGGTTCGTCTGGAAGTTCGGGTGTATCGGAAATGTCGGACATGTTGCCTCTCGGACGATCTCTCATCTCGGTCTTCGTCTCGTCCGCGCCCTGCAGGGTCGGTTGCAGGTCGGGTGTCGATTGTGGGAAGCGAAGGCAGACGGCCGGTCGCCGGACGTCTCTTTTGTGCCTTCGATGTGTCTTCCCGAGACCGACGATTGGACGGGCGAAAACTCGTTATGTCTTGATCGTTGAAGGACGCTTAGCAACTCGGGCAAGTCCTGATTCAGAATCGGTCGTATCGTCAGCGGCTTGCGCCGTACGTGGACCAGGACTGAATCAAACCTGCACGCTCGGTCCTCGTTGGCAAAATCGCCGTTTCACCGTTTCCCCGATCCCCACTACTGCCGGCTAGCTGATGGCTGGCTCGTAGCTGGTGGGTCGGTGATGCCAATGATGTCGATGATGCCGGTGAGAAGGATCGAGCGGGTCCGAGGGTCTGCAAGCGCCGGAAATCAACCCCTTGCGTTCGAACCGGAAGCCGCAACCCTACGACCGAAGGCCTACGCCGTCAACTCCCGACGCACACGCGGACGTGAATGGCGAGCTGGCGAGCGAGGAAGGGTGGAATGAGCGGGACGCTAGGCGGAGAAGGGGACACAGGGAAGCACGGGGCGAGCCCGGGGCGCCGGCGCCGGATCCTCGTCTTCTGTGCTTCGAGCGGAAGCTGCGACCCGATCTATCACGACGCGGCGGCGGAACTCGGCCGCGCGATTGCGAGCGCTGGGGATTCGCTGGTCTACGGGGGTGGCGCGGTCGGCTCGATGGGCGCCCTGGCCGATGCAGCGCTGGCGGGGGGTGCAACGGTCGTCGGCGTGATTCCGCGCTTCATGCGCGAACTCGAATGGGCTCATCCGGAGCTGACGCAGCTGCAGCTCGTCGACGACATGCATGAACGGAAACGCGAAATGCTCCGTCAAGCCGAGGCGATCGTCGCGTTGCCCGGTGGGTCGGGCACCTTCGAAGAACTCTTCGAGGCGATCACGCAAAAGCGTCTCGGACTCTTTCCGAAGCCGATCATCATTTTCAATCAGAACGGTTTTTATGATTCGCTCTTTGCGTTGCTCGAACACAGTGTCGAGCAGCGCTTCATGAATGAGAAACATCTCGAGATCTGGCGGGCCGTAGACATGATCGATGAGGTCCTGCCGGCGATTCACACGACGCGCGATTGGCCTTCGGACGCGATTCGATTCGCGACGCGATGAAAGGCGGCGTGCAAGAATTGGTGCGCGAACTCGTTCGTGCTTTTCCTTTTCCCGATCCGCGCAAGAGCGATGGCCGCGGGTTGCTCGCCTACGGCGGCGATCTGGCGGCGGAGCGCCTGCTCGCTGCCTACGCCCAGGGAATCTTCCCCTGGTATGACGAGGCACCGATCCTCTGGTTCTCACCCGACCCACGCTCCGTGCTGCAGCCGGAGGATCTCCATCTCAGTCGGAGTCTCTGCAAGCGCGAGCGCTCACACCCCTTCGAGTTGAAGATGGATACCGCCTTCGAACGCGTCATTCGGGCCTGCAGCGAAGTCCCGCGTCCGGACCAAGATGGCACCTGGATCACCAACGACATGATCCTCGCCTATATCGAATTGCACCGATTGGGATTCGCCCATTCCGTCGAGGCCTGGCGTCGGGATGAGCACGGTACGGAAATTCTTGCCGGTGGTCTTTATGGTGTGTCGCTCGGTCGTGCATTTTTTGGGGAGTCGATGTTTGCCGTCGAAAGCGACGCGTCGAAGATCGCCTTCGCTGCCTTCGTCCGGCAGCTCGGGCGCTGGAATTTCTCCATCGTGGATTGTCAGGTGAAGACCGAGCATCTGACACGCTTCGGTGCGACCGAATGGCCGCGTCCGAAATTTCTCGCGACACTCGAAGCGGCACTCGAATTCGAGACGCGGCGTGGAAGCTGGTGTTTCGACGCCGACTAGCGCTTCGCGGTTGGTTCGGTGTCGGTTTGGGGGGCGGCTCTGGTTTTGTCTGATCCCCACGCCACGCCGATTCGACCGGAAATGCTAGAACTCGCCTTCGGCCAGGAGATCGACGGGGTCGCAACCCAGCCCATCGGCCAGCAGGAGTAGTTGTTCGTAGCGGATTGGCTCTCGTTGCTCCTCGATCGCCTTGATCAGATTCGGGGTCAGCGTCCGTCGCAAGCCGCTCGCATTGATGCTGGCCAATTCGATGGCGGCGACCAGCGCGCGCGGCGACCAGCCGTGGTCATGGCGCCGTCGCCGGACGCTGAGGCCGTCGGGGAGTACGAGTCGAAGGTCGTCGTCTCGACTGGGGTCGATCGTCTTGGCTTGACGGGAGGCGTCGCCTTGGGTCGGCGCTCGACGCGCAGAACCTGGGCGCTGATTTGTGGGCTTGCCAGGGGTCAATCCATTCTCCTCGAAGACGCGCCAGTGTAGACTACGTTGATGTCCACGCTTTCGGGTCTCGAAATTCTTGAACGTATCGCCGCGGCGGGAGGTCGGATCCTTCGTGCCGAGGCGGACGAGCCGGGCGCGACCAGTGCGGTGTTCGCCCTGACCTTTGATGTCGGTCGCGTCGTGGTCCGGTCGGGGGACGAAGGTTTGTTGATTACCCAGGCTTCGGACCGCGAAGAGATGCCCGAGGCGCTGATCGGGCTCGACGAAGAAGAGCCGTGGTGGCGCCTTGCAGGGCAGCCGCTCACGGCGGCCTGGCCCGGTGGCGTCGAAGAGGGTGTCGGCGCGAAAGGGCTGCATTCCTTGATGGTCTTGAAAATGCGCTTTCGCGCGGAGTCGGACAATCCGCGAATCCTTTGTCTCGAGGCGGCGGGTCGCTCGGTCCGGGTTTCGCTCGAAGCGACTTGAAATGATTCTTCCCGCGTCGCCCGACTTGACGTGATTAGACTTGGTGCGGAAGCACATGAAGCGCAAAAGAAGATGGAGTCAATCGACATGAGTACAGATGAGAAGATCGTTCGAAGCGACGAAGAGTGGCGTGAAAAGCTCAGCGACGAGGAATATCAGGTCGCGCGTTGTTCCGGTACGGAAGGGGCATTCTCGGGTCGCTATTGGGATGAGAAGGCTGCGGGCACCTACCACTGCATTTGCTGTGACGCAGCGCTCTTCCGATCAGAGGCGAAATACGATTCCGGGACCGGCTGGCCGAGCTTCTTCCAACCGATCGATGAGAACGCGGTCGGCGAGAACGTCGATCAGGGGCACGGCATGGTTCGCACGGAATCGGTCTGCGCGAACTGTGATGCGCACCTCGGTCATGTCTTTCCCGATGGGCCGCAGCCGACGGGCCTTCGCTATTGCATGAACTCTGCGTCGCTTCGGCTCGAAAAGGACGGCGACTAGCGGAGTGGGCCTGGAGCGATGAAAACATGATCGAATCCTTCGACGCCATTCTTTTTGACAACGACGGTGTGTTGGTCGACACCGAGCCGCTCTTTCTCCAGGCGACCCAGGAACTTCTGGCGACCATCGATATCCGAATCACGGCAGAGGACTATCACGAGATTTCGATGCGCCAGGGTCGCAGCGTTTTCGATCTAGCCAGTGATCGAGGGGTCTCGGATGCCGAGATTCTCGATCTGCGGGACAGGCGGGGCGAACGCTATTCGCAGCTGATCGAGGCGGGCATCACCGTTCTCGACGGTGTCGAGGAATCCCTCGAGCGACTTCATGGAACCATCCCGATGGCGATCGTGACGAGTTCCGATCGAGATCATTTCGATCGCATCCATCGCCAAACGGATCTGATGCGCTTCTTTGATTTCGTGGTCGCGGAGGGCGACTACTCCGATCACAAACCCCACCCGTCGCCCTATCTCGAAGCGGCGAGGCGTCTCGATATCGATCCGCGCCGCTGTCTCGCGATCGAGGATACCGAGCGCGGACTGGTCTCCGCGACGAGGGCGGAGATGTCCTGTGTGGTAATTCCGAATGCATTGACGAAAACAGGCAACTTCGATTCCGCACACGGAATATTCTCTTCGATGAGCGAGTTGGTGCCTTTCTTGGGACTCTCCACCGCTTCGCGCTGATCATCCTGGCGCCTTCGCGGCCCCAAGCCTTCGCGCTTGTGTCCCTAGCGAAGGTGAGCGCAGTCCTCGACGTAGCCGAGCATGCGCAACTGTTCGCAGCGCTCGAAGGTCATCTCTGCTTCCTCGGCTTCGACCGCCTTGCCCGCGGCGGCCTGGCGCTGCAGGTTGGCCATCTCTTCCAGACGCGCAATGGCATCGGGGTCGTCGTAGGCGTCGAGTTCCCCGGGATCACTCGAGATGTCGAAGTAGGCTTGCTCGGGCACGCCGCGTGGATTGCCAGGGTTGGCCACGATCAACTTCTCATCCTCGGTGCGCAGGGACCAGAGGACGTTTCCCTCGTGATCCTCCTCGGAGAAGACCTGTTGGTCTCTTTCGCGGCGCGTCGAGAAGGGCGCACGCAGATCGATTCCTTGCATGTTGTCGGGAACCGGAATGCCTGCGACACCCAAAAGTGTGGGACCGACATCGAGCAATCGCGCGATCCCGGAGTTCGCGCCGGATGCGACCTCCGTGTCGCCGCCCTGGGCCCACTTGATCAAGAGCGGCACATGGATCTGCTCTTCGTAGAGCGTAAGACCATGCCAGAAGCCGCCATGCTCATTGAACTCTTCGCCGTGATCCGCGGTGAGAACGATGACCGTGTCGTCGTAGAGTCCCTCGGCTTCGAGTTTGGCGAGCAGGGCGCCAAATTGAACGTCGAGGTATTCGATCTCGCCGCGATAGAGATCTTGAAGCCGCCCGGCTTCTTTTGAATCCGGTTCGGGCGTCGAGACGCGCGCCACGCCGACCCCGTTATAGGGATGCTCGAAATAGGGATCGTGGGGATCCATGTAGTGAAGGAAGAGGAAGAAGCGCTCGTCCTTGCGTCGTTCAATCCAATCGAAGGCGACCTCGTTCACGACCTTCGAATCCTGGTAGAAGTAGTTGAAGCGAACGTCGCCACCGTCCGTGCGTCCTAGTTGGAATTTGCGCACGAGTTGATAGAGAATGAGCTTCGAACTCGATTCGGCGGCGTACACGAGGTAGTCCGGGCTGAGGTAGTAGTATTCGTCGTAGCCCTGGGCGAAGCCGAAGCTCTCGGCCAGGTTGACGTTCGAAACGATGCCCCCCGTCGTGTAACCGCCTTCTTGCATGGCTTCCGAGATCAGGGTGAGATCGCCGGACAAGCCTGCAGGCTTCGACATGGCTTGATGGGTCGAGGGCAAGGTCGAAGTGAGTAGCGAGGCGGTTGCCGGTTTGGTCCACGACGCGTGGGAGAAGCCCTGATAGCGGGTTCCCCCTTCCAGCAGACGACAGAGGTTGGGTGTTGCGAGATCGCTGCCATAACACGAGAGATGGTCGGCGCGCAGGGTATCGACCATGACCAGGATGACATTCGGCTTCGAACGCAAATTTTCGGGAATTCCGTTTGCACTCTGGGCTTCTCCCGTGGAGGGGGCGAACGCGAGCGAAAGGCCGCCGCCCAGGAGCAGTGCCAGAACGAGCAGTGCAATCGGTGCCAGGGGTGTGGCGAGTCGGGTGGCGATCGGATCGAGCACCTTTCGCAACGGAATCAAGATCGCGAGCAGGAGTAGGGTGGCGGTTGCCAGGACCGCAAGGATGACCAGTACCGGCGGCATCTGTTCCAGGTAGACGTCGCGTCGCAAGCGGAAGAGGACGACAAAGAGGCCGAAGGGAATCAGGCAGGCGCCAAAGCCCAGTCGCGTGACCCAGCTGCCGATCTCGTGTCGATCCATTGGCAGGATCGCAAGAAAGAGTCCGCCGACGATGGCTAGTCCGCCGAGAATCACGGCCCAGGAAAGCGGTCCGTACCAGAAGACCTGACTCTCCGTGCCGAGTCCTGCCTGATAGATCACGAATGCTTCGCCCAGACCGATTACGAGGCCGGCGGCGATTCCCGCGAAGGCGCCAGCGCTGGCCGAGCGCCACAAGCGCTCTCCGATGGGCATTGCTTCGTCGTCGCCCGCTGTCACGTCGACGTCTTCCTCGAGACTGGAGGCATCGCGCGCGGCCGCGGCGTAATCGACCTGGACGCCATCGACGCGCGCATACTCGGGTGTGTAGTTGTCGTCGCGCATCCACCAGAACACGAAGCCGAGCATCGTGGGGGCTTCCGCCGCCCAGAATCCCAAGGCTGCGGACACGATGGCGGCTGTCGGGCCGATCAACTCACCTAATAGAATGAACTGTGCGGCTTCACGAATGCC
>CAZMFM010000042.1:0-40565 GCA_964565565.1 uncultured Spirochaetaceae bacterium | reverse complement strand
AGCACGACGCGCAGGCCGAGACAGCCGACGATCAACGCCGCACAGAGCCACAATAGGCGGCGGCGGCCGAGTCCGAAGACCAGGAAGGGCCAGAAGAGGTAGAACTGCTCTTCGATGTTGAGCGACCAGAGATGGTTCAGGTTGGGCGCGTTCAGAAAGGATCCCCGAGCGGCCATCGCCCAATTCTGCAAAAAGGTCCAGTAGAGAATTTCCCGATCATCATGCCAGGCGAGCTCGGGAAACGAGGCTCGGGGAATCACGTAGAAAAAGATCAGAAGTGTCACGTAATAGAGCGGCAGAATGCGCAAAGCGCGCCGCGCATAGAAGTTCCCAAGAGCGCGACGTCCCTTCGGCGCATCGAGGAGGATGCCGGTAATCAAGAAACCGGAGAGCACGAAGAAAAGACTGACGCCCGTCCATCCCGAGATGGCGACCGCATGAATCACAGGATTCGGTATCGCATCCAGTTGAATGTCGAGACTATGAAAAATCAAGACGAGCAGGATCGCGATCCCGCGCAATCCATCGAGTGCCGGAAGTCGCCCTCCCGCGATCTTGGCACCCGGGTCGCCGCTCAACGCTGTACCTGACGTGCGCGGCGAATCAATCTCTCGATCTCACCCTTCTCACCCTTGTTCCAATCGTCACCATCACTCCTCGACAGGGCTTCCTCGAGCACAGCGAGTGCCGAACCACGGTCGTCGATCGCCAGGAGATTCTTCGCCTGCAGGATATAGGCGCGCAGATCACGCTGATCCTTCAGGATTGCGGCGCGAAAGAATCCGATCGCGCGTCGATGATCGCCACGAGCGGCATAGACACGCCCGGCCAGTATCGACGCCTCGACCTCCATGTCATCCACGCCGTACATTCTCGAGTCGGCACTGAAGTCGCTCGCCAACAAAGCCTCGACCGCGACCTTCGCGGCCCGCAGCTTCTTTTGCCCCAGGTATTCGACCGCCAGATTCTGCCAGCAGGCCGCGCAACCCCGGTGTGCCTGCGCATAACGGTCCAGCTGCTCGATTGCACGTGCCCGATCGCCCTGTCCGACAACAACACCGTAGAGTCCGATCGCGGCCGCGTCATAGTCCGGCTCCAGGGCCAGGGCGGTCGCAAAAGAACGCTCGGCCTCTCGAAATTGCCCGGTCTTCGAATAGGCCACGCCGAGCCGCAAATGAGACGCCGAAGTGGCTTCGTTGCGTTCGACGTGTTCCTGCCAATAATGCACTTCGTCAGCCGGTGCGCGATCGAGGGCCAGCGGGATCAGGACGCGTTGTTCGACGAGCGCGACCAGGAATGCAAGGGCCAGGAAAGCTGAGAGTCCCAAGACTCGCCGACTCCGGGAGGAGAGCGCCATCTACAGATGCTTCCTGAATTCGGAACGCCGCACGCGCCAGATGAAGGAATCGAAGTAGTAGTGAAGCAATCCCGTCGTCGTGTTGAGCGCCAGGATCGCGACGAGCGAGATCTCCTTCCCGAAGCTCGAGAACAGACCGTAGAACGCGATCGCACCGACGTAGAGATAGAGATATCGGCTCTCGTGCATGATGCGAAAGACGGCATTGCCGCGGGTTGGCGTCAGCGACCGGGCCTTGGCGCGATTGTAGAACCATGCGAAGGCGTCGTATTGCAGACAATGGAAGAGGCTCGAGATGGCATAACTGAGAAAGCCATCGGAGAGCAACACATAGGCGTAGTACCAAACGCCCAGACTCGTCGCGAAGAGAACGAGCTTGAGCTTGGCAATCGGAAGGCCCGAGGCGAAGCGAAATTGCAATCGCCCCAGATAGAGCAGGCCTACGAGAATCGCCAAGCCAAGCGAGCCCTTCTCGAGTCCAACGACGAGCCAATTCGGAAAGGCGATTCCCAGGTTATAGAACGCGTCAGCGTACATATATCCATAGAAGCCACTATGCGTAAGGATCGCGACGAAGAAGGAAAAACAAAGCCATTGATCGAGCTTCGCGTCGAAGACGCTATTCGCCCCGGCCTTGACGTCATAGATGCGCATGAAGCCGTAGTGCTGACGAATGAAATGATATTGGTCCCAGACGAAGATCAGGGTCAAGAGACGCGAATCGAGAAATGTCAGCCCCAACACGATCGGTGCGACGCAGAGCGGAATCGCAAGAAATTGAAAGCGGTTGCGCGCGAACTCGTCCGGGTCTCCGTAGGCGCGCAACATCGTTGGGACGTGATGGCCGACCGCCATATAGCCGAGGACATAATATTCGACCTGCACGGCCGGAAGGAGTCGGGCGGCGCCGAGCACCGCAGCGACCGCGAGGAGCGGGCTTCCCAGGAAGAAGATCCAGTCAAAGAGTGGCGACGCGATATATTGATCGCGCAGAGGAAGGTCCGACTTCGAAGCGCCTCCGAGCGATGCATCGAAGCTCGCGCCCGCACTCGCGCTCATGCCTGCCTCCAGTTCCCCTGCTTCGTGCCTGCTTCCGCCGCTTCCGCTCGCCTTCTACCGTCGGTACTGTCGGTACAGTCGGTACTGTCGGCTCTTCACGATTCCTCGCGAATTCCCAGCCTCGAACGAGTGGCGCGGAAGTCCAACACTGTAACTCAAGATCAATCTGCTGGAGAGTTCGCGCCGCCGGGAGACGGGCGCGTGTAGGCCGGTCATACGGGGCAAAACGTTGAAATGCCGTACCGTTGTCGACCGACCTGCCTGGCACAACTTCGAACGCGAAAGGAAATTTCGGTGAGACAGCAAGACGGTGAACTGGCCAGCACCCCATTCCTTCGAGGTTTCTTCGATATTGGATTTCGCCCCTTCTTCCTGGTCGCAGCGATCAACGCCTGGGCCTCGATGCTTCCCTGGCTCTACGTCTTGGCAGGCGGCGCCGTACCCACACAGGGTTGGCCACCGCAAATTCTTCACGCGCACGAAATGATCTATGGAACCGTGGTTCCCGTGATTGCCGGTTTCCTGCTCACGGCCGTACCCAACTGGACGTCCACGGCGCGGGTCGCCGGACCACGACTGATCGGATTGGTCCTGCTCTACCTCGCCGGCCGAACCGCGCTGGTCCTGGCCGGGTCCCTCACTCCTTCCTGGGTGGCCATCATCGACGTGGCCTTCCTACCCGCGCTTGCCATCTTTGTCGCCAACCCGATCCTTCGCACCCGCAATTGGCGCAATCTTGGCGTGGTCGGCGCCCTGCTCGGATTGGCGGCGGCCAATGTTGCGATCCACCGAGGCCTCGCGTTAGGCGACGGCCCGATGATGCGCGCCGGAACCTGGGGCGCCGTCTACCTGATCGTGGGATTGATGCTGGTAATCTCCGGACGGATCACGCCGCTCTTCACACGCAACGCGCTTCGCGCCAAAGGCGAGGCCGTCGAAATCGTCAGCCGTCGGCACCTGGGCGCCCTCGCCCTCTCGATCGCCGGCATGGCCATGCTCGCAGACTGGATCGAACCACGCGGACAGATCGCGGCGGGTCTGGGACTCGCGGCTTGTCCGCTACTCATCGCGCGCCAAAGCGGTTGGGGCTTCTGGCGGACCTTGAAGACACCCATGCTCTGGATCCTTCATCTGGGCCATCTCTGGTTGGCCTTGGGCTTCGCCTTTCTCGGGCTCTCGAATGCCTTCGGGATCGGCATCGGCGCCGCCGCGCTCCACGCATTCACAGCCGGAGCGATGGGCACCCTCATATTGGGCATGATGCCGCGCGTTTCGCTCGGACATTCGGGCCGACCAGTCGAGGCCGATCGCTCAACGGTCATCCTGTTTATTTGCGTGATCGTTGGCGCATTGATCCGAACCCTGGGCGCGACGGGACCGGTCGCCGGCTATCGGATGAGCATTCTGATCGGCGGCGGGCTGTGGACGATGGCGTGGCTTCTGTTCACGGTCGCCTATTGGCGAGTCCTCGTACCGCGAAAACCCGCCTAGGCACCTGGCTACGAATTCTATTTGCCGTCTAGATGACTCTGCACTTCTTCGAGGGTCATGCCCTTCGTCTCGGGCGCGAAACGCAGGACGAGCAAGGCACCGACGATGGGTCCGGCGGCGACGACCGTGATCGCCGCGGGAATTCCGCCGAGCGGGCCGATCAACAAACCAATCGCCATGGGTGTCAGGACCTCGGTCACCCGACCGGCGAGATTCGTCGTCCAGCCATAACCCGTGGCACGAATCTCGGTCGGGAAGAGTTCCGAGGCGTAGACGTGTGTCGCCGTAATCGCGGCACCGAAGCTGAAGACCGTACAGAACATCCATATGTATTGGCCGGATAGCGTCGGCACGTGGTAGAGCTGGTAGATTGAAATCGCAGCAGCGACATAGAAGCTGGAACAAGTCCACTTCCGTCCCAATCGGTCGATCAGGTAGCCGGCCACGAAATGGCCGAGAACGCCGCCGCCATAACCCCAGAAGACGATGTCCCCCACCTGCACGGTCGTCAGGCCGAGGTCTTCCCGGGCGAAGATCACCCAATACACGACCGAGGGAGCGGTCACGAGGTGGACGCAATTCCAGAGCAAGGTGACGATCCAGGTACGTCTGCGATAGCGCGGTGACCAGGGTTCACCCGCGCTGCGAAACTGCGCGGCCCACCCGGCCGCACCAGGATCTTCCCGCTCTTTGCTCTGGCGCTCATTGTTCACCGCGTCGAAACGACGGGTTTCGCGCATTCCGATTCGCAGGAACAAGACGAGCACGAGCGGAAAAGCGCTCAAGACATAGAGTGCCCGCCAACTCGAACCATCCACGTCCAGGCCGAAGAAGCCTTGCACTGTCGCGACCATTCCAATCCCCGCCGCGTGGAGCCAATTGGAATTCTCGCCCTCGGATAAAAGGACGTAGGGCTGAATCTTCGCCATCGCCATGACGCCAACCGTGGCCAGGCTGGTCAGAATTGCAATCGATCGGCCACGCAATCTCGCCGGGTACTCTTCGCCGACCACAATGATCGCCAAAGAGTATTCGGCGGTCAGGAAGAGTCGAGCCAGCATTTGGCATAACACGAATTGCGTTGAAGTCGTCACGAAGGCCGTCATGGTGTTGAAGACCGTGAAGCCCACGACCGTCACCATCAACAGGGTCCGGCGACCCAATCGGTCCGCGGTGAGCAAGAAGACGAAGGAGAACATGACCCCGGCTCGCGTCACGCCGCTCACGAATCCCCATTGTTCCCGACTGATGTCGAGACTGGCTCGTACGTCCGGGGCCGCAAAACTGAGCATGGCGCTGTCGAAGCCGTCAAAGAGCGTCGCCGTCGAGAGCAGGAAGAAGAGGAAGACCAGATAGCCGTTCAGCCGGGTGGCTTCGACGGTGTCGACGGGCGCTTGGCTCATGGCTGGACGCTAGCAAGGCGAACCGCGCCGATTTCACTGGACAAATTGAAGTCGGCAGATAGACTGACTGGTCAGTTTAGGGAAACAAGAATGATCGAAACCCAGGCAAAACCCTCCAAAGCTCAATCTGGGCAAAACAACGCCACTGCCCCAGGGGCTCGACAGCACCGATCCGCCGAGGAGCGCCGAGCGCAGATCCTGCAGGCCGCGCTCACCTGCTTTGGCGAAAACGGCTACCACGCCTCGACGATGGACGATCTGGTCCGCGCCGCCGGCCTCTCGAAGGGCAGCCTCTATTGGCATTTTCGCAGTAAGGAGGAGGTCTTTCTCGCGGTTTTCGATGCCTTTTCGGAAGCCCTCTCCGGCGGATGGGATGCGGCCACCGCCTCGAATGAAGACGCGCTGTTAGTCCTGCGCCGTGAGTTCGAGTTGGGCGCAAAGAGCTTCTCAGAGCAACGTGTCTTCCTGCTCGCCTGGGCCGAATTTCTCAGCCATCCCGCGGCACGCGAACGCATGGCGGCCACCTATGCCGTCGCACGCGAAAAACTCGCGACGATCGTCGAAACCGGCCGCCGGACCCATTCCATTCGCTCGGGGCCGCCGGCCGAACAGATCGCCAGCGCTCTAATCGGTACGATCGAAGGCCTGCTCCTTCAGTGGCTCGCCGATCCAGACTTCGACCTCGAAGGCCATGTCGAAGTCGCCTGGAACCTCTTGTTGGAAGGACTCCATCCATGAAGAAATTCCCGATCGTGACCGGGCCGGAAACAAGCCGGCGAATCTCGCTCTCCCCTCTCCTTCGCATCGGCACGCTCGTCCTTGCCAGCCTGTCGCTGATCGCGTTCGCTGCCGCCGGCGATCCGCCCCAGCTCAAGCTCGAAAAGGCGCAAGCCGATGTCGACGCAAAAACCCTCGCTCGGAGGGCCGAAAACAATATGCGCAGTGATCGGACCTTCTTTCGAGGCAAGATGACCGTGACCTCGCCACGCCTGACCCGACCCCGGGTCGTCGCCTTCCATTCCTGGGAGGACAGCCAGGAAAAGAAATCCCTGATTCGCATCGACTCGCCCGCGAAGGACAAGGGAACCGGCTTCCTGAAATTACACCCCAACCTCTGGATGTACGTTCCCCGGGTCGAACGAACCGTACGCATTCCGCCATCGATGATGTTGCAATCCTGGATGGGCAGTGACTTCAGCAACGATGATCTCGTTCGCGATTCGAGCGAAATCGAGGACTACGATCATCGCCTGCTAGGCATCGACCCGGGTGAGGCCAAGGCCCAGGGCGACGCAATCGGCGCGATCGATGACGCCGTCGACCGACGAGCCTATGTCGTCGAATATCGGCCCCATGAAGATGCGGCCGTCGTCTGGGGCAGCATCATCGCTTGGTTGGATATCGAATCCGGCGCGCCGCTTCGCCAGGATTTCTTCGACGAGGAAGGCGAGCGACTCCGGGTAATGCGCTTCAGCGATTTTCGACGGATCGGCAACCGCTTCGTTCCCCACCACTGGAGCATGACGCCGCTCGACAAGCCCGGTCACTCGACCCTGATCGAGATCGATGAAATCCAATTCGACCCCGAGATCGATTCAAAGATCTTCACGACGCGCAACTTGAAGCGGAGGGATTGAAGAGGATGGGCCTCGAGAACCGACTGGCCTGGCGGAACGTCTGGAGAAACCCGCGCCGGACCGCGCTCTCTGTGGCGGCCACTGTCTTTGCCGTCTTCCTGGTCGTCCTCTCTGTGGGTATGGCCGACGGCGTACACGAGAAGATGATCGAGGATGCCGTCCGCCTGTCCTCGGGACATGTCGCCATTTCGGGCCAGGGCTATCGCCACAGCATGACGCTTGAACAATTCATTCCCTGGGATGGACGGGTCCAGGCGGCCATCGAGAAGACACCGGGCGTGCGGGCCTGGGCCCCGCGAATTTCGAGCTTCGCCCTGCTCTCCTTCGACGAGCACAGTCAGGGCAGCATGATCAT
Source organism: uncultured Spirochaetaceae bacterium (assembly GCA_964565565.1). Taxonomy (GTDB): domain Bacteria; phylum Myxococcota_A; class UBA9160; order UBA9160; family UBA4427; genus UBA4427. Next base: position 33,263 of record CAZMFM010000042.1, on the reverse strand, counting down.
CGGCGTCGACCCGCCACGCGAGCAACGTGTCACGACATTTGGCGACAAGATCAACAACGGGCGGTTCCTTGCAGATGTGCCCGAGCCCGGCCAGCGCGAGATCGTACTCGGACGCAAACTCGCCGAACGGCTCGACATCGGTCTCGGAGACCAGATACTGCTCTACGGTGTCGCCTACTCTCTCGAGACCGCCTATGAGCTCTTTACGGTGGTTGGAACAATGGCCCTGCCCGATCCGAGGCTCGAGCGAAGCCTGGCACTCATCCACATCGAGACCGCGAGCGAATTCTTCGTCTATGACGGACGCATAACAGAAGTCGCCATCCTGGCCGACAGCGCAGATCAGAGCGATGCCCTCCTGAATGCACTCACCGCGACCTTCGCGACTTCGAAGGATCTGGATCTCGAGCTGCAAAGCTATGCGCAGATGATGCCGGAGCTCGTGCAATTGATCTTGATCGACGATGCCGGGATGTACGTGACCCTCGTCATCCTGATCGTCGTCGTAGGCTTCGGCATTCTCAATACGATCCTGATGGCGATCCTCGAACGAACGCGGGAACTCGGGGTCGTCCTGGCGCTCGGGCTGAAACCCGCCGCGCTCTTCCGGATGATCTATCTCGAATCGATGTATCTCGCCGGAGTGGGTCTCGCCATCGGCCTGGGGCTTTCTTTGCCTCTATTGGCCTGGCTCCATGGCATTGAGATCCCACTCGGTGGTGACATCGCCAAGGGCACGGAGCTATTCGGGATGGAACCGGTGATGATGTTCAAATTCGAATGGATGAATCCGATCAGCTCGACGATCACGATTCTCTTCGTGGCCGCCCTCGCCGCACTCTATCCCGCCTTGAAGGCCAGTCGCGCGCGTCCGATCGACGCGCTTCGGAGCTTGTAGTCATGCTCGTTCGAATGGCCTGGCGAAATATCTGGCGCAACCCACGACGAACGGCCGTGGTCATGACGGCGATCTCGATTGGCATCGCCGGTTCCGTCATCGCCATGGCGATCAACCTCGGCATGGTCACTGGAATGGTCGATAGCGCGATCCGCGGAGGGTTGGCTCATCTTCAGATCCACGACGCGGGCTGGGCCGAGAATCCGAAGCTCGAAATCCGACTGATCGATGGCGGCACGGCGGTGTCTCGCGCCTTGGATGCGATTCCCGAAGTCGACCGTTGGGCGCCTCGACTGCGCGCGGACGGACTCGTCGCCTCGCCCCATGCCAGCGTCGGCGTCGCCCTGGCCGGCGTCGATCCCGAGCGCGAGGCCGGTGTTTCGATCGCCGCGGACTCCATCTCCTCGGGCACCTGGTTAGGCGCTCCACGACGCGTCGTGATCGGATACAAACTCGCCCGACGACTAGACGCGGAGGTCGGAAGCAAGCTCGTCCTCTCCGTACAAGACCTTGCGGGCGAACTCACGGGACAGGCCTTTCGGATCGCAGGCCTGATCCGTTCCGGCTCGCGTGACCTCGACGACGGCGTCGTCTTCATGCGCCTCGATGAAGCACAGAAGCTGGTTGGACTCGGCGAAGCAATCAGCGAAATCGCTGTCGTGATATCCGATCGTGGGCAGGTCGATCGGATTCAACAACAACTCCAGACGGCTCTCGGCGCGGGGCCCGAGGTCCGCACCTGGGCGCAGCTCGAACCGCTCCTCGTCTACATGGTCGACAGCTTCGACTCGATGGCCTGGATCATCTACGCAGCCGTCTTCATCGCGATGGCCTTCGGTATTGCCAACGTCCTCTTGATGGCCGTCTTCGAACGCACGCGTGAGATCGGCATGATGCGCGCCATCGGGATGAGTCGGGCGCGCGTCGTCAGCATGGTGGTGATTGAATCGGCCTTCGTGACCTTGCTCGGGCTGTTATTGGGCGTCGCCCTGGCGCTCTTCGGTATCTGGATGATTGGAGACGGGATCGACATTTCGCGTTGGGCGGGCGAGATCGATGCCTACGGAATCGAAGCTGTTCTCAAACCAGCACTTCGCCGTCGGGATCTCGTCACGCCGATCGTGGTCGGTTCGATCACGGCCGTGGTCTCGAGCCTGTGGCCAGCGATTCGTGCCGGCCGTGCCAAACCGGCCGATGCACTCAGGCAGTCCTAGCAGGAGAGAATCCAAAAATGATCATCGAAGCCATCAACGTCACCAAGGTCTACGACACGCGCGGTGTCCAGACCCGCGCCCTGGGTGGCGTCGACCTCGCGCTCGAGAAGGGCGAATTCACGGCCTTGGCCGGGCCAAGCGGCTCGGGCAAGACGACGCTCCTTAACTTGCTAGGCGCCCTCGACACGCCGACCTCGGGAAAGATCCAGCTCGATGGCGTGGAACTCAGCAAACTCTCTCCCGCCGCCTTGTCCGAACTTCGGCTGCACAAACTCGGCTTCGTTTTCCAGGCCTACAATTTGATTCCGGTCCTGAGCGCACGAGAGAACGTCGAGTTCGTCATGGAGTTACAAGGCATCTCGGCCACGAAGCGACGTGCCCGAGCGGATGAGGTGCTCGAACGCGTCGAACTCGACGGACTAGGAGACAAGCGGCCGCTCGAAATGAGCGGAGGGCAGCAACAACGTGTCGCCGTCGCCCGCGCGATCGCCAGCCGGCCGAGCATCGTACTCGCCGACGAACCCACCGCCAATCTCGATTCGGGAACCGCTACACGATTGCTCGAATTGATGGCCCAATTGAATCGTGAGGACGGGGTGACGTTCTTGTTCTCGACCCATGATCCCCTGGTCATGGACGTGGCGCGAAGACTCGTTCGGCTGCGAGACGGACGAATCGTCGAAGACGACGGGCCGTCTCGGGGCGACGCGTGAAGCGCCAGCAATGGGCTGGATCGGTTGGGACGCTTCTGGTCGTCGCACTCCTGACCGCAGCCTCCGTGAGTCACGCCGAACAGTGGTGGTCCCACGGCGACGCTTCACTCTCGGTCAGCGGCAGTCTCCGCCAACTCACAATCTACACCCAGCAGACTGACAACGACGATTTTCGCAACGCGATCGCCTCGGACATCGCCGCTTCACCGGCGGCAACGACCTGCCTGGCGGCCGCAAGCTTCGCCAATTGCCCGGCCTTCAATGTGCTCGGCGACCAGGACGTCGGCCAGGCCCTGACAAGGCTACGGATCGAGGCCGATCTCAAATTGTCGAAATGGCTCTCGCTCTTCGCATCCTATGACAACGAAGTTCAATACGGATCGATCGACACCCTCGAAGCCGCGCTCGGTGGAGGATTCGATACCAAGTCCTATCTCGGAGCAGAAGCCAGTCTCTCGGATAGCTCGACCCATGACTGGCGCCACCGGCTTTATCGCGGCTATCTCCGCATCGAAACCGAACGCATTGAACTCTCGATCGGTCGCCAACGAATCGCCTGGGGTGTCGGCCGCCTGTGGACGCCGATCGATCGCTTCAGCGCCCTGCTTCCATTGAATCTGCAACCGGATGTCACCCCGGGCATCGACAGCATAGACGGACGATTCAACTTCGACGGATTCAGCTATCTCCAATTCGTCTACGCACCCGGATCGAGCGGAAAGCAAGAGCGCTGGGCCCTTCGTCTCCACGGCGTCGTCCTCGATGCAGACCTTTCCGCGATGGGTGGCGTCTTCGAGGGCGCACCGACGGTGGGCGTCGACTTCTCTCGAAATCTAGGAGACGGCGCGATCGCATTCGAGGCGGTCTTTACTTCGCCTCGACGAGACGTCTGGAAAGTCGGGGACGCCTCGGCCAGATCCCTCCCGGACTACTGGCAGATCGTCGTCTCCTTTGACACGAATCTCAACTATGGAACCGGTATCTACGTATTGGCCGAGTATCTCTACAACGGCAACGCCCTCGGATTCGGCAGCGGTCGCGCGGGCGCCGTGCTGCCTTTCTTTGAGTCAACGAATCAGGCGCCCTTTCAACCGCTGCCACCGGGCGCCCCCGCTGCCCCCTACATAACCGGCGCTTCGAGCGAAATTTTCGGATCGAGCCGCATCATCACCAATTCCGAACACCAACTCGGCGTCGAAATCGGCTACGACCTCACACCCGAACTGCGAGGCGATTTCGTCTCCCTGATCGACATGGATGGAGCGAGCGCAGCCTTCGTCCCAAGCCTCCGCTATTCGCCGCTGGGCAGCATCGAATTGACGTTAGGCGTGCAACTCTTCACGGGACCGAGACGCTCCCAATATGGCGCCTCTGAGCCACTGGTCCATTTGCTCGCAGATTGGTTCTTCTAGCCAGACGCTGTGCCGACTCAGTCTTCGCCCAGCTCGCCCTCGCGAAGTGGCTGGACATAGGGGCCCTGCGGCCAGAGCGCCTCCCCGCCGCGATCGACGACGCGCGAATTCTCAGCGAGTGAAGTCAGGCCGGTTTCGAAGGCGTAGATCAAGAATTCGATCGACGTCCAGCTTCGACCGGTAGCTGGGTTCGCGAATTCGACGACCTGCTCGTAGCCCGGGTTGCCACACAGGAAGCCGTCGTCATCGAAGGGTCGAAGACAACCCGCCACCGTGAGCATCTCGTCGTCGGCAATCGGCTTTGGCGATCCCATCAAGCTCAGCCGTTGGATCCGCTGGCCATCGGGTCGCGTTAGATCCAGCTCGAGATCGAGCCCCGCAAAACCACCCAACCAGCCGCCGCTATGTTGAAAGGGGTCGAGGGAAAAGACACGTGTCAATTCGAGTTCGAGGATCTCATGAAGGCTGTCGCCTCGGATTCGACCCGTGGCCAGGCCGGGCGCAATCGGCAGATAGCGATAGAGGCGCTCGATCGTTACCTCCGAATTAGCAGTCGCCGGATTGCCCGATTCACCGGACCCCGGGGACAGGACGGCATCGAAGCGAAAGCCGGGCGTGATGGCGATCTGCGTCCCCGTTTCAAAGCGAAGCGCTTCCGCGAACATCGCGTTGAAGGGATTGTGGAGGACGTCGCGGCGGTGAAGCAGCCGATCGCTATGACCGACCACGGTATCGATCGGCCGGGTCAGCGCCATCTGGATTCCGGGCACCGGCAATTCGATCTCGACCCGATCAGCGAGAAAAGGGGCGCGTGCTTCGTCGACGAGTGCCTGAACGATCGGATCCTTTGGCAGCGAGGCGTCGACTGGCAACAGATTCCAGATACGATCGACGACGACGCCTTTCTCAACCCGGAATTCCATCGTTCCCAGAAAGGCATCGTTTCCCGCCTCGACCACCATGGCCCCGCTCGACGACTCGAGGGGCACAGGCGTCACTTCATGCGTGTGAGCAGAAAAGAAAACGTCCACACCCGGTTCGACGATGTCCGCCAGGCGTCGGTCTCGATGCAGACCCAACTCGCTCATGACCACGACCACGACAGCGCCCTCTTCCCGCAGCCGGCGAGCCGAGTCGTTGATCAGAACGCGGTAGTTCTCCTCCCCTTGTAGGAAGTCGAAGCCAAAGGCAAAGATCGGCGCCATCCGCGGGACCATGTCGGAGGTCAAACCGATGAAGCCAACGCGAAGTCCATCCACCTCTTTCACGAGGGTTCCCGGCATCAACAGCTCACCGCGAGACATCGGCGGCATCGTCTGTTTCAGGTTTGCAGCCAGATTCGGAAAATTCGGACGCGCCACCGCGTCACCCCAGAACAACCAGTTCAGGAATCTCGCGGGTATTGAAGGCTCCGGCGAATAACGCATCCGCGTCGTCGCCGCGCCATAGGCGAAGTCCCAGTTCCCGGGTACTCCGACGTCGATGCCCAGGGCGTTGACCGCGGGAGCGATCGCATTGCCGCGTGTATAGAGCGCCTCGACACCACCGTGGTAGGTGTCTCCGATATTCATCAGGATCGAGGGGTCGTGCTCCGTTCGAATCCTTCGAATCAGCGTCGCGATCCGGGCGATCCCCCCGCGTTCTTCGACCCGCGCCGTCGCCGGCTGGCCATTGCTCGTTTCGACCCGGATCAAGTCATCATGCGGAACCAGATTGGCATGAAGGTCGTTGAGATGAATCAGCGTGACGGTCTGCGACGCGGATTCCGTCGCGGAGTTGGTCGACGTGCTCGATTCCGTTGACGACACCCCCGCCGAGTCGTCGGCATGGCTGATGGCCGCCGTTCCGAGCATCATCCAGAGCAGGAACCAGCCGTGTGACGTCGTACGAGTCGTCGTACGAGCATGAAATCGGATTCGCTCGTCATCGCAGACTGGCATTTTTGCTCCCTATTTCTATATTCACATCTGTGTATATTGACATATGTCAATACTGTCAATACCTTTGCGTCATGGCTAGGAAGACCCGAAAGCATCCCGTTCTGACAAGCGACGCCCTCGAACTCGTAGCGGCACGATTCCGCGCACTGAGCGATCCGAAGCGACTACGGATCCTCAACCTGTTGATGGAGGGAGAGCGTTCCGTCCAGGACCTCGCGGAACTCGCAGGACTCGAACAACCAACGGTCTCGCGCAATCTCGCGCAATTGCGCCAAGAGGGAATCGTCGCCCGTCGTTCGGAGGGCAATCGCGCGATCTACCAGATCCATGACGCGACGGTGATTGAACTTTGCGACATCGTTTGCGGCGGACTGGCCGAACGATTCAGCGAAGGGCTCGAAGCCCTCGCCGACCGCTCCCGTCGATAGACCGATAGGCCGATGGACCGGTAGCGAGCCGGACCGAACCTTTTCCCGATCTCAGTCGAAGCGATCGGGCAAAGAATGAGGCGATCTGCCTCGACCCGAGCGTCCCTTGCGCGACATTCTCCTTTCCGAGAAAAGATTCCTTGATAGTCCACTCTTCAGTAGACTCGGACGGAATCAATCGCCGGTTCTTTGCGAACCTAGGCAAAAGGAGAAGCACATTGAAAAGGGTTAGATCGAAGATCCTCATGCTAGGCGTGCTCGCGAGTGCGCTCACCCTGACCGGTTGTCCGACCGTGACCTATCCCGCCATCGGAATGTGGAGTCAAAATCTCCGCGTTCCCATCGACGGGAAAATCACGTCGGGCACAAAAGAAGGCAAGGCCTGCGTGACATCCTACTTCGGTGTCTACGCAGCCGGGGACGCGAGTGTAGAGACCGCCGCCGCCAACGGCGGAATCACCAATGTGAAGTCGGTCGAAGCACTGGTCAACTCGAAGATCGTGATCGGCACATTCTGCACAGTCGTACACGGAACCTGAGTCGTTTGTCCATCCGAGCGGTGGCCGTGAAGGTCCCGTTCGGATGGGCTCAGCGGCGCTCCCGGCCCCCGGGCGGCGAGCTTGACGGCCCCCCTCGATCGCCCTCCGGCGCCTGAATCTCCGGAACGGCAGGGTATTCGACGCGCATGGCCCCGAGGCGCTCGCCGTCTATCGGGTAGTGGTAGATCGAGCGATGGACTACGCCGAACCGATTTTCGGAGTTCAACCCGACCTGGTCGACGACCACCGACCATTCGCGATAGTCGGGATAGATCTCGACCAGCTTTCGGACGACGCCGTCCGGCTCCACGAACAGGCCAAGTGTCTGACGACGAGCGTCGAAGTCTTCCAGCACGACCGCAAGCTCGGCGGGACTTCTCGGGTCGATGCGCACGCGTCTGCCGTCCGCGCCGAGCCCAACCAGATTGATCCGCACACGAGCGCTCGGCGCCGTATACATGGCCCAGCCCGCAAGCTTCCATGGATCGATGCGGTAGCGCAGCACCAGCTGTTGATGGACCAGCGGCCATAGAAAGTAGAGGGCGAGCAGCACGCCGACACTGGTTCGTCTCGCTCGCGAACTCAATTGAACCTCAAGTCGGGAAATAGCAATCGAGTGAGAACCGAAAGAATCTGCACCATGGCAAAGGCCGGCCACAGGACAAGGGCGTTCCGGCCCGAATAGAAAATCAGTAGAAGAATCGTGAACAAAGCCCCAAAGACCAGCTCTCGTGCCCCCAACTCGATCCCGGCCACGAGGAAGATCGCCGCAAAAATCGCAAACTTCCGCCATCTCGAAAAGAGCAACAAAATGGCGACGCCCATCTCTCCGATCCAGATGCTATTCGAGATCAGCAGGAAGAAGGCGTCACTTGTGGCGTAGGGACCGGTTCCGAAACGCCCGCCCATCTCGATCAGTCGCGCCACCTCTTCGTCTGGCAGGACGAATTCGAAGAAAGCCCTGAACTTCGGCGATGCCGCAACGCGAACGAGCAGGAACTGGCCTTCGAAATAGTTGCCCATGACGAATTTCTGAAAACCCGTATAGAAGAAGACGATCGCCACCAACCAGCGAAGTCCGTTCATTCCGAGCCGCTTGTCCTCCCGGCACAACGTCAAAAAGAGGAGAACCGACCATTCCAGGAAGAGATGATTCGCAAAATTGGGCCAGGCCACGATCAGCCAGAGACTGGTCACCGCGAGCGACAACATCACAGATTGGCTTTTCAAGGAAGGGAATCGAAACCCGACCAACACGCTCAGCAGGAAGAGCGGCGCAAAAACCACCCTCGCATACCAGCCGATCGGACCATCATCCGCGAATAGCACGCCGCTATGGGCCAGCATCGCGAGCAGCATGAATGATCGCAGGGAATCGAAGCGGGCTTCCTCGAATGGATCGGGACAGGCCGTCCAGTCGATGAATGACAGAAGACGTGGCGACTCGCTCTTCACGAAATCAAGCATACGACAGCGGCGAATGGCGTGCCGCGATCTGGAATGTGCTTTCATCTCGACCTCAAAAAGGCCAAAAAAGCCGCCCTTCCCCGCGCCCTACCTTTCTGGTCGGGGGAGCCGGTTCGAGGCGATAGGAGAGCCCCATTTGATCGACGAATCCCGCCTCCCCCTCCATCCCTCGATCGGTCTCACCGGTCGAGTCCTCTTTACGTTGATCTTTTTCATGTCTGGCGTGACGCACTTCACCGACATCGACGGCTACGTTTCCCTGATGCACGAATCGATTCCCTTTCGCACATTCTGGGTTCTCGTCTCGGGTGTGGTTGAACTCGCTGGTGCGGCGATGATTCTCACCAATCGCGGAGCGCGACTCGGCGGCTGGCTGATCGCCCTCTTCCTGCTACCCGTCACGTTCACGGTCCATGGGCTCGAGATGGTGACGACCGAGAGTGCCGAGATGCAGGCTATCCAGCTGTCCTTCTTCTTGAAGGGCCTCACGATGACGGGTGCAGCACTCTTGATCAGCCAACTCGGCGTTCGGCGGCCCGACGAATGATCCTTCCGCGATCGATTCCTGGGACCGGGAAATGCAGTCGATGATTTCACTCCGCGAGGTATCGAAAACCTATGCAGGGGGTGTCTTGGCCGTCGATCGCCTTTGCCTGGAGATCGCGGCCGGGGAGACCCTGGTGCTGCTCGGGTCTTCCGGTTGCGGAAAGACCACGACGCTGAAGATGATCAATCGCCTGGTCGAGCCGAGTTCGGGCGAGATCCATGTCGACGGTCGAAATGCCCGAGACGTTGACCCCGTGTTGCTTCGACGCGCGATCGGATACGTCTTTCAGGGCATCGGGCTATTTCCCCATTGGACTGTCGCCAACAACATCGCCGCCACCCCGCGCCTGCTCGGCTGGGACGAGGGTCGAATCCGCTCGCGGGTCGATGAGTTGCTCGAGCGCGTGGGGCTCACGCCAGAGCGATATCGAAATCGCTTTCCTGCCGAACTCTCCGGCGGCCAACAGCAGCGCATAGGCGTTGCACGCGCGCTCGCCGCGGAAGCCCGAGTGCTCTTGATGGACGAGCCCTTTGGTGCCGTGGATCCCGTCACGCGAGATGGGTTGCAACAAGAACTCATGGCCATGCGCGAGCAGCTCGACCTGACCATCGTCCTCGTCACCCATGATGTGACCGAAGCCCTGCTGCTCGCGGACCGAATTGCCGTGATGGACCGCGGACGGATCGTCCAGGTCGACCGCCCGGCCGAACTCTTCGCCAATCCCGCAAGCGAAGTCGTCGAGGCACTCCTCGCCATGCCCCGCCGCCAATCCGAGCGGATCCAGTCCATCGTTCATGCGAATGATCGACCGGCTGGAGGCGTCGACGCGTGAACTTCGATCAGCTCGATAGTCAGCTCGTTCATTTCCCGAACTATTTCGCCAACCATGTGCTGTTGACCGTGGGGGCGCTCTCAATCGGAATCGCCCTATCCCTTCCGCTTGCGGGTGTGGCGGTGCGCAAGCCGGGGCTGGCTGGCCCGCTACTCGGAATCGCGAGCATCGTTCAGACGATTCCCGGGCTCGCCCTGCTCGCCTTGATGGTTCCGCTCCTGGGTCGGATCGGTGTCGTCCCCGCCCTCGTCGCGTTGGTCCTCTACAGCATGCTGCCCATTTTGCGAAATACCGTAACGGGCGCACTCGAAGTCGACCCCGACATCATCGAAGCGGCGCGCGGCATCGGCATGACCGAAGACCAGATTCTAATTCGCGTGCGATTCCCCTTGTCGGCGCCCGTGATCGTCGCCGGAATCCGAACCGCCGCGGTCTGGACAGTCGGCATGGCCACGCTCTCGACGCCGGTCGGAGCAACCAGCCTCGGTAACTATATCTTCAGCGGCTTGCAGACCCAGAATACGACCGCCGTGCTGCTCGGATGTCTTGGCGCAGCGATGCTCGCGATCGCCCTCGACGCCTTGATCCGGATGGCAGAAGTCGCCGCCGCACGCCGGGATGCGCGACTGGGATGGTTCTCCTTCGCCCTCTTCCTGGCCGCCGTCGGCCTGGCCACGGCGCCGATCCTCGGCGACGCATTGCGCCAGGAAAACCGGCCGCGGGTGAGCGTCGGTGCCAAGACCTTTACCGAACAATATATTCTTGCCGGGTTGATCGCCGAACGACTCGACTCCGCCGGCTTCGACGTCACGATTCGCGATGGATTGGGATCGACGGTGATCTTTCAAGCCCTGGCCAATAACGAGCTCGACGTCTATGTCGACTATTCGGGAACGATCTGGGCGAATCATCTCGGTCGGACCGAAACCGAGAGTGCGCCCAAGGTCCTGGCCGAGATCAAACGCTGGCTCTTCGCCGAGCACGGAATTCTTTCCCTCGGCTCGCTCGGTTTCGAAAACGCCTACGCCTTCGCCATGAGACGCGACCGCGCTCGGGAGCTCGGAATCGAGACCCTCGAAGATCTGGCGGTTCGTTCGCGATTCCTCTCAGTCGGCGGTGACTACGAATTCTTTTCCCGCCCGGAATGGATCGCCGTTCGTGATGCATACAAGATGGAATTCGACGCAGAGCGGAGTTTCGATTCCAGCCTGATGTATACGGCCGTCTCAGACGGTCATGTCGATGTGATCAGCGCCTTCTCGACCGACGGTCGCATCGCGGCCTTCGACCTTGTCGTACTCGACGACCCGCGCCAGAGCCTGCCCCCTTATGATGGCGTCCTTCTGCTTTCGCCCGCGGCAGCCCGCGATCCACGGCTCGTCGAGGCACTTCGGCCATTGATCGGACGAATCGACGACGAGACCATGCGTGAAGCGAATCGGCGCGTGGATCTCGACCATCGTCCCATCGCCGAAGTGGCCCACGACCTGGCGACCAAGACCTCGCTCGCGCAATAGCCAACCGGCAACGATCTCGACTGCGCACGCTCAGCAAGAATCAGTCAATCAAACTCCAGCGGTCGCGAGCGGTCGGCAAATTTTCGGCCGAAGAGTCCCGAGCGTCAGAAAGTTCGTCTAGACTTTGGCCAGGAGAAAACGTGACGAACCCCGAGCGTTCAACCGCCGCGACATCCGGCACCGATGCCAAGAGCGACACCTCCAACTATTGCCAGGTCAGAGGCCAGACCGAGCTGCTCTGCGCGAACCTCGATGCCGAGGACTGCAACGGGCAGTCGATGCCCGACGCCAGCCCTGCGAAATGGCACCTGGCGCATACGACGTGGTTCTTCGAGACTTTCGTATTGCAGGTTTACGTTCCGAACTACAAGCACTTTCATCCGATTTTCGGCTTCCTCTTCAATTCCTACTACAATGGCGCGGGGGAACGACACGCGCGACCACAGCGCGGGCTCCTGACGCGGCCGGGCCTCGTTGAGATTCTCGAATACCGCGCCTACGTCGACGATCATATGCGTGCGCTGCTTGGCGACGCTCCGCCCGCCGACCGCCGCGTCCGCGCCGAGTTCGCCGAAATCTCGCGGGTGATCGAAATCGGCCTGCACCACGAACAGCAGCACCAGGAACTCATCCTGACCGACATCAAACACCTCTTCGCGCAAAACCCGCTATCCCCGGCCTATCGATCGATTCTTCCCACGACGAACCCGGCCAGCGACAGCCTGGGCTGGGTCAAAGTCCCAGAAGGCGTTCATTCGATCGGGGCCCGAAGCACTGGCTTCAGCTTTGACAACGAGCGCCCCGCACACCGCGTATTCATCGAAAGTTGCCAAATTGCCGATCGGCTCGTCACGAACGGCGAATACCGCGCTTTCATCGAAGACAGCGGATATCAGCGATCAGATCTCTGGTTGGACAGGGGTTGGGCGACAGTGCAACAAGAGGGCTGGACGGCGCCTCTCTATTGGCGTGGTCGAGCCGACGGATTCAACGAATTCACCCTCGCCGGCGAGCGCGCGCTCTGCGATGCGGAACCGGTCGCTCATGTGAGTTTTCTGGAAGCCGATGCCTTCGCGCGCTGGGCCGGCGCACGATTGCCGACCGAAGCCGAATGGGAAGTGGCCTGCGGCGCGCGTCCGGTCGATGGAAATTTTTCCGAGTCAGAGCGTTACCACCCGACGCCGGCCGGCATCCAAGCACCCGGCGAAGCACGCCAATTCTTCGGGGATCTTTGGGAATGGACGCGCAGTAGTTACGACCCCTACCCCGGCTACCAGCCCGATGCGGGTACGCTAGGCGAGTACAACGGCAAGTTTATGTGTGAGCAATTCGTCCTGCGCGGTGGCTCGTGCGCCAGCGCGCGTAGCCATCTCCGCAGTAGCTATCGAAATTTTTTCCGCGCGCCCGATCGCTGGCAATTTACCGGAATCCGGCTTGCCCGAAGCCAAAATCAGGAGCCTGTGTGACTTCCCAATCGTTGGCCGCTCCCAGGGTGGCACCCGGTGCAGCAAAGGCCATGCCCGTTCATGACCTCCACCCTGAACCCGACGATCTGCTGGCAGAGGTCAGGCAGGGTCTTCGTTCGGATCCGAAAACCTTGCCTTGTAAATATTTCTACGACGCCGAGGGCTCGCGACTCTTCGATCGCATTTGTGAACTCGACGAGTATTACCCGACGCGAACCGAGGTCGGCATCCTCGAGACACGCGCTACCGAGATCGCCGAAGCAGTCGGCGAACGATCCCTGGTGATTGAGTTGGGCAGTGGCAGCAGCACGAAGACCCATGTGCTGCTCGATGCCTTGGTCAACCCGGCCGGCTACGTACCGATCGACATCTCACGCGATCATCTCACCGACGCGGCCGCGCGAATCGCCCGTCGTTTTCCCGACCTCAGCGTCTGGCCGGTCTGCGCCGACTTCAACCAACGCCTCGACCTGCCCGAGCACGGTCTCGACGAACATCCGCCCCTGCTCTTCTTTCCCGGATCGACGATTGGCAATTTCGATCGCCGGGGCGGGGTGACGCTCTTGCGACGCCTGGCCGACCTCTGCCTGGAGCAACGCCCGGCAAGCGGCGGCCAGCTGCTGATCGGCATCGATCTGATCAAGGACACGAACCGAATAGAGAGTGCGTACAACGACGGATCGGGCGTCACGGCCGCATTCAATCTCAATCTCTTGAGTCGCATCAATCGCGAACTCGGCGCCAACTTTGCGCTCGAACACTTCGCCCACCGGGCGCTCTACAATGCTCGCGACGCGCGAATCGAAATGCATCTCGAAAGCCTGAATGAGCAGGTGATCGAGATCGGCACAGAACGATTCGAGCTGAAAGCGGGCGAACGCATCTGCACCGAGCATTCCCACAAATTCAGCATAGACGGCTTCGGCAACCTGGCCGAAGAAGCAGGATGGACGCTCGAAACGTCGTGGACCGACCGCGAAGATCTCTTCGGCGTCCTGCTGCTTCGAACCGCGTAAATCCGCACCGCCGAGCTGCTACGGTCCCGCGCGAAATGAATCGCCTCGCCCCGGACTTCCCCTTCGCCCCCGATCGGCTGCCCTTCTTCTACGGCTGGGCGATTGTCGCGGCGACCACCGTCGGCATCATCATGAGCATCCCCGGACAGACCATGGGGGTGAGCGTCTTCACCGACCACCTCATCCGCGTGACCGGCCTAACGCGACTCGAACTCGCCTATACCTATTTGGTCGGCACCCTGGGAAGCAGCCTGCTGCTGCCTCGAGGCGGGCTCTACCTTGATCGCCACGGTGCGCGCTGGACGGGGATCGCTGCCTGTCTGGCTGTCGCCGCGACGCTCTGCCTCTTGACCCAACTCGATCGAATCGCTGCCTCACTGGCCGAGCTGCTCAACCTGGAGCGACTGGCTCCGGCCGCCGCAGCCATCCTCACGATCGGCTTCATGCTGCTTCGCTTCAGCGGGCAGGGCATGCTCACGATGGCTTCGCGGACGATGATGGCCAGATGGTTCGAGCGTCGCCGAGGGCTGGCTTCGGCTGTTTCCGGCGTCTTTGTTTCCGGTGGCTTCGCGATCGCGCCCTTGATCCTGCAAGCGTTCATCGATCTCGGAGGCTGGCGCGGCGCATGGTGGATGCTGGCCGGCATGGTGGGAATCGGTATGAGTCTGGTGGTCCTGGTCTTCTTCCGTGAGAATCCGGAGGAATGCGGTTTGCAAATGGACGGCCGCGCGGCCGCGCCCGGTGACTCGCATCACGCGACGCAGACGGCTGATGAACCCGAGTATACCCGGGCCGAGGCGATGCGAACGGCTCGCTTCTGGGTTGTCACCCTGGCCATCTCGCTTCAGGCCATGGTCTTTACCGGCGTGACCTTCCATATCGTCGACATCGGAATCGATACGGGAATCGGAGGCCGAGAAGCCATCAAGCTCTTCGTCCCGATCGCCTTCGTCAGTACCAGCGTGGGGATGCTCTCGGGCTGGGCGGCCGATCGCGTCCGTGTCCGCACCCTCGTGTTGACCTTTCTGGCTCTTCAGACAATCGGGTATGTCGGCGTCGGCCGCCTCGGCGAACAGGCTTTTCTGATCATGATGATCCTCGGCTGGGGCGGCGCGAGCGGACTCTTCGCGACTCTGCTCAACGTGGCGATCCCGAATTTCTTTGGCCGACGTCATCTCGGTGCGATCTCGAGTATCCAGATGAGTTTCATCGTCGCAGCGAGCGCGATCGGCCCCGCCCTCCTGGCCGCCTCCAAGACCTATCTCGGCTCCTATCAACAGGGCCTACTCTTCTGCTGTGGACTCGCCCTGGCCGCATTCGCATTTGCCGCCCTCGCCCCCTTCCCAGCAGACCCGCTGCGCCAGTCAGGCGACTAACGCTGAGGCTGGTAGACTCATTCGAGCCCAAGGGCCTATTCAAGAGGAGCTGACATGTCCAGCACGGAACCCAACCGAGAACGACAAGCAGAGCGAGAATTCGACATCATCATCTGGGGAGCCACCGGATTCACGGGCAAGCTCACCGCCGAGTACCTGCTCGAGCGCTACGGCCTCGCGGGCAGCCTCCGCTGGGCCATCGCCGGACGCAGCGCCAAAAAACTCGAACAAACGCGCGCCAGCCTCGCGAGTGAAACCGGCATCTCGACGGAATCCATACCCTGCCTGCTCGCGAACGCCGATGACGCCGAGGGCATGCGATCCCTGGCCGCTCGCACGACGGTGGTCTGCTCCACGGTCGGCCCCTACGCGCTCTACGGAAGTCCCCTCGTCGCAGCCTGTGCCGAGTTGGGGACACATTATTGCGACCTGACCGGCGAGGCCCATTGGATGCGCCGAATGATCGACGCACACGAGGCGACGGCGCAAGGAAGCGGTGCTCGCATCGTCTTCACCTGCGGCTTCGACTGCGTTCCCTCGGATTTAGGCACCTTCTTCTTGCAAAGCGAAATGAAGGCTCGCCATGGCGTATACGCCCCGGAGATCAAATTTCGTGTCCAAGATTTCAAGGGCGGTGCGAGCGGCGGGACCATCGCCAGCATGATCAACATGTTGGAAGAAGCGAGCCAGGATCCCGAAGTGATGCGCGTCATGAACGAACCCTACGCCCTGAATCCCGCCCAGGAACAGGACGGACCGGACTCCCCCGAACCGACCATGCCCGCCTACGACGAGGACTTCGCGGCCTGGACCGCGCCCTTCGTGATGGGTGCCATCAACACCAAAGTGGTTCGTCGAACCAATTCCCTTCTCGACCGCATCTATGGTCGCGACTTTCGATATAGCGAAGCCATGTTGACCGGCAGGGGACCGGCCGGCCTGGCCAAGGCCACCGCCATCGCTGCGTCGAGTGCGGCCATGATGGGCGCAATGTCGATCGGTCCACTACGCCGGATAATCTCGCCTCGGCTGCCGGCGCCCGGTGAGGGCCCGGACAAAGCCACGCGTGAGTCGGGCTACTTCGACATTCAGCTCTTTGCAAGGCACCCCGAAGACGAGAGCAAAAATTTGCGCGCCCGAGTCACCGGCGACCGAGATCCCGGCTACGGCTCGACCTCAAAGATGTTGGCAGAGAGTGCCGTTTGCCTCGCCCTCGACCCCCTCACGAGTCAGCCGGGCCTTCTCACCCCGGCTGCCGCGTTAGGCGAAGCCTATCTCCTGCGGCTCCAGAAAAATGCCGGGCTCGAATTCTCAATCGAATAGTTCCGCATGGCGCAGGACGACGCGAGGCCAGAGTTCCTCGACCGGAAGGTCATGAAGGCCGAAGACCTCGGACAACGTCCGGTCCAGTTCCGCCTCGGAATCGAGCACGCTCTTCGCCGATTCGAGTCCCGAAAACGTGAAGAGCACCTTGCCCACCATGAACCTTGCGCCCTCCGGGTGAAGGCGCATGCAGAGCAGATTCTGTATGAAATGGGAATTCGGGTCGGACTGAAGCTGCTTGCAAGAATCGGCCAACAACGATTCATCCGCCGCTTCATAGCGGAAGTCGAAATCCAGGGGCATCGCGCCCGGGAAGTTATGGAAGCGCCAAAATCCTCCCTCGATTTCCTCAAAGCTGCATTCACGGAATTCCTGCGTGATCGGCCCCGGCTCGAGCGGCGCGGGTTCAATCAACCCATTGCCGAGACCTACATCCGCGATGTAGGTCCGATCGAGTTGGACGGCCAGGACCAGATGGTTGCCTAACGTCTCATCACCCTCGACGCTGCGCATCACACCCCCGGCCATCCGCATCACATCGAAGCCGATCTCGGCCAACGCCCACCCCAATAGACCGTTCATCTCGTAACACCAGCCGCCGCGACGGCGATGAACGAGTTTGTCGAAAATCCGCTCGATCTCAAGATCGAGGGGCCTACCCAGCTGGACGTCGAGATTTTCGTAGGGAATATGCAAGAGATGTTGACGGTGAATCGCGGACAAACATTCAAGATTCGCTTTGGGCTGCCCCTGGTATTCGATTCGCGCAAGATAGTCGGCGAGCCTCATACTTCTCTCCTCGGCCCCGAGAACGGCCAGGGCGCCCGTCGTCCCCCGAGGCCGAGTTCCGAAGACAAACTGAGGTCGTGGTAGAGACATGCGCTTCGTGCCATCATCGACACTCACGTGTTTCAGGCTTCCCAGTCTAGGAATTCAGATCAAGGAGTTTCAAGTGCAACAGCTCTCCGGTCTCGACAATAGTTTTCTGGTCATGGAGGCCGGCGGACAACTCGGCCACGTCGGCTCACTCATCTTCTTCGATTCAGCTGGACTCAAGGGGCGAAGCTTCAAAGACGCGCTCCGATCCACAATCGAAGACCGACTCCACCTGCTCGGACCCTACCGCCGACGACTCGTTGAAGTCCCCCTCGATCTCGATCGCCCGTTCTGGATCGAAGACCCTGACTTCGACATGGACTTCCACTTCCGACACATCGCGGTTCCGCCGCCCGGCGATGACCACCAGGTCTCGGAACTCATCTCGCGCATCCACGCACGCGCCCTCGACCGCTCCAGACCCTTGTGGGAAATCTATGTCATCGAGGGCTTGGCCGACGGTCGCGTCGCCCTCTACACAAAAATTC
Organism: uncultured Spirochaetaceae bacterium; assembly: GCA_964565565.1. Classification (GTDB taxonomy): domain Bacteria; phylum Myxococcota_A; class UBA9160; order UBA9160; family UBA4427; genus UBA4427. The sequence continues at coordinate 15,211 of CAZMFM010000042.1, read as the reverse complement.
ATCACTGCACGATCGACGGCGTGTCCGGCGCGCAGATGACTCAGGTTCTGCTCGACCAGGACCCTGAAGGCGACGTCGTACCGCTGCCCGAAGAGCCCTGGCAGCCCGACTCGATTCCGCGAACCAGTGAAATGGTGGCGCGCGGAATCACCGGCTTGATCACTCAACCCGGCCGGATTGCGCGAACCGCCTACCGCACCGCACGCGGACTCTGGGAAAGCAACGAAGCGGCCGCCGCGGCGGCGCACGCGATCGGACTCGACCGACTCCCGCTAGCCGGCGGCATCTTCCGCACCACGGGCCCGGAGGTCGATGCCGACCGCATTCCGCAAACACCCGCCCCGCGTACACCCTTCAACCGCTCGATCACGCCCCATCGACGCTTCTGCTTCTTCAGCATGTCACTGACCCGGTTCAAGGAGCTCAAGCGAACCCTGGGTGTAACCCTGAACGATACGGTCATGGCGGTCTCTGCCGCAGCCCTTCGCAGCTACCTCGAGGAACGGGGCGAGCTTCCCGAAGACCCGCTGATCGCCATGGTCCCCGTCTCCGTCCGGAGCGATTCCGAGCAGAACGAATACGCGAATCGCGTCACCAGCATCCTCGGCGAATTGGCGACGGACGAAGCCGACCCGCTTGTTCGCGTCGAGCGAATCCACCGGGCCATGACCCGATCCAAGCGCATGCAACAAGCGATGCCGGCCACCATGCTCACGGATTGGACCGAAGTTGCAACGCCTTTGATCCTGGCCCAGGCGGCCAGAATCGCTGCCCGGACGAAGATTCTCGATCGCATGAATCCACCCTTCAATGTGATCATTTCAAATGTGCCCGGACCACGCGAATCGCTTTATTGTGGTGGCGCGGAAATGGAGACCTACTATCCGGTGTCCGCGGTCGCCGAAGGCCAGGGCCTCAACATCACGGTCATCAGCTACAAGGACCGACTCGACTTCGGCGTCATCGCCTGTCGCGAACTCGTTCCCGACGTCTGGAAATTCAAGGCGCTCTTCGCGGAGGGTCTCGAAGAATTGGAAAAGGCGGCCCAAGCGAGATCGACCACGGACTAACCTCGGGCCGGGAGCGCCGGAAGTTTCTCACAGCCGGCGAGCGTCCTTCGATAGAGACGGCAGGTCAGCCGTATCGATCTCGGAACCGGTGCGAAATTGCCCTTTTGGATAATCGGTTGATCATGACCTGGCTTGAACGAGGCGCGCAAAGCGCCATCCGAACCGCCGCCCAACGAGCCACGCGATGCGTCGCGTAGTGAATCGCCAGCCGCTCTTCGTAGCGGCCATACTGGCTTCTTCCTTCTTGATCTTCCTGGTTCAGCCAATGGTCGGAAAGCGGATCCTGCCGTGGTTTGGGGGAACACCCAGCGTCTGGACGCTGTGTCTGGCCTTCTATCAAACGACACTCTTTCTCGGTTACGCCTACGCGCATGGATTGATTCGTTTCGCCTCCCCGCGGACTCAGGTCTTCGTCCACGCAGCCGTCATCGGTGCCGCCCTGCTCGTCCTGCCCGTCCTGCCGAGCGAATCGTGGCAGTCGGCTGATCTCGCGAATCCGAATGTGAGCATTCTCGCGATGCTAGGCGCCAGCGTGGCCCTTCCCTTCATGGCACTCGCTTCAACAGGTCCCCTCGTGCAGACCTGGTTTGCACGCGTCTATCCGGACAAGTCCCCCTACCCACTCTACGCCGTCTCCAATGTTGGCTCCTTTGCCGCCCTGCTCGCCTACCCCTTCCTCTTCGAGCCACGCCTATCACTCTCGACGACCGGCGAATTCTGGTCCCTGGCCTTTGCGGCCACTGCGGTCGCCGTCATTGCTTGTGCGTTCATTGCGCGCAATGCGGACGCACTGACCGATCCTCTCGGTCAGACGACATCGCCCGAGCCGCGCGCTGAACCCGCGCCCTTGGAAGCCGCTGGTCGACCCGATGCGCAACATATCTCGTTGTGGATCGGGCTTTCCGGAAGTGCCGTCGTGCTCTTGATGGGTGTGACGAATTCGGTCTGCCTCGACATTGCGAGCGTGCCCTTCCTTTGGATCCTTCCCCTCGCGACCTACCTCTTGACCTTTATTCTCTGCTTCGCCTCAGAACGGAATTATCAGCCGATTCCTTTCGTCCTCCTCGCTGTCGTGTCGTCCGTCCTCACGGTCGGCATTCACTATTCGAACGCCGTCATCGGCGGGATGTTCGGTGACGAGTTTGCGGGGCCGGTCTTCCGCTTTCTCCGTTCCGTCTATGTACAGGTCCCTGCCTATTGCGCCCTGCTCTTCGCTGGCTGCATGATCATGCACGGAGAGCTCTACCGACTACGACCGGCTCCGAAATCACTCACCCTCTTCTACCTCTGCGTCTCCGGGGGCGGTGCGCTCGGCGGACTCTTCGTCGGATTGGTCGCACCGGCCATTTTTGATGGCTACTACGAAATTCGCGTCGGACTCGCCCTCACCCTTCTGCTCTACTTCGCGACCAGCGCGCTCCGTGCCAGCGCCTCGAATCCGAAATTGCACGGCTGGCGGTGGCGAATGGCCGCGCCGCTCGCGATCGCCCTGGGTCTCTACGCGATCGTGCCGCCCAGCCCGAACCGAGAACTGATCATCCACGATGAGCGAAGCTTCTTCGGCGTTCTGCAGGTCATCGAAAAGCGACACGACAACATCCTTGAGCGTCATTTGATGAGTGGCACGACGCTTCACGGTGTGGAATTCATTGGCGAACGCGGACGCCCACTCCCCACGACCTATTTCGGACGAGCGACCGGGGTCGCCACGGCCTTCTCGGAACTCTTCTCTCGACGACCTGCAAATCGGAGTGCAAAAGTCGGCGTGATCGGCCTGGGCATCGGGACACTCTCGGCCTACGGACGCCCCGGAGATGTCTTTCGCTACTACGAGATCGATCCCTCCGTCGTTCATATCGCGGGCGAAACCGGGTACTTCTCCTTCCTCCGAAAGAGCATGGCGCGCATCGAGGTCGTCGTCGGAGATGCTCGGCTGGAGATCGATCGTGAACAGCAATCCGGTCAGTCACAGGCCTTCGACCTGCTCGTCCTGGACGCCTTCAGTAGCGATGCCATTCCCGTCCACCTCCTGACCGCCGAGGCCTTCGAGCTCTACACGCGTTCACTGGCCCAGGGCGGCTTCATCGCCGTCCATATCTCAAATCGACATTTTGACCTCCTACCCCTGGTCGCTCGCGCCGGTTCATCCGTCGGGCTATCGGCGGTCGATCTGCGCACGACGCCCGCCCCCGGCTTCCAGAGTCTGAGCGCGCATTGGATGGTGCTAAGCGCTGATCCGGAGCGACTCAAGAACGTCGCAGAGACGATGCGGGCACGCACGAAACAGATGAAACTACCGCCCGACCACGCCAAGATCGCCTTTCCCAGAAGCGAAGACCTGCAATACGTGGCGCTCTGGACGGACGACTACAGCGATCTCTTCAGCGCCCTGAAGCGATAGGAACGCCCGCCGAACCAATCCAAAGCCATCGGTTCCTCTTCCAGCAGAGTTCGACGAGGAGAAACCCGATGGACGTAGCCGAACGTTTCCTACCTGCGTCTGTCCTGGCCTGCGCCATGACTTTCGCACTTTTCTGGCTGATGCAGGCGCTCGTCGTCGTCGAAGCCCAATGGTGTGTCCTGATGCCAAGAACCTCGGTCGTTCCCTTCGTCAAGGTCTACCAACCACCGCGCCCCGTCGAAACCCGGAAGCCAAAACCGGTCCTGCAAGAATTGACCGAGAAGCCGCCAGCCCCGCCGGTCGAACCGACCACGACCTGGGACGGAGAAGAATCCGGAGTGATCCCGATCGATCGGATCATCGATCCCTCGAAATCATCGAAGCGTGGCAGGGGTCTCGTCGGGCCCGACGAGTTCGACCGCAATGCGGTCGCGTTGGTTCGCATCGCACCCGAATATCCCGCCCGCGCGCTGCAACGCGGAATCGAAGGACGCGTCCTTCTCGAGTTCACGATCACCCGCACCGGCGCCGTCGAGAATCCAAAGATCATCGCGGCCGAACCCAATTCGATCTTCAATGCCGCCGCAATCAAGGCCGTTCGCCAATGGCGCTACGAGCCGAAGATCGAGAACGGCCGGACCGTCGAGCAACACGGCATCCGGATCTCGATTCCCTTTCAACGGAAAGAGTCGAGGCCCTGAGGCGTCCGGATCGAAGCGCTCAGCGCTTGGCCTCCGTCACTTTTTCGGCCGGAAGACGAATATGATTGGGGTCCGGATGCAGATGGCGCTCGAAAAAGTCACCCAACCTCTGATAGAAATCGATCTTCGTTCGCTCATCGAGGAATCCGTGGCTCTCGCCGCGATACCGATAGACCTCATGCTCGACGCCAGCTTCCTCGAGCGCACTGACCATGTCGTCGGTGTGACGAATGTGATTGTTCCAATCGTTGGTCCCATGGCCTAGCAAAACGGGTGAAACGATCTTGTCGGCGTGGTGGACTGGCGAGACCGCTCGCAACGATTCGCGATCGGACCATCGCTCCCCGACCAGGGCCTCGTTCCAGGGCAACTTGAATCCATACCCCTGGTAGTCGCGGAGCATCATATCGAGGTCGCTGATCCCGCCATAACTCGCACCGACCGCGAACAACTCAGGCGTCGAAGTCAGCGCTTGCAGCGCCGTATAGCCACCATAGCCCTTTCCGAAGATGCCGATACGGTCCGGGTCGGCGATTCCCTCCTGCACGAGCCAGGCAACGCCGTCCGTCACGTCGTCCTGCATCCCACGACCGTATTCCTGGTAGCCGGCTTCGCGAAATTTTCGGCCGTAGCCGGTCGAACCACGTTGGTTGAGCTGAAAGACGGTAAACCCACGACTCGCGAGAAACTGCACGACGGGATTCCAACCTCGAGCGTCTCGCTTGAAGGGCCCCGCGTGTGGAAGGACGATGGTTGCGGTTGGGCCCTCGCTCCGGGCGGGGCGCGTCACGTAGCCGTGAATCACCATCCCGTCCCGTGCGGTAAATCGAATCGGATCGATCGTCGACAGCGTCTGCCCGTGTAGGGCGGGTCTTGACCGGAACAACTTCGAAAACTCGCCCGTTTCGTGGTCGAGGATGTAGTACACGGGCGGCGAGACGTCCGAAGACGTCGTAAAGATCGACACGCGGTCATGGCGATCGGCCGAAATTCGCCAGATGGTCTTTTCAGGAAATGCGCGATGAACGGACTTCCACAGACGGCGGTATTCGAGATCGACGTAGTGGACCTTTGGCACATCTTCGACCCAATGAATCGCAAGCAGACGGCCGTCCACCTTCGACGTTTCGATCGTGCCGATGTCGTACTCTGAATTTTCGAAGACCAGGGCGCCCATCTCGTGCGTTCGCAAATTGTATTCATAGATCGCATAGCGGCCCGTCTCGCGCTCACTGGTCACGTACATGATTTCTGGATTCTTGCTGAATCCGGCGAAGTAGAAGCCGAGGCCGGTCTCTTCTTTGTCCAGAGGATGCCATTTGACCAACCTCTTGATGGGCTCGTCTTCCGAGACGCGGCCCCACACGGCGAAGTCCTTCATCCACCTTTCCCCGCTGAAGCCGGCGCGGACCTTGAACCGGTGATCGACAGCCCAGCCTCCAACGCCGGTTTTTGAAAACTCGACTCCGCGTAGCCGGCTGAACTTGATGTCGACTCGCCGTGCGTCGCCGAACCAGTTCAGGAGCAGACGCGTGGGATCGTCCGGAAGCATGCTGATGACGGAATCCTGCCGAGTGAGGTAGTCGGCGTAGGGCCAATCCTTGCCGAGATCCCGCGGCCATGGATCACGCACGTCGGAGACGACCAATGTCGCTTGACGCCGAATGAACCCTGGGCCCAATTTTGGGCGCGTCACATTCATCACGACGATGTCTTCGCTTGCCCAACCCACGCGCTCGATCGCCTGACTCGCCTTCGAATGAGATAGCTCTTTACGCTCGAGCATGGTGAGCGGAACCTTTTCGCCGGTCCTCAAATCGATCGACATCAGGGCGTCGTTCTCTTCTCGGGAGAGCAACACCGCAATCCGATTCCCACTCGGGGAAAGTCGGACCAGCGAGAAGAGCGGGTTTCCGAAGAAAGACTTCGCCGGGATCTTGCCCGATTCGTCGATTACGCCCGAGCTCGCAACGCGATCCATGCGAACACTGCTCTGGCAGCCAAGAAAAACGGAGAAGACGAGCCATGGCAGGACCAGCCACGATCGCCTTCTCGAAGCGGGAGCGATTCGATTCATACCGAACATGCTATTCGATCCCCGGGCGTGGAGCTAGATGGACTCTCTATAAATCCTGAGGGCCGTGAGTCGGGTTGATTCTCGTGGTAGAATCCGAAATTCGCGTGTCCAAACATCAAAATGATCAGAGTGATCCAGAATGAAACGGAGGCAACATGGAAGTCGAGGGTGGATGTTATTGCGGTGCGTTGCGTTACAAGGCGGAGGGCGACTCGCTCTTCAAGGGGCAATGCCATTGCCGTGAATGCCAATACGGGTCCGGCGGCGGACCCAACTACGTGCTGGGGCTTCCCGAAGCCGGTTTCAGCTACACGAAGGGCGCGCCCAAGCTCTTCTCGCGCAGCGATCTCGAGAACCCCGTGACCCGGGAATTCTGCGGCGATTGCGGAACCCATATCCTGGCACGATCTCCAAGCATGGCCGGCGCCGTCATCCTGAAAGTCGGAACTCTCGACGACCCGAGCGTCTACGGCGGACCACAGATGGCGATCTTTACGATCGACAAACAGAGTTTCCACATGATCCCAGAAGGCCTGGCGTCCTTTGAACGCATGCCGGGCGGCTGAGTCGCCTCACGAACGAACGCTTCGGGAAGCGGAAATGAATGCGTTGCGCGAAGGCGGGAAGCCAATTCCCCGCCTTCGCGGCGCGTTCATGCTTCAGTGGGCGTAAATCAAATCCGTTCGATGATCGTCGCGGTCCCCATTCCACCACCGGTACACATCGTCACAAGACCCATCGTCTTGTCCTGGCGCTCGAGTTCATCAAGCAGGGTTCCGATCAGCATGCCTCCGGTCGCACCGATCGGATGGCCCAGCGCCATCGCACCACCATTGACGTTGACCTTGTCCCAACCAACGCCGGTATCCTTCAGGAACTTCAGCACCACCGCAGCGAAGGCCTCATTGACTTCAAAGAGGTCAATGTCGTCGAAAGTCATTCCCGCATTTTCGACGCATCGCTTCGCAGCCGGCCCCGGCGCCGTCAACATGATCACCGGCTCCGTCCCGGCGACGGCGGTCATGATCACGCGCGCCCGTGGCTTCATTCCATGCGCCTTCGCATATTGAGGCGAGGTCACGAGCACGGCCGACGCCCCGTCGACGACTCCCGACGAGTTTCCTGCGTGATGGACGTGATCGATCTTCGCAACATCGGGATAGGCAAGGATCGCCGTCTCGTCGATCGTCTGCGGCGCGCCGTCCATGGTATGTGCGCCCATCGCCTGAAAGCTCGGAGCCAATTCTGCCAGGCTCTCGAGCGTGGTCCCCGGCCGAGGGAACTCGTCATGATCGAGCGCGAGTGCGCCATCATCGTGGTAGATCGAAATCAGCGAGCGCTCGAAGCGACCATCCTTGATCGCCGCCGATGCGCGATTCTGGCTGTCGACGCCGAGCTCATCACAGTCCTTGCGCGAGAAGCCCTCCGTCGTTGCAATCAGATCCGCCGAGATACCTTGCGGGACCATGTCGTATTGGTCGCGAAGATGCTTGTTATTCGCCGTAAAGCCATCCACATGCATGGGCGCTGGTCGAGACATCGACTCGACACCCCCAGCGACGACCATCTGCTGGAAGCCAGCACGAACACCCATTGCAGCAAAGTTGACCGCCTGTTGACCCGACCCACAGAAACGGTTGAGTGTCACACCGGGCGCGTCGAGCGACCAGCCTGCGTCGAGCGCCGCCATCCGCGCGATATCCATCGAATGGTCCCCGCTGCCGGCGCCACAGCCCATCACGACATCGTCGACATCGGCCGTGTCCAACTCGTTTCGATCCTTAAGGCCGTTCAAGACCTGGGCGAGCAGCCGCTGCGGATGTACTTCGTGGAGCGAACCTGAACTCTTGCCTTTGCCACGCGGGGAACGAACGGCATCAATGATCCAAGCGTCGTGATCCATGGGAGATTCCTTTGGTCGTTGGGTAGATGTTGGGAGAATCGTGATCAGCGTTGCCGCCGGCGAAAATCGCGCAACGCAGCGCGACGCTAGAGCCGTTCCCGCCAACCAACAAGCTTCGCGCGAGCGGACGAATCGTCGGACCCTGCCGATTCGCGTTCAAGGCTTCTCGCCGGATGCGGCGACTTCAGATTGCAGGCTCGACAACAATTCTTCCCCGCCGAAAACGCCGCCGTCTCCCTGCTTCCGACCCAGCGCAAACTCGGGGCCCGCCAGCTCCGGTCCCTCACCCGGTGGAAGCGGGGGCGTGTAGTAGCCGAGCGCATAACTCCCCATCGTATAACCGAGCAACTCTTGAAGCTTCGGATCCAGGGTCTTCGCGATCTCCGGCGGACAGGAAAGGTATTGGTTCTCTTCTTGCCTGAGCCAGCCGAGCGTGTAGGTCAAATTCATTCCGATGCGCACTTCGTCGGAGCGATTCTCTCCACCGCCATGAAAGACCGAACCGGAATAGACGAGAACCGAACCCCTGGACATGGTCGCCTGCTGAATCTCCGGGGCTTCGGGCTTCCGATTGTCCGGCCAGGAAACGCTACCGGGGATGACCTGCGTGGCTCCATTCTCGGCGGTGAAGTCGGTGATGGCCCAGATCGTATTGAATTGGGGTTCGACGCCCTTGAGATGCGTTCCCCAGGCCCATCGATCTCGATGGATCCCCTGCGCCGGCTGGCCGGGGCCGATCGAGATGACCTGCGAGAGATGAAGCTGGATTCGTTCACACCAGGGCTCGAGAAACTTCCTTGCCGACTCGCAGATCGCGTCATTCATCACGAGTTCGCGGCAAGACTCGGAACGCGCAACCAGCGCACCCGTTCGCCGCGTCTGTCGGCCGGTGAATTCGTCTGCGCCCGCCCTCGATGCCTCGACATAGGGCATGATTTCCGCGCAGACTTTGTCCAACTGGACATCGCTCAACACGCCCTCGAGGATCATCGCGCCATCGCGGCGAACGGCCGCCACGATTTCCTCGACATTGGTCCCGGCCGGTAGTCTGGTCAGTTCGGTCATGCGTTCATCCTCTTCCTGTTGCGACTTCGAATCGCAATCGATCTCGTCTCGACGTTCGTCAGCGCCTGTTCACGACGAAGACGATACTCATCTAATCCTCATCGGCGGCACCCGAAATCGGTCCGACAATCAACTCGGCGAGCTGCCGGCGTTGATGACTCGAATCGCCGTAGAGCATCTGGTTGTGCATGCTTCGCTTGAAATAGAGATGGACATCGCATTCCCAGGTGAATCCGATTCCGCCGTGGAGTTGGACCGAACGGTCGGACATGAAGCGCCCGGCGTCGGAGGCCGCACTCTTCGCCATTCGCGCGATCCGAAGCGCATCCTCGCTCCCCGAGTCCACACAACAGGCGGCGTGGTAGACCAAAGATCGCGCGCGATCGATCGCGATCATGGCATTCGAGAGTGGATGCTTGACCGCCTGGAAGAAACCGATCGGGCGATCGAATTGCTTGCGCGTCTTGGCGTATTCGGTGGTCGTCTGGAGTTGCCATTCGCTGCTACCGCAGAGATCGGCGGCGACGGTCACGAGAATCGCAGGCCAGGCCCGTTTGAGCGTCTCGCGGCCAGAGAAACAAACGATGTCGGCTTCATCGACGGAGACGTCGTCGAAGTGGACGGTGGCTTGATCCCGGGTGAGATCGTGGATGTGGTCTTGTGAAAGTTCGAGACCGGCGCATTCCGGCCGAACGACGCACAAGACACTGTTTTCGCTCTCGCCGTCCTCTCGACGCGCATGAACGACGAGGAAATCCGCCTTGAAGGCATCCTGTACGAAATACGCGCTGCCCGAAAGCGAAAAGCCTCCGGCCGTTGGCGTCGCGAGGACGCTCGGGGAATCAGGGTCCCAGGCGCCACGCTGATTGGTGATGGCAAGCGTGGCGCTCGCCCCCTCGGCCACCCGCTCGAGCCAGGCCTCCGATTGCTCGGTTCCGGCTTCGAGCAAGACGTAGGTTGCATTGAGCGTGGCGATCAGCGGCGAGGCGAGTGCATGGCGCCCGACTTCCTCGAGCAATCCAGCGATACCGACCAGCTTGACGCCGACACCACCCGACGCCTCGGGGATGGCGAGCCCCGTCCAACCCAATTCGACACATTGTTTCCAGAGCCCCTCGTCCCAGGCGGGCCGTTGGCCCTTTTCGTAGGTCGACGTTGGATCGGCGGCGACGAGCCGCCGCATCTTTTCGATCGGCATCTCCTCGTCGAGCAATTTCTTGGCGAGGTCGCGCAGCATTTCTTCATCCGAGCCGAAACCGAAATCCTTTGGCATCACCTCGCTCTGCTTCCTTCCCGATCCACTCTTTCCAGTCATCTCGTCACTCATTTCGTTTTCGGCAGGCCGAGTACGCGCTCGCCGAGAATGTTTCGCTGAATCTCGCTGGTCCCCGCGGCGATCGTATGGCCATACGAATTCATATAGGCCAGCGGCCAATAGCCCCCGTCCGGGGCTGCTTCATCGAGCTTGTAGAGCGTCGAATGCGCACCCGCGATTTCGACACCGAGTCGCGCGTTTTCTTGCGCGAACTCGCTCATCGTCACCTTCCCTTGAAGCGGCAAGCGCATCGGGTGATCGCATAACGCCGGAACCCGAGCACGACGTGCATTCTGACGCATTCCTTCCGCGACGATGGCGCGTTCGACGATCGCGTCGCGGGTCAAAGGATCATCGGAAGCCAGTTGGCCATCGCGCCAGGAATTCTTGGCCAACTCCACCAATCGCTGCACCGGATGCGCGGAGTCCCCCCCGCCCCCACCGGCACTCTCGGCGGCCCCGCGCTCAAAGGTCAGGGTCGTCATCGCAACCGTCCAGCCCTTGCCGACATCGTCGAGTCGCATGCTGTCGGGAACGATCGCATCCTCGAAGAGCACTTCGTTGAAGCCTGACTCGCCCGTAATCTTGACCAGCGGTCGAACGGTGACGCCGGCGTGTCCGGCAATCGGCATCAGGAAATAGGTCAGGCCATCGTATTTGTGATCGCTACTCGTCCGCGCGATCAGGATCATCCATTTTGCGAAATGGCCAAGGCTCGTCCAGACCTTGTGGCCGTTGATGATCCAATTGTCGCCGTCGCGGATCGCCTTGGTTTGCTGGTTCGCCATATCGGATCCGGCACCCGGCTCACTGAAGCCCTGGCACCAGATTTCTGAACCGCTGAGACAGCCTGGAATGAGATTCTTTTTTTGATCTTCCGTACCGTGCGCGAGGATGGTCGGCGCGGCCATGTTGAGCCCGACGATATTGATCAGCATCGGCGTGCGCGCGCGCGCCATCTCCTGATTCGCGATGCGTTGGAAGCCTTCGTGCCCGGAACCGCCGTAGGCCTTGGGGTAGTCGGCACCGACGAGTCCCGCCGCGTGAACCTTGCCTTGCCAATCTTGCAGGTAGTCTCGATGCGCCTCGGTCATGATCTCGAGCGGCGTGATCGGCAACCGCTCGCTCGGTGGTGGCGGTCTGTTCTCATCGAGCCATCGGCGCGCATATTCCTGGAACTCGGCTTGTTCATCGTTGAGGGAAGCCATTGAATCTCCTTGCATCACGAGCATAGGACCCCGGAGGATCCGATCGGAAAGCCGATCACGGAAGGCCTGATTCGGGCCGAGCAAGTCGCCGGCGAGAAGCCAGGAATGAAAATCAGAGGCTACCCCCTGCGGCGGCCCGCCACCATCGCCGGTGAGCCACCATTCTCGGCGATTCCGCACCCTTGCCGAGACCGCGAGAAGAGCCGAAACTCCGAAGCGAGACGGCACGACCGGGCCACAAGCAAGAGGGTTATCGATGGAATGGATTCGCTACGTAGACACGCTGAACGAGCACTACCGCTCACAGGGCAACCCGCCCTATCGATGGTCGGTCAATGAGTCCGCGCCGCTCCATCGCCTTTCGAAGCCGCTCTCCGAATGTACGGTGAGCGTTTTGACCTCGGGCGGGGTCTCGCAGTGCGCGATGCCAGCATTCAATCCCGATGCGAAGAACGATCATCGCCTCGATGCGATCCCGTCGAAGGCCGCTTCGAACGACTTCCAGGTCCACGACAGCTACTACGACCACACCGACGCGGAAGCCGATATCAACTGCATCTTCCCCCTCGACCGGTTGCACGAACTGGCCGAGCACGGCGAGATCGGACGCGTTGCCCCGCGCTTGTGGAGTGGCTTCATGGGGCGGATCTACAATCGCAGCAAGATCCAGGAGGAATCCGGACCGGCGTTCGCCGAGGCGCTTCTCGCCGATGGCGTCGACATCCTACTCGCGGCACCCACCTGACCACTCGATCACCAGACCGTGGGTCTGGTTTGCCGGCTGCTCGAAGAGCGGGGAATCGCAACCACCTATGTCGCAACGGGCCGTGACCTGACTGCACTCGTCAAACCGCCGCGTGCGCTCTTCGTCAATCACCCGATGGGCAATAACTTTGGAGCCGCCAAAGATGTTGAAACACAAACCAACATCATGCGTGCGGCGCTTGGCCTGATCGAGACGGCAGAAGAAGGTGGCGTAATCGTCGATATGCCAACGGGTTGGCACAAGGACTTCGCCTTCGGCCCGGGCGGCCGGTGAGCCTTGGCCGCACCCACACCCACACCCACACCGACACCGACGCGCTCAGGCAGGCGCCACGTCGACCGGCACGCCGGTCATGAAAGCCTGATTCGATAGCGGATCGAAACTGCCGGGTCCGGAGGGCAGCAGCGCGTTTTGATTCGCGCCCGGCGAATTGTGTGCGACCCGCATGCCCGGCGTCCTGGCATTTCCCCAACCATGAGTGAGCGCGACAACCCCGGGCTTCAACCCGTCGTCCACACGAAGTTCGACCTCGATCGCGCCCCATTCATTCGACAGACGGACCTTGTCCCCGGCGCTGACCGAGTTCTTTTCCGCGTCTCGTGAATGGATATAGAGGTAGTTGCGATCCTTCGCCCCGCCCTTCATCCGATCGAGATTGGCATACCAGCTGTTATGCATGTAGGGGTCGCGCAGGCTGATCATTTTCAGACGATCGGGCCCTTCTGCTTCGAGTTCGATCAGTTGCTCCGCGCAGAGTGAGAATGCCTCCGTAAATGCGGGCGGACAACAATCGACCTTGCCATCGCCGGTCTGGAGCTGATCCGAATAGAAGCGACCCGGCGAGAGCCCTTCGAATTGGATGCCATGCGGCTTGGCGCGAACATCGTCCAGGCATAGCCCTCTGGCCTGCAGCATGTGGTCGATGCGCCCCCAAAGCCCCTTCTCGAGTTCGGCTTCGTCGACGCCACCGTCGAAGGGCGACTTGAATCCCATCGCCTGCGCGATCCGGCCGAGAATCCACCACTCCTCGCGCCGCTCGCCCCGCGCAAGGACGACTTTCTCCGTGAACTGGATCCATGGCTCGTGCTGTAGCCCCAGGCCCGTAATGTTGATGTCTGCGCGTTCGAAACTGTCGGTACTCGGCAAGATATAGTCGGCGTACTCGGCCGTGGCGTTTCGATAGAGGTCGATCACGACAAGAAAATCGAGCGCCTCCATCGCCTCTCGAAGTCGACTCTCTCCGCCGATCGAGAGGACTGGATTCCCAGCGACCGTAATCATGGCGCGAACGGGATCCTTGTCCTGGAGGACATAGTCGGGAAGCAAATTTCCGGGCAAGCTGCCTTTGCGAACGGTTCCGTAGTCCGTGTCCACGAAGCTCGTCGCAAAATCTCGACGACCCGCCTTGGCACTTTCGTAGAAACCGACCGACAAGATATTGCCACCCTCTCGGTCGAGATTGCCAGTCACGAAACTCAGCATATGCAAGAGCCAGTAGGCCAACGTTCCCTGGCGCCCCATGTTCACGCCCGTCGACATATGGATCGAGGCAGAGGACGCCCGGCTGAAATCTCGTGCGAGATCGCGAATCTCCTGCGCCGGGATTCCCGTCGCACTCGCCACCCGATCGGCGTCATACTGCGACACGAACGCACGCAGTTCCGCGACATGCTTGCCGTGTTGTCGGAGGACCTCTTCGTCGAAACCCGCCAGCTGATCGATTTCGTGGATCAGCGCAGCGAGCAAGTAGACGTCCGTATCGGGGCGAATCAACAAGGTCTCGCCGGCGCGTGTCTTCTCGCTCTCGATCTCACGGGGATTGATGTGAACCACCCGCCCGCCCCGGGCGACGATCGCTTTGAGCACGCGAATCGGGTCCGCGATCGAGATGAAACTCGCATGGCTGACGCGCGGATTCGCACCGAAGGACAGAAGGAAATCCGTCCGCACCAGATCGGGAACCGGATGCATTGTGCTGGAACCGAAGACGGCTTCGCTGCCCGCGAATTTATTCGCACAATCCTGTGTTCCAGACGAGAACGAACGGCGAACGCCGAGCTGTGAAAAGAGAGCACCCATCGCGGGGCCTGCCAGGGTGTTGAAGGCGGAGGGGTTTCCGATGTACGGAGCGATCGCGTTCTTCCCATGGTCGGAAGAGATTGCACTCAAGCGCTGCGCGATATCGGCGATCGCGTCGTCCCAGCCGACGCGTTCGAACTCGCCGTCCGCGCGTCGCCGTAATGGATAGTCGACGCGGTCGGGATCGCGGTGGATCTCGTCTCCTGCCAAACCCTTGTTGCATGCGAAGCCACGCGTGACCGGATTCTCCTTATCCGGTCGAAGACTGACCAGCTCGCCATCCTTGACGCGAGCCTTGAGGCCGCAAGCGGGTTCGCAAACGCGACAGAAAGTCGAAATTTCTCGTTCGTCGGTCTCGGGTCGGGTCATCGCTTCACCTCGTCTAGGGATCTTTCGCAGTGTACTCGGATTGAAATGGACTCGCGTGACAATTTATCGCTTCTCACCACCGAGCAATCGCGGCTTCTCGTCACGATGGAAGCCCTCATAGGCCTCGTTGTGCCGCCCATCGGAGGCCTGGAAGAGAAATCCACCGTTTCCGTTGTGGATGCCCCCATCGACGCGAAATTCAGCGCCCGTGATATAGGCGGCCATCTCCGACATCAAGAAGACCACCATGGCCGAGA
>CAZMFM010000041.1:0-42724 GCA_964565565.1 uncultured Spirochaetaceae bacterium | reverse complement strand
CCCCGGGTCATACCACCGTGCCTGCATGTAGAACATCCCCGAGTCCTCGTCTCGTCGATGGCCAGCATAGAACGTCCTGAAATTGGCTCCAGTCTCGGCATGGACTTCGCCAAAGGGCGTGAACACTTGATGCCGAACGCGGTCGCCGTTTGAATCCATCATGACCATTCCAGTTCCCAGCGGGTCCGAGATCTCCCAGTAATACGTGGGTGGGTCAGAGAGCCCTCCTCCGCCGCCTGCTTGCGCGATCGAGGGAATGAGTAGCGAGAGCGCTGCGCCGAAGGCCGTCGCGGAGCGCAGCGGCCGTCGTCGCACGAGAATGAAGCTGCCGTTTCGCAGGCCAATGAGAAGGAGAAGCAAGCCCGCGCAACCCGCCGCGCCGCCGATCCAGGGCGGGGTGGGAATGTAGAGGGCCCAGCCGCCGGCCGTCGCGACGCGAAGATTCGGCTCGAACCGCTTCAGCGCGATCCGCTTGCCGTCGAGCATGACCTCGATGTTGGCCATGGTTCCCGTACCGGAGCGCTCGAAGAGAAAGGAGTCGCCGATGTAGACTTTGTATTCCTGGCTGCCCGGGTACTCGGCGATTCGTTTTCCACTCACGTCGTAGGCGACCCGGGTGTCGCAGCTCGAGTTGTTCTTGCTCAGGCAGACGGCTTGATTGGCCGAGTCGTACTCGATGTATTGAGTGCCCGTCGGACCGGCGATGGACTCGACGTTCCCGTCGTCGTCATAGGCGTAGTTGTATTCGTAAACGCCAACGCCGATGGGGTTGCGCTTCGTGATCGCGTTGGGACGCGAAGCGTCGTCATAGACCTGCTCGCGGCCGGCATGGTTAGTCAGATTTCCAAGCGGGTCATACTCGTAGATTTGCGTCGCCCCCCCGGCGATGGCCCATTGGGAGATGCGATTTCGTTGGTCGTAGACATAGGTCATGTCCATCTCGAGGGCGGGCGTGGCACTGTCTGTTCCCTCAATCGACTTCACGTTTCCAATTTCATCGGGCTGCCCGTAGTTTCGGGTGTAGGTGTATCCGGAAGTAGGCGAATTGAAATTGTCGTTGAAGAGCCGAGGAACATTCGGAAACGTCACGTCGTCGTAGGAAAAAGTTCTCGTACCCATTGGAAATTCCATCGTTTTGGGCCGACCGAGTTGATCGAACGTCGCATTCTCGACATATTTCGTTGGCGCCGACGCGCAATCCGTCGTCGGTCCGAGGTCGCAGATTCCCTGCAAGAACCCGCGGTCGTAGTCGTAGCGAACGGTTGAATCCACCCAACCGTTGAAGACGGTGTAGTGCTGGGCCGGGTAGAGCACCTCGGTGACGCGGCCGACGAGATCGTAGGCGAAGTCGGTATGGAAGCTTCGCAGGCTTCCCATGTGGTTTCGAACCTTCGTATGCTCTTTCTCGACTCGACCTAGACCGTCGAACGATAGCGTTCGTATGTAGTCGTCCGAGAAATCGCCGCTGGCTTGTCTTTGACCGGGGGAGTATGAGATCGAATAGTTGGCTCTGCGCGGTTTTTTCGACACAAACACCCCTGTCCCGTTACTTCCTCATCAAAGGACGTGTCCGTTCGCCACGGTCGCCGCCATGGCGGCTGTTCGACCAGGCGCCATCACGATCCGCGAGGGGTAGAAATGCGGTCTTCTTGTTTTCGTCGTTCGGGAGTTCGTTTTCTCAAAGCGGTCAGCCTTTCCTGTGCGACGCTTTTCGTGTTATCGGCTTCAACGGCGACGTCGCAACCCGTCGTCGCCACGAGTACCCCGGGAATCGCCGACTGGGAAGACCCGAACGTCTGGTCCTTCGACCCGTCGCCGAGTACGGCAACGATTCCCGACAACGACAGCCTCAATTTCTTCGACGTACGAATCGATGGCGGCGCCGCGAGCCCCACGGATGTTTCCCTCTCGACGGCGGTTTCGATCGATCGCCTGCAAGTTTCCGGCGGCGATTCGCTCTCTATTGGTGATGCCGGGACGCTGACGATCGAGAGCGATTCGTCCAGAGCCGGAAGCGGTCAGATCGTCAATGACGGACTGGTCTTGATCAACGGCGCGACCGCGACGGCTCGCTTGGATACGACCGGAGCCCTATCGCTCTCCGGCGCCGGAACCCTTCGCATGGTCGGCGAAGCGGAATTGGGAATGTCCACTGCGTCGACTCGCGGGCCCGTCATTGCCAATGCGGTAGGTCATCGGATCGAAGGGGCCGGCGTGATTTTCCAGAATCTCACCAACGAGGGAACCTTGTCGGCCAACTCGAGCGAAGTACTCCTCGTTGGTGGCGGACTACTGCGGAATCGGGGACTCGTCGAAGCGACCGGAGCGGGAGGTCTTGACGTCCGAACGTTGAGCGGCGTCGAGAACACCGGGACGATCCGGTCGTCGGGAAGTTCAATTTCTATCACTACCATGACGAACGATGGTTCGATCGAAGTCACACAAGGCGGGCAGTTATCCGTATTGTTCGGCGTCACCAACAATGGACTGATCGAGGTGACGCAAGGCGGAAATTTTGATTCATTGGCACCATTTTCCCTGACCAACGGGTCGACGGGACGCGTTCTCGTGAGTGGTCCGGGCAGCCAATTTACAGGTCGCTTGAGCAACGGCGGTCTCTTTGAAGTCATGAATGGGGGGCGAGGGGAAATCGACAGCGCACTCAACGGTACCGTGCGAATCGGAGAGGGCTCAGTCATCGACGTGTTCGGACGGGTGGACGTAACAGGCGTCCTGGATCTAGCCGGCGGGACGCTTCAGACTCGGGGTGGCAGGATGCAAATCCGCGGCACTTCCCAGGTTTCCGGGACGGGGCGGATTGATCTAGCTGGAGGCGAAACGAGTTTTAACCTCATCGGCAAGCTCGCGCCCGGCGGCGTAGGGGGAATCGGCGCATTCGACATTGTCGGAGACGTAGATGTCTATAGTTCGTTCAGCGCCGGGCGCTCCCAGATCGAGATTGAGTTGGGCGGCGCGGCCCAGGGCGAATACGACATGATTTCCGTCGACGGAACGCTCTCGCTCAGGGGCTCGATCCTTGTCGATCTGATCAATCTCGAAGACCCCATGGATCCGGCCGGCAATTTCGATCCGTCGACGGGATCGATTTTCGACATCATCATGGCGTCGAATATCGTCGACCTCGGCGGCACAGTGGTGCTGCCTACCTTTGACGACGGTCGGGCGTTCACGCGAGACGTCGTGCGCGTGGGCTCCATGGATGTCCTGAGGCTGGTCGTGATTCCAGAACCGTCGACGGCCTTGCTGCTCGCGAGTGGACTCGCGCTGCTCGCATCGACCAAACGCCAGCGAGTGCCATGAGCTGCTTGATCACGCGATCGGCTGAGGCCTTCCAGCCGATTGACGCCTCAAGCCGGTGCGCGTAGCGCTGAGATGTCGACCGAACTCTCTGGCTCAATACCCCGAAACGTCGCGAACTCCTCTTCGTCCATCAGCTCGATTTGGTTTCGAGCGAGAGCCACAATCGCAATAGGTGCCGCTTGCGCGCGGGGTCGGAGTCATCCTCGTACTCGGTCCGTGCGTGGACGATCGTGTGGTTCGAGATGAATTGCATGTCTCCACGTTCGAGCCACATGTCGAGATGGAATTCCGGCGAGCCGGCGAGGGCGTCGTAGCGATCGAGCAGTCGCCGCTTCTCGGGCGGGAGCGGGCCGACCTCCTCGAGTCGCTCCGCCGAGCGAAAATATTCGCTGTGATAGAAGGTGCGCAACACGCCGTCCTCCCCATAGCAACTGGGTTGGAGTTCGAGATACCCCGGCTGGTCGAGGGGGTGTTCGCCGCGTCGGTCGAGGGCGAATTTTTCGAAAAGCTCGTTGGCCACCGCCGGGTCTTCTTCGAACAGTGCGTTCCAGATGGCCACCGAGCTGGCGATGCGACTCTGGCCACCTTTTTTCGCGGTCTCGAGGCAGAGCAGGCCGACCACATCGGCGGCGTCACAATGGAAATTGATATTGGCGGGTGTCCGGTAGAGACGGACGTTCGGCGAGTTGGCTTGCTCTCCGTAGTCCCTTACGTGGCCTAGCAATTCGCCCTGGGCATTCTGGGCGCCCGGTAGACCGAGCAGATGGCCGATGGCCCAGAACCCGATCGCACTCTTCGCTTCGCCCCACGCTTCGACTGGCAGGCCCGAGACCACGACGAAGCCGCGGCCCTGCATGAGGTCACGGCGCCAGATCCTGGCTTTGGATGCGAGCAGGGGAAGATTCAGCAGGGATTGATCGATCGCCTCGAGGGCTACGCCCGCTCGATCGAGGCGGGTCAGTTCCGTCTCGAGCTCGGCGATCTCCCGATCGTCGAGCCGGACGTGCCATTGCGATTCGCGGTCCCGCATTGCCGGACCGAGCCAGACCGCCGGGGATGAGATCGGACCCTCAGGCGGCTTCGTATGCGTGCGAATGAAATAGTGACCGGCCTGTTCACGGAAGGAGCGGTATGAAGCGTGCATCACTTGCGTCATAGGCAGACCGGCCTCTCTTCTCGCGCCCTCAGTCGCGACTGCGCAGGATCGACAGGATTCGGCGAAGTGGCTCCGCGGCGCCCCATAACAACTGGTCGCCCACAGTGAACGCGCCGAGGTAGTCGGGGCCGAATCGCAGCTTGCGAACGCGGCCGATCGGGACCGCCAGGGTGCCGGTCACCGCCGCCGGCGAGAGTTCGGCTCGCGTCGACTCGACATCGTTTCGGACCAGATGGACCCAGTCGTTGGCGCCGTCGAGGATCTCTTCGATTTCATTGATGGGCACGTCGCTTCGCAGCTTGATCGTAAACGCCTGGCTGTGGCAGCGCATGACGCCGACTCGAACGCAGATCGAATCGATCGGAATCGGATTGTCGCTTCGGCCGAGAATCTTGTTGCCTTCCGAGAAAGCCTTCCATTCTTCGCGGGTGTCGCCGGCATCCATTCCGGAGTCGATCCACGGGATCAGGCTGGCCGCCAGTGGCACACCGAATTGCTCGGTCGGAAAATCTTCATCGCGAAGCGTTTCGGTCACGCGTCGGTCAAGGGGCAGGATTCCGCTGCTCGGATCGGCGAGGAGTGCTTCGCCGCGCTCGCCGATCATGGCCATCTGGGCGACGAGCTCGCGCATGTGGCGAGCGCCTCCGCCCGACGCAGCCTGATAGGTCATGCAGCTCAGCCACTCGATCATGTCCTCGGCGAAGAGGCCGTCGAGGCCGAGCAGCATCAGGCTGACGGTGCAATTGCCGCCGATGAAATTGCGAATGCCGGAGTCGATGCCGCGGTCGATCACCGATCGATTGACGGGGTCGAGTACGACCACGCTGTCTTCGTCGAGACGTTTGGCGCTCGCCGCGTCGATCCAATATCCGGCCCAGCCCTCTTCGCGCAGCTGAGGCAAGACCTGTTTGGTGTAGTCGGCGCCCTGGCAGCTCACGATGGCGTCGTGTTGGCGCAGGGTTGCAATGTCGTAAGCGTCCGCCAGTTCGCTTGAACCCGAACCGACATCGGGGCCGGCCTGGCCCACTTGGCTGGTCGTGTAGAACGTCGTCGCGAGCCCGTCGAAATCATTCTCGGCGCGCATGCGCTCGAGAAGGACGGAGCCAACCATTCCTCGCCAACCAATTATTCCGACATCTTCAATCTTCATGATTCGGCATTCATTAGCAAAAACGGAAAGATAGAGCGACTCCGAGGGTGCTTGGCCGGTTGGTCATCGAATGAAACCAAGTCGGCTGCGGAGGGCACAGGCAATCAGAGTCCGATTCGAATGCGGCGTGAAATTGCTTCCAGATTTGGCTGCCATCTCGCCCCGCGGGCTGTACTCTCACGCACACTCGTGAATAACGTGCTGATGGCTGGCGCGAAGCGCGAGACGATTCGTCGAGGTCGGCGAGACCAACGAGAACAGAAGTCAAACTAGAAAGAGATTGCGATGCAGAGGTTGTTCCAGAGTCCCTGTCGAAACACTGGCGGACGATTCGCCCGATCCTCGGATCGCGGAAGGGCGTTTCGATTGGCTGCCGTGGTCGCGGTCTTTGGCCTCGTGCTGGGCCTTTCCGGTTGTCTTTCGTCGCGGGTTTCGAATCTCGACGGCTACGACGTCATTGCGATGAATCGCGTCGTTCCCTACCCGGACGCCGAGGAGATGCGAAAGCGCGCCTTCGAGATCGTCATCATCGATCGGCCCTCGGTGGGCATCGACGAAAGTACGCTGAAGAACGCACGTTCGCAGATTCGTCGGGGGATCGAGAAAATCGCCGCCAATGCGGGCGCCTCGGTGATCGATCGATCGCTTCAGGACCTCCGGGCATTGCGAACGGAAGGCGTTCTCTCGGAGCTCGACGGGCGGGCGAACCAGGCTGTGATCGGTGCGGACTACGCCTTGGCGACGCGATTTTCGACCTTTCGATATTCCTCGACCTTCAAGAAGCCCTTCAGATTTCTCTGGCAATCGGAAGAGGATATCGCCGGGAAGCCGGGCACCTGTAGCCATGTCGTCGAGGTCGAAGTCGATATCCAGATCATCAAGATCGGAACCAACGACCACGTCGACAAGACCTTTGCGCTCAAGCATCACATCGAGCAGAAGAACAAGGACCTCGATTCGGCCTGCACGATCGCACCGGTGACGTTGAGCGTGATGTTCGAGACCGCTCTGGACGACGCGTTGACTTGCCTGAGTCTTCCCCTGTCTGCACGGCTCGCGCCACGCGGCCATATCCTCGAGCATCGCAAGGCGCCCGAGTCCGAACGCCATCTCTATCGAATGTCCTTGGGGACCGCTCAGGGGATCTTGCCCGGGGACACCGTGGAGATCCGGCGCGAACAGCGCGCCATGAGTCCGAGCGGGGAGGAGTCGCGCTCCGAGCGTGTGCTGTCGCTCGGTCGAGTCAGCGATCAAGTGACGCCGCAATATTCATGGGTCGCAATCGATCCGGCGAAGGCCACCGACGAAATTCTCGAAGGCGACGTCGTCCGACCGATCGAGAACGAGAGCCTGCTAGAGAGCCTCTCTGGGCCGAGTTGTGGATCCATTCTGCAGGAGCGCTGAGGCGCGCCGCGCGAATCTCGCCGACTTCCGGAGTCGCGTCCTCCAAGGGAGGTCGGCGAGATCGCTCGCGGGGCCTGGGTTGCGGATTGCGACCGACGTCGCAATCGCAACCGAGACGGATTTAATTAGTCGGGTTCCGACGACGGCGACCGGCTGAGGAAAGTCCGGCCAGTCCCAATCCAAAGAGCAGAGCGGTGGCCGGCTCAGGCACGACCTGAACATCCATGGCGACGGTCTCGACGCCCCAGCCATTTCGGCTGACCTGGATACCGAAGTTGTATTCGCCGGTGGCGTTGGGATCAAAGGCCCCGCCCGGGGCCGTGATGAAGGGTGGGAAATCCGCGGCCAGGAATCCGAAGAGCAGATTCTGGGAGTCCTGGACAAGGGTCGCTCCGGGCGTGGCGCCCGCCAACACCGAAGCCGTCATGTCGATCGATCCGAGCGATCCAAGCGGCGTGTCGGCGCCTGTGTCGAAGTCGTAGAAGAGGTCGATTTGATAGTCGGCGAGAATCGGCGTCGCACCGTTCAATCCCTCGACGCGAATGAAGTAGTTGAAGTTCCAGATCGCTCCTTCGGTCGTGCTCTGTCCTGCACCACCGAAGTTGCTGCCGGTGCCCGCGATATACGTTCCCGCTCCGTCATTGGTCAATGCCGGGTTGGAAAACCGCTGCGTCGCACTCATGGCGACGGTGATCTCGACGTTGCCATCGATGAACTGCCTCGCGACCGCGACCTCCGTGTTGGGGATGCCGGTTCCGCCAAAGGTGGCTTCATTGAGGGGGCCGAAATAGTCGAAGATCGGTACGGCACTGGCGCTGGCAGGAAAGAGCCCGAGGGCCAGAACCAGAACCAAGCCGGTTTTCAAGAACGAATGCGAACGCATGGTGCGAATATCTCCACTTCAGCAAAGACCCCATTACGGATCGAGAATGAGCTTCGAGTGCGCGCGTCGCTTTCCTTTGTTGCAGAAAGAGACGAACTACCTTCCCAGGGTCCTTCTCTTATACCATCGGGGGCGAAAGAAGTGTCAAAGAATCTGTATAAAGTTGTTTACAAAGCTTGAGAAATATGACCACCCATTTGGGGGGGAGCCTTTCGGTCGGGCTACCGGGCCGAGGGCGCACAGGCGAGAGCGCAGGGACGGCTCTCTCCGGACTTTTCGACGCCCATCGCTTTCAGGGGGCGATCAGGCTGCCGAGAATACTCGCCGATTCGAAGTTCTTGCGAAGGTCGTCCATGGCGCTGCGCCTCGCGCGTGCGGGGTTTGCACTGGAATTTCCTCGACCGCTCAGATCGATTTCTCGAACGAGATTTCCGCCGGGCTCCAGGATCGAAAAGTAGGATCGGATGCGTGCGATATAGCGGCTGGCCACGTCGGCTTCGACGACCTCTGAACGAACGTCGATGCAGACGCTATCGCCGTTCAGGCAACTCCCGGAGCGCGTGCTGAACTGCTGGGAGGCGAGTTGCGATTCGAGCCAACGAGCGACCTCCTGAGAGGCCGGGTCTGACCGGATTTCGAAGATCAAGGCGCGACGCGCGGACTCGTCGATGGCGCGCCAGGCGGCACGTCGATTCTTCCATTCGTCTCGATTGAAGGTTGGATGCAAAGCGTCGAGGAGGGCGACGAGATTGGAGACGCGATCGCGATCTGTGGCCGTCGCCTGGAGTGCGATCAATCGTGAGAGTGCCGATCCCTCCGCCCGGACCAGGCGATCGTCGACGCTGGAAGCAGTCTCGTGTAGCTCGACGAGGGAATCCCTGACAAGGCGGTCTCGGTCGATCTGGACCTCGACCCAGAAAATGTTCTTGATCTCGGCCGATCGCGTTCTCTCCCAGCTGTTGAATCGGGTTCCGAGCACACGGGTTTCGATGACATGCTCGAGCGAGGCGGAACTCGTCCCGTCGACTTCACGGTAGACGTCGCGGAGTTGGCTCTCGACGGAAACGGAAAGCCGCGAGGCCACATCGGACAAGGCATAACGCGTCGCCTGATCGAGGGAATTGCCAGAGCCGATGCCGACAATCGAATCGCCACCATTCTGGTCGGTGCTCGCGAGGGCCCAGGCGGGTACGGATTCGAGGGTCGGGATCGGGGGGGCGGCGGAAACGTCGGGCGGTGACGAAGGGAAGAGGGTCGTTCCAGCGCAGCCCATTTGAATCACCATTGATGCGATCGATACAGCGATCCAGGCCATGCGAGCCGTGTGTCTCGGCCTGAAGGAGGGGATCGATTTCGGGGGGACGATTTGGGACATCTCACCAGACAATATCACACGCATAGCGCGGATCGCGCGGCGTATTGCCTCTATACTGCGCCTCCGATGCGCTTCGGCGCACGAGTCTTCCGAACGGATCAGCAGAAAGGAAAGATGCTCCTCGAACTAGCCCGAAGCCGCGCACGAGAGGTCGCCGTTCTGGACGGGACACGCGAGAGAACCTTTGCTGACCTGCTTGATCGCAGTCATCGCTTCGCGGATTTCTTGCGCAATGAGGCCGGACTCGCGCCCGGTGATCACATTTCTTTCTTGATGGGCAATCGCGTTGAAGTGGTCGAATTGTTGCTTGGAGCCATTCTCGCTGGCCAATGGGTGACGCCGATCAACTGGCATCTGGCCGAGGAAGAGATCGACTATGTCGTGGGCGACTCGGGGTCGAGGATCCTCGTCACCGACGATCGCTATGCCCCGCTCGCTCGGAGCGTGACGAAGGATCGACCACGGACACGGGTGATCGAGGTTGGATCGGAGCTCGACCGATTGCTCGATGCGGTCGTGCTTCGCCCACTCGATCTCGATCGACCGGCCGGCGGCAACATGATCTACACGAGTGGTACGACGGGTCGGCCGAAGGGCGTTAAGCGCGCTCCGGCAGCCAGCGTCGGTGCGGCGCTCGAGCATCTCGGAAGAATGGCCAGCGCGATCGGTCTCGATGGTGTCGGCCCGCATCTGCTCACCGGGCCGATGTATCACGCGGCACCTTTGATGTTCGCGGTCTACGACAACGCGAACGGCGCACCGATCGTGATCATGCCGCAATGGGACGAGCGCGAGGCACTCGAATTGATCATGAAGCATCAGGTGGCGCACGCCCATTTCGTGCCGACGATGTTTGTCCGCTTGCTTCGCCTTCCGGAGGCGGAGCGCAACGCATTTTCGTCGTCGTCACTCCGGACGGTCCTTCACGGAGCGGCGCCGATCTCGGTACCCATCAAGCGGCGCATGATCGAGTGGTGGGGTCCGATCTTGGTCGAGTATTGGGGTGGCACGGAAGGCGGCGTGAATACCTTGATCGATTCCGACGAGTGGCTGGCGCATCCGGGAACGGTGGGACGTGCTTTGCCGGCCTTCGATGTCTTTGCCGTCGACGATCGGGGCCAGCGACTGCCGGCCGATGGCGTGGGCGATCTCTACTGCCGAAGCAGTGCTTCCAGCCGTCCCTTCGAATACCACGGTGATCCCGACAAAACCGCCGACGCCTATCTCGAGCCCGGTGTCTTCACGATTGGAGACATCGGCTTCGTCGACAAAGAGGGCTATGTCCACCTGGCCGATCGGCGCTCGAACATGATCATCTCGGGTGGCGTGAACATCTACCCGGCAGAGATCGAACAGGTGATCCAGGAACATCCAGCGGTCGCGGATGTCGGGGTCTTTGGAATCCCTGACGACGAATGGGGCGAATCGGTCAAGGCCGCGATCGAATTGTGCGAGGGGACTCCGGCTTCGCGGGAATTGGGCGACGAAATCCTTGCGCATGCGCGAGTTCACCTCGCCGGCTACAAAGTTCCTCGGTCGATCGACTTTGAAGACGAGTTGCCTCGCCACCCGAGCGGGAAGCTCTACATTCGTCGGCTGAGAGATCGCTATTGGCAGGATCGGGATCGATCAATCTGATCGCGTAGCCAGATCAGACAGAAACTGGAGATCATCGATGAGTGACCCGGCCAGCCTTCCATTTCAGTCCAATCGTTCGCCGGTGCTCGGTCGCCGAGGCATGGTGGCTTCGAGCCAACCGCTCGCCACCGAAGCGGGGCTGCGGATCCTGCGGCAGGGCGGCAATGCAGCCGACGCGGCCGTCGCGACGGCCGCGGCCCTGAACGTGACGGAGCCCAATATGACGGGCATCGGAGGCGATGTCTTCGCGCTCTACTACGACTCGCAGACAGGCGACGTGACTGCGCTCAACGGGTCGGGACGCACGCCCAAGGGACTGACCATCGCGGGACTCGAGCGAGACGGCATTCGCGGCGAGATTCCCCTCTACCACGCGCACTCGGTCACCGTCCCAGGCGCCTGCGCTGGTTGGTTCGATTTGATTGCACGACATGGACGAAAATCCATGGCCGAGATCTTGATGCCGGCCATCGAATTGGCGGAGGAAGGCTTCCCGGTCGCGCCGATCACGGCCCGACTGTGGTCTGGCAGCATCGCTCAGGTGCGTAGCTCGCCGGGCGGTGCGGTCTTCATGATCGACGGACGCGGTCCGCGGCCCGGCGAAATTTTTCGCAACCCGGCCTTGGCTGCGACCTTCAAGACGATCGCCGAGGGCGGCGCCAAAGCGTTCTATGAAGGTGCAATTGCGGAGGCGATCTCGAGGCTCGTGCAAGCGCATGGCGGGACGTTATGCGAAGACGATCTGGCTCATCACGCGTCGAGCTGGGAGAATCCGATCTCGACTGTCTATCGCGGGCTCCGGCTCTGGGAGTGTCCGCCCAACGGTCAGGGGCTGGCCGCGCTGCTCGCGCTCAACATCATGCGAGGAATGAGTCTCGGGGATCAAGATCCACTCGGTGCGCAACGCTTCCACTTGATGATCGAAGCAATGCGTCTCGCTTTTGAAGATGCACGCTGGTATGTCGCGGATCCCCGTCATGCGACGACGCCACATATTCCCCTCGATGAACTGCTTAGCGAGGACTATGCCAGTACGCGTCGCAAATTGATTGACCCAGACCACGCGAACCCTGACCCCAAGCGGGGCGCCCCGAGCGCGAGCAGCGATACCGTCTACATGTGCTGCGTCGACTCCGAGGGCAACGCCTGCTCCTTTATCAACAGCAACTACATGGCCTTCGGATCCGTGCTCTCACCGGAAGGTCTGGGCTTCACGCTGCAGAATCGTGCACAACAGATGTCCCTCGACCCGACCCATCCCAATGCGGTCGCGCCAGGGAAGCGTCCCTACCACACGATCATCCCAGCGCTGCTCACCCGCGAATCGGATGGCAGCCTCTATGGGCCGATGGGTGTCATGGGCGGCTTCATGCAACCTCAAGGACATCTTCAAGTCACGGTGGCGATGGCGGACGATGATTGCGATCCACAAGCGGCCCTCGACCGCCCGCGCTTCGGGTTGCTGGCGGGCCGCGGTGCTGGGACCGTGAGCGTCGAATCCGGGCTGCCTATCGAAACCCGCGCGGCGCTCTCGGCGATGGGGCACGAGTTGGAGACCGTCGATGGGCTAGCGCGGATCCAGTTCGGACGAGGCCAGATGATACGACGCGACCAGGACGGCGTACTTTGGGGTGGTAGCGATCCGCGCGCCGACGGCTGCGCGATGTCGTCGTGAACGATCTGTGCGAACAGTCCTGAGGGGCTTTCGCGCTAGTCGCGTTCGTCGCGTTTGGACTTCATCGCAGCACTCTGCGACTGTTCATTCTTCATCGCTTCAGCCATCGTATGGCTGGCACCAAAATGCAAGGCACGTTTGGCGTAGGACAGTACGAGCGGATCGATTTCCGCCATGTCCTTTGCGATTTCGAGCGCGCGTGGGAGCACGTCGCCACTGGCCACGGACTCGTTGACCAGCCCGATTCGCGCGGCTTCCGAGCCCAGGATCTTCTTGCCCGTCAAGACCAGTTCCTGTGCGCGGGCCATCCCGACGAGGTTGGGCAGCAGATGCGTCGAACCGAGCCCAGGGAGAATTCCCAGACGCGCGAAGACGAAGCCCAATTTGGCGTCTTCTGCCGCGATGCGAAGATCGCAGGGCATCACCATGGTCATTCCGACACCGACGGCATGGCCGTTGATCGCGGCGATGATCGGCTTGGGATAGTCGACCATTTCGAGCGGAAGCTTACGCAGGAAGTCCTCTTCGCCGAGTCGTGGACCGGTCGATGGGTTCTTTCCCTGGTTGTGGGCCCTCAGATGCTCCAGGTCGACACCTGCACAAAATGCTCGGCCAATCCCTGTCAGGATCACGACCTTGACCGATGAGTCGTCGCGCAAATCGCGAAAAGCGCGCGTGACTTCATCGCCCATTTCGGTGGTATAGGCGTTCAGCTTGTCAGGGCGGTTGAGCGAAAGGGTTGCGATGCCGTCTGATTTTTCAAGCAGGATGTTCGCGAAGTGCATGGCTCAGGCCGCTCCGGGAGATTCGGAAAGCAATTTGGCTGCGCGATCGCGCAATTCGAATTTCATCACCTTACCCGAAGCGTTGCTAGGCAGTTCAACGACGATTGCAAAATGTCGAGGGACCTTGAAATTGGCCATGTGCTCGCGACTCCAGGCGGCGAGTTCCCGGGCCTCGAGCATCGCGCCCGGAACTGGCACGACGAAGGCCATGCCGACTTCTCCCATTCGTTCGTCGGGCACGCCGATCACCGCGGCCGCGGCGATCCCCTCATGCTCGAAGAGGAGATTCTCGACCTCAGCGGGGTAGACGTTGAAGCCGCCCATGATGAACATGTCCTTGATGCGGTCGGTGATCTTGAGATAGCCGTCGACATTCATGACTCCGATATCGCCGGTATGGAGCCAGCCCTGGTCATCGATCGCCTTGGCTGTTTCGGCTTCGTCCTGGTAGTAGCCGCGCATCACGTTGTACCCGCGAACCCAGACCTCTCCTGGCTCACCGCGCGGCACCTCCTGGCCGTTCGAGTCGACGCAAAGGACTTCCGTATCGGGGATCGCGCAGCCGTCGGAATTGGCAATCGTCTCGGGATCATCGCCTTGTTTGCAGGCGGTCACGGTGCCGCAGCTCTCGGTGAGTCCATAGGCCTTGATGACGGATTGGAAACCGAGTTCGTCGCGCATGCGATGCACAAGTTCGACCGGCGTCGGTGCAGCCCCTGTGACGGCCAGGCGAAGAGACGACGTGTCGTATTGATCTCTGCCATCGAAGCTGAGCAGCGATTGATAGATGGCCGGGGGGCCGGGCAGGACGGTGATCTTCTCGTCCTGGATGCGTTCCAGGACAGCGGCGGAATCGAAGACTGGATGCGGGAGCGCCGTCGCACCATGGATCAAGCAGGCCAGCCAGCCCGCCTTGTAGCCGAAGGAATGGAAGAAGGGGGCGACGATCAAATAGCGATCGCCATGGACCAGACCGACGTTGGTGCCCCAGACATCGAAGACCTTGAGGTTCTGGCCATGCGCGGTCATCACGGCCTTCGGGTTTCCGGTCGTCCCGGAAGTGAAGAGGAAATCGGATAGATCGTCGGGTGCGACCGCGGCCGATCGAGTTTGCGCGATCGCGGGCGTAACGGATTCGCCGCTCGCAATGAACGAATCCCACTGCTGGCCGCTCGCGCTCTCGCCCTCGAGCATGATGATGCGTTGAAGCGCTGGGAGATCCTGCTTGGCAATCGTGTCCGCATAATTTGTATCGAGAAAGTCGCCGATTGTGCAGAGCAGTCTGGCCTCGCTCTTCTCGAGTACATAACTGGCTTCGCTGGCCTTGAATCGGGTGTTCAGGGTGACGAGGATGGCGCCCGCTGATTGCAGGCCGAGCGCCGCGATGACCCATCGCGTGCTGTTGGGCGCCCAGACCCCGACCCGGTCGCCGATCTCCACGCCGGCTGCGATGAAGGCTCTGGCCGCCCGCTCGGCCGCGGCCGCCAGCTCTGAAAAGCTGACCCGAATTCCATTCTCTTCGATCGCGGAGGATTCCGGCCAGAGTGCGGCCGCCCGGGCCAGGGTGCGGGGGATCGTCATCTCGTCCCACGGCACCGCATCCGCCTGATTGTTCGTCATGGAAGTCATCGACTCGGGCTCCGTCCTATGTGCGGCGTTGATACGGGATTCGTGGAGGGTTGGAATCGGATCAGGGCCGGCCTAGCAAAGCGATACCGCAGGTCGTCGGGTGGCCGCCAATATTGTGGGACAACGCCATCTTTCCTCCGATATTCGGAATCTGGCGTTCCCCAGCCTGACCGCGAAGTTGCAAGACGTTCTCGTAGATCATGCGGACGCCGGTCGCACCGGTGGGATGTCCGAAGGTCTTCAACCCGCCGTCGGTGTTGACGGGCAGGGCGCCGCTGCGTTCGAAGGTGCCATCGGCGATGTGCTCCTTGGCAGAGCCCTTTTCGCAGAACCCGAGATCTTCATAGGTCAGGAGTTCGGTCAGTGAGAAACAGTCGTGGACCTGGGCGATGCCGATCTCTTTGCGGGGGTCGGAGATGCCCGCCATTTGATACACGTCATCTCGCGCCCAGGCGGTCGGCTTCCAGGACAAGAAATCATGGCCGGGGTCTTTTTGTGGATTCGGCCCGGAGCGAACGGTGACCCCCTTGATTCGAATCGAGTCACTCGCATAACGATCGACGAGATCCGTGCGCGTGAGGATCGCGGCGGAGGCGCCGTCGGTTTGAGCGGCCGAGTCATAGAGTCCGAAGGGCCAGGAGATGATTCGCGCCTTGAAATAGTCTTCTTCGGTGATCGTTCGCTTTAGGAAGGATTTGGGGGCGAGGCAGCCGTTTGCATGATTCTTGATCGCGATCTTGGCGAGATCTTCACGGCTCGCCCCGTATTTTTCGAAGTAGGTGGCGGCGGCGAGGGAGAACCAGCCGGCCGGGGTCTGTGGCAGGTCCCGCACGCGGTCGACGACGATCGATGGCCCTGCGACGCCGCGGTCCTTCGGCTTGTCGTATCCGACGACGAGAACCGTGTCGTAGAGTCCGGACGCGATCGACATTACGCCGAGTCGAATCAGATCGGTTCCCGTCGCACAATAATTGGTCGCGAAGGTCACCGGCTTGTTGAAGAGCTTCAGCGCGTCCGCGCACTCGTGGGGTCCTTTGTTCGAATAGATCGAACCGGTAAAGACCGCATCGATTTCTTCCTGGGGCTTTTCGATTCCTGCATCGGCGTAGGCTTCGTAGGCCGCGTCGACGATCATGTCCGAGGGCGACTGATTCCAGTTTTCGCCGAATTGACAACAGCCCACACCGACGATGGAAACCTTGTCGCGAATCGAGTTTTTCTTCACCATGGGAAGATCGCTTCCTCGCTCGGCTATCGCTTGCGACTGGGTTTGGGGCTGGGCTTGGCGCTGGCGTTCGAGTCGGAGTGAATGTCGCGGTCCGGTTTTGGGATGCCCTTCCAATAGTAGTTGGGGCGCCCGCCCGATTCATGGATTCGGCGAAAGACGAATTCCACTTCCTGACCGATCGCGATGTCTTTGGCTTCGATCTCGACTACCTGGAGATGGATTCGAGCGCCGTCGACGTCGATGATCGTGACGATCGTTGGCGGGTTCGGCGTCGGAAAAAAGAAGTCGAAGGTATAGGTGACGATCTTTCCGATGCGATCCGACAGACGAACCGGGTCGAAAGAGTCCTTTGTGAAGCAGGTCTCGCAGACGCGTTGGGCGGGAAATTGAATCGCCTGGCAACTCTGACAGCGCTGTCCGAGGAAGCTCAGGTCATCGTCTCGCTCGCGATAGAGAATCGTAGCCGAAAGTCCCGGATTCGTGCCCGCCTGCCATTCTCTGGCCGCGAGCCCTTTGGCTTTGATGTAGTCGTCGTAGCGCTCGATGCCTCGTCGGCGGGCGAGATTCCATTCGACGCCGCGCCGGTCGGCGAATTTTCCGATGGCCTCCGAGGTCGAGAACGCGCTGGCCGCCGCACCGTTCCCGAAGTCGAGCAGAAGTACGCGTTCGCCGGGTCCCGCGGACTCGAGCGCAGCGACCAATTGCAGCGGTGCGAAGGCCGCGCCGGCGTTTCCCAATCGTCCAAAGAGCGGGGACTGGAGGGCGGCCGGGTCGACCCCCGAAGACCGAGCGAAGTCGCCGTGCGAGCGCGCGTCTGGCGCGCAGATTGCGACGCGCTGATAGTCGCCGATCGCGGTTTCGGAATCTTCGAGCAATGCCCCGAGGACTCGCTTCATGTTGGGCAGGTAGGACTCCTGTACGACGAAGCGGTCTTCCCAGGTATGGACGTATTCCTGGCCGGTTGGACGCCAGATGTCCGTGATCTCGTCGGTTACGGCCGAGCTATGATCCAGGCTTGCGAGGGCATCGCCGTCAGAGATCAGGAACGCGGCCGCCCCGTCTCCAAATTTCATTTCGAGCCCAGACCCCGGTGCGGCGAGCCGCACGTCGCTTGCAATCACGAGCACCGTCTTGGCCGATCCAGCACGCACGGCGTCGAAGCCCGCCCAGATCGCGGCCGTCCCCGCCCGGGTCGAGCCGGTCTGGTCCGCGGTCTGGATATTGCTCGGTAGATCGAGCGCACGTGCGACGAGCGCCGCGGCCTGCTTCTCCTGGAAGGGCAGGGTCGTCGACGCGAAGAGCAACATGTCGACCTGGTCGCGATCGAACCCAGCGAGGCAATGGATGCCTGCGGTCACGCCGAGGGTGATCGCATCCTCGTCATTCCAGGACACGGCCTTCTCGGGATCTCCCGGCTTGGCGGGACGGCCGCCGATGACCGAAAAGGGGAGACGGGTTCGGGGAATGCAAGCGCCATAGGAGACGATTCCGATCATCGAAGGACTCCTGCCGAGATCATGGCCATGCTAGGCGTCGCCTCCGGCGAGCTCGTCGAGAATGTCCGCAATGGTCTCCGCGTGTTCGTCGCGATTGCCAAAAGAATTCTCGAGGACCCAGGCGCGTTTCAGGTAGTAGTGGGCGGCGACTTCCCAGGTAAACCCCATACCGCCGTGGACCTGGATGCCGTTTCGCGCGTTTCGGATGGCGCTCTCGCCGGCGGTGATCTTCGCGGAGGAGACAGCGCGCTGGACGTCGGCTACCTCCGGCGCATCGAGGGTCGCACCGGCGTTGTAGGCGCCGCCGCGGGCCGCTTCCTGACGCACGAACATTTCGGCCAGGATATGCTTCACGGCCTGGAATCCGCCGATCGGTCGACCAAATTGTTCACGTCCCTTGGCATATTCGTTTGCGAGATCGAGCGCCCCTTCGGCCACGCCGAGTTGCTGCGCGGCGACGAGGGCGGCGCCTTCGAGCCTCATCCGCCTGGCGGCGGCGGCATCCGCAATGCGCTCGCCCTTTGGCAATGCCTCGAGGAGGTGGATCGGGGTGAGGGGGTCGAGCGGGATCTCGGCTTCGATGGCGGCGAGTGCTCTCGGGTCGAGGCGTTCGATGCCGTCCGGATGCAGGACGAGCAAGACATCGAGGGCGTCGAAGGATTCGACGATGATCGGACCGTCGGCGTCGCCGATTCGATCGATTCCGCCGACCACGGTCTTGCCGGAGTCCGCGCCAGGAATCAGTCCGGCGGCCAGGTGGGTCCAGACTAGCGGGCCTGGAACCAGTCGTCGGCCGAGTTCCTCGAAGACGAGGACAGAGTCGGAATAGCCCAGGCCTACGCCGCCCTGGTCCTCGGGCAAGCGAAGTCCGAAGACGCCCATCTCGGCCAATTCGTTCCAGAGTGCCCGATCGAAGCCCTTCGATTTCTCGAGATCAGGGAAGCGCTCGAAGGGAATCTGGCCCTCGCAGAAGCTGCGAATGCCTTCGCGAAGCGCCTTCTGATCTTCGGTCGGTTGAAAGTCCAAAACTTCTCCTGTCGTTCCAGGCCCTGGTCCAGGCCATTTTCGAGATCAAGGACGACTCACCGTCGTCCTCGCGTCGGGCGCGTTGCGGTCGCTCAGCGGGTGGTTGGCCGTGGCTCCTTGGGCAGGCCTAACACGCGCTCGCCGATGATATTTTTCTGGATCTGGCTCGTCCCGGCGGCAATGGCGAGGGAGATCGCGTTGAAATGACGCCCGACGAAGAGGCTCGAGGGTGCGCCGCCGAGATCGGAGCGTGATAGGCCAGCACGTCCGAGCAGGCGGACGCCGAGCTCGGTGATGCGTTGGTAGATATCGGTGTAGTAGAGCTTGACCGCGGAGGATCCCACGCCGGGGACCCCAGACTCCTTCGCCTCGCAGACCGAGAGTTTGACCATGGCCCAGAGCGATTCGAGTTCGCCCGAGAGATGGCCGATTTCGCGGCGCAGCGCCCGATCTTCCCAGGCGCTCGCGCCATGGCTCGTGAGGCTCCGGGCGGCCTTGATCAGATCCAGGACAAACGCTTGCAGATGGATCATGTCGCTGGCGAAGGCCGTCCCGCGTTCGAAGCGCAGTGTCACGTTGGTGACACGCCAGCCGTCGTTTTCCTCACCGATGCGGTGCTCGACCGGAATACGTACGTTTTCGAGAAAGACTTCGGAAAACTCGCTTTCGCCTTCGAGGGTGGGGAGCGGGCGGATGTCGATGCCCGCGAGATCCATCGGCATGATCAGCCAGCTGATGCCGCGGTGTTTGGGTGCTTGCGGATCGGTTCGGACGAGGAGTTCGCAAAAGTCTGCGACCTGGGCGAAGGAGGTCCAGATCTTGTGGCCGTTCACGACATAGTGATCGCCGTCGCGTTCCGCCCGGGTCTGCAGGCTGGCGAGATCCGATCCCGCGACTGGTTCCGAGAATCCCTGACACCAGACTTCTTCGCCGGAGAGAATTTTTTGGATGTGTTGGGCGCGTTGGGCCTCGCTTCCCTCAGCCATGATGGTTGGCCCGCCGTGCAAGACGCCAACGAAATTCACGCCGATATACGGCGCGTTGGCCTTGGCAATTTCTTCGAAATAGATCAGCTGTTCGATCAGCGTCGCATCGCGGCCGCCGTATTGTCTGGGCCAGTTGATTCCCGCATAGCCTGCATTGAAGAGCTTGCGCTGCCAGCTCGTGTCGTAGAGGCGTCGCGCATCCCAATCGCTCGTTGGGGGCGGTGTGCCGTGGGCGGGGACGGCGTCCGCGAGCCAGGCGGCCAGGTCCGTGCGAAAGCGCTGTTCGTCTGCCGTGTAGCGAAGGTCCAAGGCCGCTCCTCTCCACAATTCAGGATTCCAGATTCGTTCCAGACCCGAGCGGCGCGAACCGCGAGCCTGGTTCAATACGAGTCGCATCGTATCGAAAGTCGCGGGCCCCGTCAAAGGCCACCATTGATTCCGATTGCCGGGTCCAATGGCCGGCCGGGGATCGCCTCTAGAAGCGATCGATATAGCTTGCGAATTGATCGAGAACCGGCAGGACGGTGTCGCGATCGGCCGAGGGAACCCGCAGTACGGCCTCTGTGGCGCCGGATTTGGCGTAGTAGGCCAATTTTTCGTCACTGGGCTCGATGCCCATCGGGACGATGTGGAGCTGGGACTCATCTCGACCGGCGTCACGGAAGAGGCCACGCAGGCGGTCGAGCGAGGCGGCCATGCCCGCTCCGCCGATCGGCATCCAGCCGTCGGCGTACTCGACGAGTTGTGCGAAAAGTCTGGGCCCCGCCGCACCCCCGATCAGCGTGCGCGGTCGTGGTTGCTGATGGGGTTTGGGCCATTGCCAGGAGGGCTCGAAGCGCACGAATTCGCCCTCAAAGGAGGCGATGTCGTGGGCCCAGAGTGCCTGCATCGCCAGTACGGTCTCTCGAACACGGGCGCGGCGAGTGCTGATTTCGATTCCGTGATTCTCCATTTCTTCATGGTTCCAGCCGAAGCCGATTCCGAAAACGAGTCGCCCCTTGGAGATCCAGTCGAGGGTTGCGAGCTCTTTGGCAAAAGTGATCGGGTCGTGTTGGGCGGGCAGGCCGATGCCGCTGCCGAGCAGGATCGATTCGGTTGCCGTGGCGGCGGCGGCCAGCGCGATATAGGGATCGGGGCTTCGCAGGTAGGGCTCTTCGAGCTGATCGCTTCCGGATGGCGCAGGCGTTCGCCGGCTGGTCGGAATGTGGGTGTGTTCGGGGAGGTAGAGCGAGTAGAAGCCCCGGGCTTCCGCCTCCCGAGCGAACTCGACTGGGTGGATGGCCTTGTCCGTCGCGTGAATCGTGACTCCGATCTTCATCACCTGGACGTATAGAGCCTCGCTCGGGTTTCGTCGAATGGCGTCTGTGCGTTTGCCATTGACGCCCACACGCTTACGCTAGGGTGCGTCGGATCAACTGCTCGATTCGAGGTCGTCATGGGTGCGACGGATCGGCGATTGATCGACGGTCGCTAAAAGGTCGGCGGAAGGTCGATTCGCCCGAGGAGCCTAACGAGTTGCCAACGAGTCCTGCGTTCGATGCGAGTTATGCGCTCGAGGATCGCTACCGATTGGAATCGGGGCGCGTGTTTCTGACGGGGAACCAGGCGCTGGTTCGCCTTCCGATCATGCAAAGGCGTCGCGATCGATTGGCCTGCTTGAATACGGCCGGCTTCATTTCGGGTTATCGAGGATCACCGTTAGGCACTTTCGATATGAACCTTTGGCAGGCGAAGGCGATGCTCGAGGAGCATCAGATCCATTTCGCGCCGGGGCTGAACGAAGATCTTGCGGCAACCGCGGTCTGGGGTTCGCAGCAGGCGACGCTACTGGACGGCCCGAAAGTCGATGGTGTTTTCGGCATGTGGTACGGCAAGGGGCCGGGTGTCGACCGGGCCTGTGATGCGCTGAAACATGCGAATTACGCCGGAACTTCGGCGAATGGCGGAGTTTTGGCCCTGATGGGGGACGACCCCGGAGCCAAGTCTTCTTCGATCGCGCACCAGAGTGAGCCCGCGATGATTCATTGCGGGATCCCGGTCTTGAATCCCTCGAACGTACAGGACTACCTCGATTTCGGACTCTACGGATGGGCGCTCTCTCGTTATGCGGGTACCTGGGTCGGATTCAAATGCCTGACGGATACGATCGAAAGTTCGGGGTCGATTTCGATTTCCCCGGACCGTGTTCAGATCGTCGAGCCGATCGATTTCGAACCGCCACCGGGCGGTTTGCATATCGCCTGGGGAAATCTACCGCTTCAGGTTGAATCGAGACTCTTCGAACAAAGGCTGGTCGCCGTGCGCGCGTTTGTACGAGCAAACGGTCTTGATCGCGTCGAACTCGAATCCGATCGAAAGCGTCTGGGCATCGTCACGACGGGCAAGGCCTATGGTGATCTTCGTCAGGCACTCGAGGAAATCGGACTCGACGACGCGAAGGCTACGGCACTCGGAATTTCGATCTACAAAGTGGGCATGACCTGGCCCCTCGAGCCGGAAGGCTTGCGGGACTTCGCGTCGGGCCAGGACAATC
The DNA here is from genome assembly GCA_964565565.1 of uncultured Spirochaetaceae bacterium. Lineage (GTDB taxonomy): Bacteria > Myxococcota_A > UBA9160 > UBA9160 > UBA4427 > UBA4427. The sequence goes on along the minus strand of CAZMFM010000041.1, from coordinate 20,439 downwards.
TGCTCGTTCTCGAAGAGAAAAAACCCATCATGGAGGAGCAGATCGCCAGTCAGCTCTTCAATCTCAGCGATCGCCCTAGGCTCTTCGGGAAAGCGGACCTTGCGGGTCGAGGGCTGGTGCCGCGGGTGGGCGAGCTGACGCCTGCACTGGTCACGGGAATCCTGCGTCGCTGGATCGCCGACTATATGGCGAACGAACCCGACGGTGCACAGTGGCTGGCTGCCCTTGATCCAGAGCCCGAAGTCGCTGCTTCGGGCGGCCCGGCCGGGGGGTTGATGCGTCTGCCCTCATTCTGTTCGGGGTGTCCGCACAATCGATCGACGGTCGTTCCTGAGGGCAGCATCGCCCTCGGCGGAATCGGTTGTCATGGCATGGCGGTCTGGCTTCCCGACAGGCGGACCCTGGCCGTCAATCAAATGGGCGGGGAGGGCGCGAATTGGATTGGTCAATCGCCCTTCACCGGCGTCGATCACATCTTCCAGAATATGGGCGACGGCACCTATTTTCATTCGGGGCTGCTGGCCATTCGCGCCGCCGTCGCCGCCGGGGTCAACATCACATACAAGATCCTCGTCAACGGTGCGGTGGCCATGACCGGGGGCCAGCCGATCGAAGGCGAAGAAATGGCGGGCGAGATCACGACGCCCGAGATCGCGAGGCAACTCGCTGGGGAAGGCATTCGGCGGATTGTCGTGCTTTCCGATGACATCGGAAAATATTCGGCCCGGGACTTTCCGGCGGGCGTGACGATTCATCATCGAAACGAAATCGATCGCGTGCAGAAAGAACTCCGAAGCGTCGTCGGCGTGAGCGCCTTGCTCTATGACCAGACCTGCGCGGCGGAGGCGCGGCGGCTTCGCAAGCGCGGGGAATTCCCGGACCCTGACCGACGCATCGTCATCAACGAGTTGGTCTGCGAGGGCTGTGGGGATTGTTCCGTTCAGTCGAATTGCATTTCGATCGAACCCGTCGAAACCGAATTTGGACGCAAGCGAACGATCAATCAATCGTCGTGCAACAAAGACTATTCCTGTCTCGAAGGCTATTGCCCGAGCTTCGCCACGATCGTAGGCGGGAAGATTCGCAAGCTCGGAGGGGCTGGCGAGGGTTCGAGTCGAAGCGATGCCGGTTTTGACGAATCGTTCTTTGCAGATCTCCCGGACGCGTCGGTGGCGGCCTTGGACCATCCCTTCAATGTCTTTGTGGCCGGAATCGGCGGGACCGGGGTAATCACGATCGGTGCGCTGATGGGCATGGCCGCCCACCTGGAAGGCAAGGGCGTTTCCCTGCTGGATGTGACCGGATTGGCGCAGAAGAACGGCGCGGTGGCCAGTCATATCCGGATTGCAGGCGACCCCTCGCAGCTGCATTCGACGCGAATCTCTCCGGGTGCCGCAGATCTGGCGATTGGTTGTGACATCGTCGTCGCGACGGGAATGGACGGGATGCAGAAACTGTCGGCTGCCCGGAGTCGCGCCGTCATCAATACGCATGTCGCGCCGATCGCAGATTTCGCAGCGAATCCGGATCTCGACTTCTCGTCGACGCAAATGGAATCGGCGATCGAGTCCGCGGTGGGAGCGGAATCGGTCGACTTTCTCGATGCGACGCGTCTTGCAACATCTTTGTTAGGCGATGCGATCGGTGCCAATCTCTTTCTTGTTGGATACGCGTTGCAAAAAGGCTTTATTCCCGTCGGGCTACCGGCACTCGAGCGGGCGATCGAATTGAACGGTCGCTCGATCGACATGAACAAGCGCGCGCTCGCCTGGGGACGAATGGCTGCTCACGATCTGGACAAGGTGCAGGCCTTCGTCGATGAGCAGGGGGCCGCTCCGGCCGAAACCCCGCGTGCGCCGATGCTCGAGGAAATCGTCGCGCGTCGCGTCGAATATCTGACCGGGTACCAGGATGAACGTTATGCAGCCGGGTATTCGGCTCTGGTCGAGCAGGTCGCGGTGGCCGAACAATCGATCGGTGCCAAGGGGAATCGTCTGGCCATTGCTGTGGGCCGTTATTATTTCAAATTGCTTGCGGTCAAGGACGAATACGAAGTGATGCGGCTTTGGGCGGGCCCCACATTTCGCCGCCAAGTGGAAAATGAGTTCGAAGGCGACTACGAGGTCCGAATCAATTTGGCACCGCAGATGTTCTTCCCCCGCGATCCCGATACCGGCCGCGCCCGAAAGATCACTTTCAGTCCTCGAATGACGAAGTGGCTCGGCTGGCTCAGGCATCTCAAATTTCTGAGAAACACGCCCTTCGACCTATTCAATCGAAGCGCGCACCGTCGCCGAGAGTGGGCGCTGGCTGCCGATTACCGGCGGACGCTGGATGAACTCCTGGCGGGCCTGTCGCTCGCGAACCTGGATCTGGCGGTCGAGGTTGCAGAAATTCCAGAGCATATTCGTGGCTTTGACACGGTGAAGGACCTGCAGATTGCGGTGGCGAAAGAGAAGCAGGCAGAATTGTTGGAGCACTTCAGGCGGTCGGCCGGCGCGTGACGAAGGGCGGCCGGCGGAGCCGAGCTGCGATGGAGTCCGACAGCGGCTTCATCGGGACGGGCAACTTCGGCGCAGGGGCTCGGAAAGAATCAAAAAACCGGTGCAATTCAGGTCTCAAAGCGAGCCGTTTTCCCTCGGTTGGGGCACATTCTAGACGGACGTCGAGAGATCGTTTCGGACCGCGGCCATCGTACAGATCGCTGCAGCGCGAAGCCGTTTTTCGGGTCTTCGACAATTTGGCGATTCGACGACATTGGCGGCGACACCGGCGGCAATGTTGATCGCAACGTCGGCAGCATCGATCTGGCTGTCGTCGCGCATCTTGGCGATTGAAGGCGTCTGCACAGTATCAAGAACGAGTCTGAGTGGATCCGGGGCGAGTAGCTCTTTGACTGATCCGTCGACTCGATCTGACTCGGGCCAATGACTCGAGCAATCCCAGGCCGGGCGACGCCGGGCCGAAACTGAGAGCGAGAAAGTAACGAACGATGCCTACCCCCATGACCGCCGCACAGATGCGGAAGATTCTTGCTAGCCGGAAGATTGAGCGCGTTGTCGTGCTCGGAGCCAACGGCACGATGGGCTTCGGGAGCGCCGCGCTCTTCACGACCGCCGTCCCGGAAGTCACCTTTCTCGCGCGAACGAAAGCGAAGGCCGAAGAGGGTCTTGCCGCGGCGATCAAGCAGGTTCGCTCGCCGACGGTTGCTTCCCGTGCGAAGACCGGGGATTACGACAACGATCTGGCTGCCGCGGTCGCGGGTGCGGATCTCATTTTCGAAGCGTTGACCGAAGATATGGCGATCAAGAAGGATATCTTCGACAAGATCGAGGCGGCACGTGGTGACGATTCGATCGTTGCGACGGTGACTTCAGGGTTGTCCATCAACTCGCTTTGCGAGGGACGCAGCGATTCTTTCCGCAAGCACTTCATGGGCCTGCATTTCTTCAATCCGCCCAACGTCATCGTCGGCACGGAATTGATTGCCGGCAACGACACGGATCCTGCACTCGTCGATTTCATCGACGCCTTTTCCCAGATTCGATTGGGTCGCGAAATGGTTCGCACCTTCGATACGCCGGGATTCGCCGGCAATCGCGTCGGTTTCAAGTTGATGAATGAGTGCGCTCAGCTCGCGGGCGAACTCGGGCCACTGCTCGTCGATAAATTGATCGGCCCCTATACGGGGCGCGCGATGACGCCGCTGGCGACCGTCGATCTGGTCGGCTGGGACATCCATCGCGCCATCGTCGACAATGTCTACGAGAACACGAACGACGAAGCCCATGAAACCAACAAGCTTCCCGACTTCATGGCGAAGCTGATGGAAAAGGGCGTGCTCGGAAACAAGACGGGCGGCGGCTTCTTCAAGCGCGACGGCAAGAAGCGGTTGGTTCTCGATCCCGCGACCGGCGACTACACGCCGGAAGAGGAGATCAAGCTTCCGGAGCTCGGTTACATCGACGAAGTCTCCGCCTATCATCGCGATGGTCGCTACAAAGAAGGCATGGCCGTTTTCCTGAACGCGGAAGGGAAGTACGCGAAGATCGCCCGTGGCGTGATCGCGGGCTATATCGCCTACTCCTTCGAGCGCGTCGGCGAAGTGACGGAAACCATCGACGGCATCGATCGGATCATGGGGCTGGGCTTCAATGCCGCGCCGCCTTCGGTGTTGGTGGATGCGTTCGGGGTACAGGGCGTCGTCGACATGATCGCCGAGGCAGGGCTCGGAGTTCCCAGTGCGCTGGCGGATGCAGCGAAGTCCGGAGAGCCGAAGCGTTTCTTCAATCACAGACGAATCAATATCGGACGATTCTTCGTCGCCGGCTGAGCCGGGCAACCAAGTCCAAGAGCAAGACCAAGAATAGAACGAGCAAGACGGCGATCGATCAATGAATGCGGCTCCCAGGGAGCCTTGATGGAGGATGAAAACATGGCTGCTGGATCTGAAGTCTATCTGCTAGGTGGGTATCAAACTGACTTTGCCCGGAATTGGACGAAGGAGAACAAGCATTTCTCCGCGTTGATGCGCGAGAGCGTGCGCGGGGCGCTCGAGTCGTGCGAAATTGCTCCGGAAGAGATCGAGAGCGCGCATGTCGGGAACTTCGCCGCCGAGCTCTACTGCATGCAAGGCCATCTTGGCGCCTTCTTCACGGAAGCCGATCCGGCGTTCAGTGGTCTCCCGACCGCCCGCCACGAAGCGGCTTGTGCCTCGGGGTCAATCGCCCTGCTGGCCGCATCCGCAGAAATCGAGGCGGGTCGATACGACTTGCAGGCGGTCGTCGGAATCGAGCAGATGAAGACGGTGGGCTCGGATGTTGGCGGGTCCTATCTCGGAACGGCGGCATGGTACGAGCACGAAGCCGAGGGAATTTCCGCTCCCTTTCCGAAGCTCTTCGGCAAGCTCGGCGACGAGTATGACAAGCGCTACGGCCTGAAGGACGAGCATCTGGCCGAGATTTCGAAGATCAATTACGCGAACGCGAAATTGAATCCGAACGCCCAGACGCGCACCTGGTACATGAACAAGGATCACGCCCTCTGCCGTACGGACGACAATCCGGCGATCGGTGGTCGAATCCGCATCTCCGATTGTTCACAGGTGACCGACGGTGCGGTAACGCTCTTTCTCGCTTCACGCGACTACGCCGAGAAATGGGCGAAGGGCGTGGGCAAGAAGCTTTCGGAAATTCCGCGCATCAAGGGCTGGGGGCATAACACGGCCCGGCTGAAGTTCGCAGACAAGGTCGCGGAGAGTGCAAACGATCAGTACATCCTGCCCCACGTTCGCAGCACCATCGCGAGCGCGATGAGGCGAGCGGGGATCGATGGCGTCGACGGAATCGATGGAATCGAGACCCACGATTGCTTTACGACCTCCGAATACATGGCGATCGACCACTTTGGCATTACGGCTCCGGGCGAATCCTGGAAGGCCGTCGAGGAGGGGTGGCTCGAGATCGATGGGAAATACCCCATCAATCCGAGTGGGGGCCTGATCGGGGCCGGTCATCCTGTCGGTGCGACCGGTTGTCGACAGGTGCTCGATTCGTACCTGCAGGTCACGAATCAGGCTGGTGCATACCAGGTCGAAGGCGCGAAAAACTTCCAGACCCTGAATATCGGTGGTTCTGGGACGACGAGCGTTTCATTCGTGGTCGGTGTCTGAGGGGCAGGGACGCCCGCGGGCCAGCTCGACAGACGGCAAACCCTGTCTGGGAAATTTCAAGGCGCCTGGATCCAAGCGGATCCAGGCGCCTTTTCCGTCTGTTAGGGCGATGTCCGGAGCCTCCGTCGTTCTGGTTCTCGATTCGGGAATTTTCTCGACGTCTATCTGACGCTGTGTAATATTCATGGTCAGGAACGTCGCCGCCGGTCGACCTCTGCTCGCTTCGTGAGCACGAACGCGAGTAGAAGGCCCAGCGAACATCGACTGTTCGATTGATCGACTAGTCGATACCCAGTCCGGGTTGCTCCGGGTGGACCTCCGGGTCGGACGTTCGTAGCCGCGGGCTCGCGACGGGTCCGCCTGTGTGGAGGAGCGGGTGATGCGAAGTAAGGGGTGCATTCAGGTTTCTTTCTTGGTGACCAGTCCGATTAGTTGGATCAGGCGGACGAGGCCGAAAAATGCGAGAGGGGTCATGCTGGCCACGGTTTTCGTCGTCGGCTTGAGCCTTGGCGGCTGCGGTACGACGCCGGACTCGGGCAGTGGACAAACCGGGTCGGGGCCTGAGATGACCCGAGACGGTCTGGTCAAAGTGGATTCCGATACGGGCGGGGATCTCTACATCAGACCCAATCATGGAATCGGCGGCTACGACGCGATCGTGATCGCCCCGGCGTTCGTGAACTACCGGCGGACCTCTGCGCGCCTCGATCCAGACGACGAAGAAGTCTATCTGATCTCTTTGGAACAGGCGCTCGTCGACCAGGCCAACTCGATTGACGCCCCGATCAAATACGAGATCGGCAAGTGTACGATCAAGGTCGGAATCGGCTTCGTGAACGTCAACCTAGCGAAGAGTGACAAGGCAACTGTGCTCGGTGAGATGATCCTGGTGATCGAGTATCAAGATTCGGTGAGCGGTGAATCGCTTCTTCGATTGATGGTTCCCGAACAGATCACGCGTGAAGCGGAAGGCGTGACTCGCCTCGAGCAGATCAATGCCAGCTTCGAGCGCATGATCGACGAGGTCAACGTCACCGCGGCGCTGCGAAGCGCCACGGCCATCCCGTCGACGCCGCGTGCCGACTGCGAGGGTAGGCTGGTCAATGCCGGACTTCCGCGCGTGGCCGAGTAGCTCGGAGAAGCCGGTGGAGTGAGAGACGCGCCGCGCCGCGCACGATAGAGTATTCATCTCTATCCGCGAGGGGTTGCCGATGGCCAGTGGACGATGTTTGTGTGGTGATCACCGTTTCCGAATGAGCGGCGAGCTGGTTTTCATGCATCATTGTCATTGCAGCTACTGCCGCAAATCCCACGGATCGGCCTATTCGACGATGATCGGCGTCGCCGAGGAAAATCTCCGCTGGGATGCCGAGGGCGAGCGTCTCTCCTTTGAGAGCTCCGAAGCCTTTTCGCGGACATCTTGTCGTCGCTGCGGTTCCCCGCTGCCGGTTGCCGCTTTGGGAACGCCCGTGTGGGTTCCGGCTGGTCTGCTCGAGGAAGCTTCCGGGCATCGCCCGGAGGCGCATCTCTTTGCAGCGTCCCGATTGCCCTGGCTCGAAATCCGTGATGGCCTGCCAGCATTCGACGGCTATCCGCCGGGTCTCGACGCGACGGCTTGCGAGACCCGGAAGGCGCTCGACCCACCGGGTGGTACGCGAGGCAGCTGTCTCTGTGGAGACACGCGCTTCGTACTCGAGGGGCCCGCGATCGTTGCTCGACATTGTCATTGCAAACGTTGCCAACGGGCGCGGGGCGCTGCGCACGCGAGTAACCTGGTGGCCCTCACGAAGGCGTTTCGTTTTACGAAAAGTGCCTCGCAGGTACGCGTTTTCCGAGTGCCGGAGGCACGCTTTTTCGCACAGGCCTTCTGTGGCCGTTGCGGTTCGTGCATGCCCTACGTCGACGAAGCCCGCGGCTTCGTCATATTGCCATTGGGTGCCTTGGACGATGCGCCGCCGGTCGCTCCGCGAGAGCATATCTGGGTCGAGTCGAAGGCGAGCTGGCACAACATTTCGGACGATCTGCCGCAAATTGCACAAGCGCCGCCTCGCTGAGCTTGGAGCCGGTCTGCGGCGTTCGAAGTTGCGACTCGAAGATCAACACTTTCCAGCCGGACGGTAGGCGTCTAGAAGCTCGGAATCAGGAGACAAGCCATGAGTGAGACAGCCGTCGTGATCGGGGTCGGTGCGGAGAAAGGTCTGGGCGCGACGCTCTGTCGGCGCTTCGCCCAATCGGGTCTCCACGTTTTAGTTGCCGGCCGAACGCCCGAGAAGATCGAACGCGTCGCGGATTCGATTCGAGGGGAGGGGGGTGAGGCGACAGCGGTTCAAGCCGATACCACTTCGGAAGCGGCGGTGATCGAGCTTTTCACTACGGCCGAGGCAGCCGGCCCCGTCGACCTCGCTGTTTATAATGCGGGCAATAACATGCCGGGTTCTCTGCTCGAGATGGAAGCGGACTTCTTCGAGCGTTGTTGGCGAGTGGGATGCTTTGGGGGATTCCTGTTTGGGAGGGAAGCTGCGCGGACGATGCTCCCCCGCAATCAAGGGACCCTGATCTTTACAGGAGCCAGCGCCTCGATGCGCGGCAGGCCGTTCTTTTCGGCCTTCACGGCAGCCAAGGGCGGACTGCGAAACTTTGCGCAATCCATGGCGCGTGAGTTCGCTCCGCAGGGGATCCACGTCGGCCATGTCGTCGTGGACGGTGGCATCGCTGGGGACCGAATCGAGAAGGGAATGCCGGAATTCGCAGAGGCCCAGGGTGAGGGCGGGCTCGTCGATCTCGATGGCATCGCTGCGATCTACGAAATGCTCTACCGGCAACCCAAGGCGGCGTGGTCGCACGAGATCGATGTGCGGACGCATAAGGAACGCTTCTGAACGATCGGAGCGCAGCTTGCCGACTCGGGGCATTGCGGTGCGTTTTGTTCGTGCGTATAATTTGACTATTCGAACGTATAAATCGAAATCAGTTCACTCTCGGCAGCTGAAAAGCGACTCTCGAGCAAGGGGTCGCGGCATCGCAGAGAGACAGAGAGAAGGAGGTTGAATGAGGCTCGCAACGTTCACGCACGGCAGTTCTACCCGTATCGGCGTGGTCGACGGTGAGGAAATCATCGATCTCACGGAGGCCGCACCCGATCTGCCTCGCGAGATGATCGCCTTTCTCGAGGCGGGCCGAGAGGCCATGGAGGCGGCGCGTGCCACGCTCGCGTCGGGCGTGCGCATTCCCCTGTCTGAAGTGCGTTTGGAGGCTCCGGTTGCGAGGCCCCCCAAGTTTCTGGCGGTCGGCCTGAATTATGCGGATCACGTCGCAGAGTCGGGCATGGAGACGCCAGAACATCCAACGATCTTCAACAAACAATCGACCTGCGTTACGGGTCCCACCGATCCCGTTCATGTGCCGAAGGTCTCCCATGTTCTCGACTACGAAGGCGAGTTCGGAATCGTGATCGGGCGCCGCGGGCGACACGTCTCACGGGATGATGCGGAAGACTATATTGCCGGCTACTTGATCGTTAATGATGTGACGGTTAGAGATTGGCAATTTCGAACGCCGACCTGGACGATGGGCAAGTCCTTCGACACGCACGGACCGATCGGTCCCTGGATCGTCACGACCGACGAGATCAGAGACCCCCATCAGCTCGGCCTTCGAACCTATGTAAACGATGAATTGCGACAGGAATCGAATACCAAGCAGTTGATCTTTGATTGCTTTTTCTTGATCGAGCATTTCTCGCAGGCCTTTACCCTCGAACCCGGAGACATCATCGCGACGGGGACGCCCGGTGGCATTGGAATCTTGAACAAGCCGCCACAGCTGCTCAAGGCCGGCGATGTCGTTCGTGTTGAGATCGACGGAATCGGCCAGATCGAAAATCCAGTGATCGACGAGCCCGACGACACCGCATGCTGACGAGCAGAACAATCGTACTCGATTGGTGCGCCTGTTCTCGGCCGACCATCTGAGCCGTCCATCGATTCGGGAGAGTGAATCATGATTAAAGTCCACGACATTGCCTACGTACGTTTTGCAGTACCCGACCTCGAACAGATGCAAGGCTTCGCCGCCGACTTCGGCCTGGCGCTGACGGCACGCGAGAACGGCGTGCTCTATCACCGCGGGAGCGATTATTCGCCCTATCTGCACATTGCAGAGCAGGCGGAGGAAGCGGCATTTCTCGGGTTGGCCTTCGAGGCCGCTTCAGCGGAAGACCTGCGGCAGGCATCGGACCTCGACGGCGCCTCGGCCGTTGAGAAGATCGAAGCACCGGGCGGGGGCCAACGCGTTCGATTCACAGATCCCGATGGCTACCGGGTCGAGGTCGTACACGGCCGTGAACGGCTGCCAACCTTGGAAGTGCCCATCTCGCTCGGTGTGAATCGCGGCAGCCAAAGACAGCGACTTGGGAGCGTCCATCGTCCGCCCGTCGGCCCGTCTTCGGTCAAGCGTCTGGGACATGCGGTGATTCGTGTCGCGGACTTTCGACGAAGCGAAGACTGGTACAAATCGAGGTTCGGATTCTTGTCCTCGGATGAAGTCTACCTCGGTGATCCTGAGAACGTGATCACGGCTTTCATGCGCTGTGACCGGGGGGATGAATTCACGGACCATCATACGCTTTTGTGCGTTGGTCTCGGGGAGCCGGGCTTCGATCATGCGGCCTTCGAGGTCGAAGACGTCGATGCCTTGATGGCGGGTCACGACCACCTGACGAAGGGCGAGTACGTGCATCACGCTGGGATCGGTCGTCACGTTCTGGGTAGTCAGATTTTCGACTATTGGCGTGATCCATGGGGAAACGTGCTCGAACATTTCACCGATGGAGACCTGCTCGCCGCGAGTGCCGAAGTCACCCGGCACGACCCCGGGACTGCCCTTGGGACCTCGTGGGGAACATTCATGACGAGCTGACTGGCCCAGTGGGTTGGGCGCTCTGGGCAAGCGAGTTCATCGTCGCTTCGCGCGTGTTGATGTCTGTGTTGCTGAATGAGTTACCAAGTGTGTTGTTGTAGGCGTTGCTGCTGGTGGTTTGGCCTGCGCGATGACCTGCCCTGATGGTTGGTTCGTGGAGAATCCGTGGAGCTGAAATTTCATGATGTAGCCATTGTCGGGTACGGGCCAGTCGCGGCGCTTTTGGCGCTCGAGTTGGCGGCCGCGAATTTGCGTGTCGTGATTCTCGAACAATCGAGTCGCCCCGTCGTCTTGCCTCGCGCGGTGGGTCTGGGAGGCGATTCGGTTCGTGCGTTTCAGCGTCTCGGTTTGAGCGAGGAAGTCGCTGGGATCTGCCAGGCGCCACGTGAAGTCGATCGAGTGGCCTTCGCGAATTCGCGACGCGAAACGATCTTCGAGATGACGATGCCGAAGTTTGGGGAACACGGCTGGCGGGATATGGCCTTCTTTGATCAGCCGGAGCTCGAAGCACTCTTGCGAACGTTTGTGGCGAAGGAAGACCGGATTGACGTGTTATTTGGACACGAAGTCACGTCCATCGAACAGGGCGGCGAGGGCGTTCTGGTTCGGAGCGATTCGGGCGACCCAAAGGCTGAATCGAATCATCGCGCGTCCTATCTGATCGGTTGTGACGGCGCTTCGAGCTTCGTTCGGCGCTTCCTGGAGATCCATTGGGAAAGCCTCGGTTATGACCAGGATTGGCTCGTTGTCGACATCGTGCAGGGGCCCGATGCCAATCTCCCCCTGGCGACGATGCAGGTCTGTGATCCTGAACGACTAACAACCTATGTCTGTGTCAAGGATCCGAATCGTCGCTGGGAGTTTCAGCTCCTGGATGGTGAGGATCGAGAGGCGATGCTCGAGCCCGAGAAGATCCACGAATTGATCGATCCTTGGACGGCGAGGGAGAACTACGAGATCAGACGCGCCGCCGTCTATCAATTCCACGCAGCGACCGCGGACCGATGGCAAGTGGGGCGTGTTTTTCTCGCGGGCGATGCCGCTCATCAGACGCCGCCATTTCTCGGCCAGGGGTTGAATGCTGGATTCCGTGATGCCGTGAATCTGGGATGGAAGCTTCCGCTCGTGCTTTCGGGCCAATGTGACGCGCGGTTGCTCGAGACCTATCAGGGAGAACGTGACGCCCATGCCAAGGAGCTGGTCGAATGGGCTTGTGCCATCGGGCAATTGATGGAGACCTTGGCGGCGCGCGAGGCAGGACTGCCGGACCCCTACCCGATGGATCAGAGTTCAGGATACGGGCAGGGGCGCACGGCACCACCGCTACGAGGTGGCGTCTTGATGATGGAGCAGGCCGGGGAAGAGAAGGCGGCCATCGGCACCATGTTGCGTCAGCCGACGGTCCGTGACGATTCGGGTCGATCGTTCAGGCTCGATGAATTGTTCGGATCGAGTTTTGCGGTCGTTGCCGATCGGTCTGGTGTGCTGGAAATGGGAGACGAGGCTGCGGCCATTCTCGCGAGGCTTGGAGGGCGGGCAGTGAGCCTCGAAGGGCTGGAACTCGTCGAGGGTGAATTGGATCGCGTACTCGCAGTGTATCCGGCGGTCGTGATCAGACCGGATCGAATCGTCTTTGGCGTCGTTGATGACGATTGGTCTCTCGACGCGCTTTTGCTCGAACTCGGGAGAAAGCTCACGCTCTCATGACTGAATCGGCGATTCGCCTCTACACGTACGCGATGAGTCCGTACGCGGCGAAGGTCCATTGCTTTCTGCTCTACAAGAAGCTGGATTTCGAGTGCGTCTACATCAGTCCGTTTCGCGTCAAAGAAGATTTGCCGATCGGTCGGCAGATCCCGGTGTTGAGTGTTGGCGAGGCGCATCGCGCGGATTCGACGCCGATCGGGCTCTGGTTGGATGAGATCTTCCCCGATTCGCCCCGACTCTTGCCAGACGACTCTGCGCAGCGAAACGAACTGCTCGAGATTGATGATTGGATTTCGGAGAAATTGATTCCCGGGAGCTTCCGTTCGTATCCGGGCTCGGGCCTCGATCACATCCTGAATGGCTGGAAGCTTTCCAGCGTCATGGGAAGCACTGCAGAGGGTGGGATTCCCCTTCCTTTGCGCGTCGCATGGCCACTCATGGTCACGCGTGTGCCTTTCGTTCGTCGATTGATCGCACAGGCGGACGACGGACTCTCCGTTCGCGAATCCAAATTGAGGCTCTATGGCGCGTTCGTAGGCCACTTGAAGGGCGGACCTTTTCTGGGCGGTCGCGAGTCGCCCTCGCTACCGGACCTGGCCGCCTATCCCCAGTTCGCACTCTATTATCAGGTGGGAATTCGCGGGGCCAACGACATCCTCGGCTCGCCGGAGATCATGGAATGGCTCGGGCGCATGAAGGCCTTCGTGAGCGGAGCGCCTCCGCTTCTTCCCGATCGGGTCTGCAACCAGGAAATTCCCAGTAGTAGAAGATGAGGCGTGATCGGCGCAGGCATGCTCGATCGGGCCTGTTTCGGTCTGTGGGGGCTCTGTTAGGCTCTTTCTGAACCGCCCAATCGCCGGGCTTCGTTCTATCCAGGAGAGTGTTGATGCGAATCGATGTACGAGCGGCTACGAAGGCAGATCTGCCGGTATTGCTTCCGCTCTTCGATGCCTACCGGGTCTTCTATGAACGGGCGAGCGATCTCTCGGCCGCACAGGCCTTCCTCGAGGAGCGTTTTGCACAGGCTGATTCGGCGATTTTTCTCGGGGGTCCAGCCGAAGGCGAAGCGATTGCTTTTGCCCAACTCTTCCCGTCGTTTTCGTCCGTCGCTATGCGGAAAATATTCGTGTTGAATGATCTCTACGTGGCGGAAGCAGGGCGGAGGTCGGGGATCGGGAAGGCACTCTTGAGTGCGGCTCGCGAATTTGCGGGTGAGTCTTCGGCGGTTCGGGTCTCCCTGAAGACGGCCGTCGATAATCTACCTGCGCAGCAACTCTATGAATCGAATGGATACGCGCGCGACGCGGCTTTCTACAGCTACGACCTGTCGCTCTAGCTGGACGCGCGCGGGACTCGTTTTCCCTGGTAGAGGTGGGTTTCGTAAAACAACTCGATGCGATCACCACTAGAGCGGATCAGCTCCGCAATCGAAGTGAGCAGTCGTTCGAGCTGGGCGGACGGAAGCATTTGATGGTTTGAGTGCGTCTGCAGGAGGCCCAGGTATTCCTTCGCCGTGTAGGTCCTCTCCCAGTCGTATCGGCGATGGGTTGCGTCTTCGAAGACTTCGGAATCGGCGAACATTGATCGAAGCGGGCCGGAATCGCTGTACCAGACGGTTGGCGGGGGGCCCAGTAGGGTGGGGGCATCTTGTGCATAGATCGAATCCAACGCCCCACGTAGGCTGCATCGATCGTAGACGTTCGAATTTCCGAGGATCGCGAGTGATCCGCCGGAGACGAGCGCATCTGCGGTCTTGCTGAAGCGCAACCCAGGCCGGACCCAATGAATCGCCTGAGCGGAGACGACCAGATCGAAGCGGTTCGGATCGATCGGCCAATCTTCGAAGGTTTCAACCGCAATTTCGATCCCTGGATAGGCCCGCAGATTTTCCCTTGCGATGGCGGCCAGGTTGGGACCGGGCTCGAGGCCCAGGATCGAGCGGCCAAGGCTAGCGAGCAGGAGCGTCGCCTTGCCGGTGCCTGATCCGATCTCGAGAATCCTGCCGTCGGCTGGGAGCTTTGAGAGTGAGGCGATGTCCTCGATCACGGCCTTCGGGTAGCCGGGTCGGTAGCGATCGTAGAGTTCGCCGATTTTGTCGAAGGTGAATCGCTGCTCCATGATCGCGGGGTCTGCCTCCAATTGGCCAACTGGCCGATGGTCGCTGGCGAACGGGGTGTGCCGATCGAGATTTGTGTCAACCTATCGCCATGTCTTCAGAATCAGAAGTGAATGATGGTGCCGCCGTCCGATTCCCTCCGCCATTGGTTCCCGTGATCGCGCTCGCGGTCGGCGTCCTACTCGAACATTTCGTTCTCCCGATCTCTCCGTCGCTTTCTGGTTTTGTTCGCTTCGGTGTCGGCGGGCTGCTGATCGTGGCTGGGTTGGGATTGCTGGCCGCGGCCTTTGGGCTCTTCCGCTCGACCGGGCAGGATCCCAAGCCCTGGGCCTCCACACCCGAAATTATCTCGACAGGCATCTACGGCTATACACGCAATCCGATGTACGTCTCGATGGGGCTCTTGCAGGTCGGTATTGGGCTGACTCTTTCGAACCTCTGGGTCGTGCTGTTGGTTCCCGTTTCCTGGACGGCGATCTATCTGATCGCGATCCGTAACGAGGAAGCCTATCTGGAACGAAAATTCGGAAAGGTCTATCTGGACTACAAGGAAGCGGTGAGGCGCTGGCTCTAGCTCTTTAGTCGCCGGTCACGAGGACGAGGCGTGACGCACCAGTCGACCGGGAAGACGGCCGGTGGGTTTTCCTTCCTCGCAAATCGACTCCCCGGCGACAAGCGTCATTCGATAGCCGTCGACGCGTTGGACCAGACGTTTTCCTCCGGCCGGCAGGTCGAATAGCATTTCCGGCGGCCGCAGTTGCAGGGCCGTCCAATCGATCAGATTGAGGTCGGCTCGCTTGCCGGGTTTGAGCACTCCGCGATCGTCGAGACCGACCAGCCGCGCAGTATCGGCTGTCTGTCGTTTGACGAGCCATTCGAGTTCGAGCTTCTCACCCCGGGTTCGGTCGCGGCCGTAGTGGATCATCAGGAAGGAGGGAAAGCTTCCGTCGCAAATCAATCCACAATGTGCGCCGGCGTCTCCGAGGCCGGGAACCGTATTTGGATCGAGCAACATTTCCTGGCTGACGTCGAGATTGAAGTCGGTGTAGTTGAGGAAGGTTCGGTAGAGCAGGGCGCGCCCCTCGTCCTTCAGCATTAGGTCGTAGGCGAGTTCGCTCGGTGTGATTCCGAGGCGTTCCGCGCGGGCAGAGAGGCTGTCCTCCCGAGCGGGCTCGTAGTTGGGCGGGTCACCCAACTCGAAGATGCGCTCGAAGTGGCTGGTCAATTCGGCGAGTCCGGGAGAGGATTCGTCGGCCAGGATCTTTGCCTTGAGGTCTGGATCCCCCATTCGCGCAACGCGTTCCGGCAGGGGCAGGGCCTCGATGCCTTTGTAATGTTGGCTTGTGAGGAAGGGATGGAAGGTCGCCTGCAGTCCGAGTAGTAGGCCGATCGCGCGGGGTGGTACCTGGCCCGCCATCGGTAGGCCGTCCTCGACCGCTTTGCCGATCAGGTCGAGTAGGCGACGCCAATGATCAGGGACACGGTCGTTCTGGGCAATCGAGATCGACATGGGGCGGCCGGAGACTTCGACCATCTCTCGCAAGAGTGCGAAGTCTTCATCGAGGTGGGCAAAGTCGGCGACCATTTCGAAGACGCCGCGCCCGCCTTCGCCGATGGCGCGCGCGATGCCGAGCATTTCGTCGGGACCCGCCGTCAGGCTTGGCGTGTATTCACCTTCCTTGGTGCGATGATTCCGAGTTCGGGAGCTCGAGAACCCGACGGCGCCAGCCGCGATCGCTTCCCGGGCCAGCCGGCCCATCGTTTCGATTTCATCTTTGGTAGGTTGGGCGGTGTGATCGGCGCCGCGCTTTCCCATCACGAAGACGCGCAACGCGCCGTGCGGCACCTGGGCCATGACATCGATCGCAATCTTCTTGCGGTCGATCGCGTCCATGAACTCGGGGAAGCTCTCCCATTGCCAGTCGATCCCTTCGGCCAATGCAGCGCCCGGAATATCTTCGACACCCTCCATCAGGCTGATCAACCAGTCGTGTTCGTCGGGTGCTGCCGGCGCAAAGCCCACGCCGCAATTTCCCATGACGATGGTCGTGACCCCGTGCCAGATCGAGGGTGTTAGGTAGGGGTCCCAGGTGATCTGACCATCGTAGTGGGTGTGGACGTCGACCCAGCCGGGGGTGACGAGGAGTCCTTTGGCGTCGATCTCACGCGTCGCAGGTTCGTCGCAATCGCCGATGCGGACGATCAGCCCGTCTCGGATTCCGATATCCGCTTCGAAGCGTGGCGCGCCGGTGCCGTCGATGATGGTTCCGCCGAGTATCTTCAGGTCGAGCATATTGGACTCCGTTCTGTCTGCCGATCCAGGAAGCGTACAAAGCCTCGCGGGGTCGAATCAACTGCTTTATCCTTGACGTCTCATTGGAGGCTTAGGCCGCCTCTGGTGTTGGGAGAGGCTGCCCTCTCCAGGCCTCAAGCCCTCGAGCCCGCTCGCCCAAAAAGGACGCCGCCATGACGAATCCCCAGGTTCTGGAAACTACTGCCGAATGGCACGCCGCGGATGTGGCGGACGAATCCGTCTGGACTGAGTCACTCGGACCGGGCGAGCTGGAGGAGGTCGACGGCGCTCTCCGCATGGCGCTGAAGAAGAGTAACGATGTGATGGACATCTCGAAGGCGGACTTTCCACTTCCGATGTTCCAGTCGCGGCTGAAGGGGGTCGAGCGAGAATTGATCGACGGGCGTGGGTTCGTCCGGCTACGCGGAATCGATCGTGATCGCTATAGCCGAGAAGAAATGGAGATGATCTACTGGGGAATCGGGATGCATCTCGGCGCGCCCTGGCCGCAGAACCAATACGGACACGTGCTAGGCGATGTCACGGATCAAGGCGTGGATCCGGCCTCACCGAAATCGCGGGGCAACGAGATTGGCAGCGTGGCACTCCCCTATCACTCCGACGGCTCCGATCTCGTCGGCCTGATGTGCTTGCAACGCCCGAAGACCGGGGGCCTTTCGACCGTCGCGAATGCACTCGCGATCCACAACACCCTGGTTCGCGAGAGCCCCGAACTCGCCGCCGCACTCTACGAGCCGCAGCCCTACGATTTTCGCGGCGCGGAGCCAGAGGGCGCCCGGCGCTGGTATGAGATGCCGGTCTTCACAAATTGGGATGGCCGACTCTTTGTGCGCTATATCCGGCCCTATATCCTGGCCTCACAACGTTTCGACGATGCGCCGCGAATTGGCGATCTCGCCGAGCGCGCCATGAAGCGAGTCGACGAGTTGACCCAGGACCCGGACTACAACGTCTTCATGGCGCTCGAACCCGGAGACATGCAATTCATCAACAACTATCACGTTCTGCATGCGCGAACGGCCTATGAAGATGATCGCGAGGCGGGGTTGGTCAGGCATCTGAAGCGGTTGTGGTTGGCGACGGATGTATTGCAGGATCGGCCGGCGCACTTCCAGCGGAATCTGAGTAGCGATTGGGAGAAGGCGCGGAGTGTGAGCCGGATCGAGATTGGTCAGGCCGTTTAAAATCTCGACCGCAAGCAAAAGCCCCGAAACACCATCGGCGATTCGTGAAATCGTCGACGATGCTTCGGGGCGGTTTTTGCATCGATGGCTCCGGCTCTACGAACGTGCCTCGACCGTGGTGCTAGGACCGAGCGGTTCTAGCGAACCATGCCGGTGGGAATGTCCTTGAAGGGCCTTCCCTTGTCGATGCGCGGCTCGCCGGGCATTCCGAGCACACGCTCGGAGATGATGTTACGGAGAATCTCGTCCGTACCACCGGCCAGTCGAAGGCCAGGCATCGACATGTAGGTGTGTTGCCAGGTCGGGTCGGCCAGGCTGTCTTCTCCGGAGAGAACACCGGCTGCACCCTGCAGCTCCATGCCGAAGGCACCCATTTCGAGGCCCATGATCGCGGCGACCAGTTTTCCGATCGACGCTTCCGGGCCCGGGGTCTGACCCTGGGAGAGGGCGGAGAGTCCGCGCTGTCCCGTGTACTTGAGGCCACTTCGCCTAACGGCAAAATCGGCGATCTTGCGACGGACGCCGCCGTCTTCGATCGCTGGGCGACCTCCGCGTTCGACCTTCTGTGCCATCTGGATGAGATCCTTGATCCCGCCGCCGCCACCCATGCTGCCGCCGATCGAGGACCGCTCGTTCATCAGGGTGGTGATGGCTACTCGCCAACCGTCTCCGACCGCGCCGAGACGGTTGCTGTCGGGCGTCCGTACGTCGCTGAAGAAGACCTCGTTGAAGCCGCTCTGGCCATTCATCTGCTTGATCGGGCGAATGTCGATGCCTTCGGCCTCCATGTCGACGATGAAGTAGGTGAGGCCGGCGTGCTTGGCGGCGTTGGTATCCGTCCGCGCGACGAGCATCCCCCACTTGCAGAATTGTGCACCCGTGGTCCAGATCTTCTGGCCGTTGATGACCCAGTCGTCGCCGTCCTTGACTGCACTCGTCTTGAGGCCGGCGAGATCCGATCCCGCGTCCGGCTCCGAAAAGAGCTGGCACCAGACCTCTTCACCCTGAACCATGTTAGGCAGGAATCGTTCCTTTTGTTCGTCCGTACCATGGGTCATGATCGTGGGCCCGAGCATGCCGTGGCCGATTCCGTAGATCGACGGAGGCAGGTCGTAGCGGCCTTCTTCCTGACTGAAGATCACGGCTTCGATCGGGCTCGCTTCCTGACCGCCGTATTGTTTGGGCCAGCGAAGGCAGGCCCATCCCTCGGCGTTTTTCTTGGCTTGCCAGGCCTTGGCGTCGGCAATTAGATCGCCTTCGGCTTCGTCCAGCATATTGGCCTTCGAGGCTTTGGGATCCTTCAGCGTTGCATTGGCATCGAGCCAGGTGCGGACCTTGGCGCGATAGGTTGCTTCTTCCGGTGAATCATTGAAATCCATTATTTTCTCCTATGACCTGACGCGGGCTCAAGCCGCTTCTTCGATGAGTTTCGATACGAGCTTCTCGCGCCATTCGTCGGTCGTCCCGATCGTTGCGGCGAGGACCTTGGCCCGTCGATAGAAAAGATGGCAATCGTATTCCCACGTGTAGCCGACACCGCCATGCATCTGGATCATGTCGACCACCATGTTCTCGAAAGCATCGCCTGCGCTGATCTTGGCGCTGGCGGCGGCGACGGCGAGTTCGTCATCGTCGTTCTCGAGTGCCCACGCGGCCCAATAGCAATTGGAACGGGCCAGCTCGCGATCCGCGTAGAGATCCGCCATGCGGTGCTTGAGGGATTGGAAGGATCCAATCGGGCGTCCGAAGGCGTAACGATTCATGACGAAATCGAAGGTGATCTGGAACGCGCGATCTGCGCTGCCCAGTTGTTCGAAGGCCATCAGCACGGCGGCTCGGGTCAGGACGTCTTGGGTGATCGTCCAGCCTGCACCGGCCTTGCCCAGTCGCGTGGCCGGCGCGTCTGTGAAGACGAGCTTGGCCTGGGGTCGCGTGGCATCGATCGATTCGAGGCGCGTGCGCGCCACGCCGTCGGCGTTCAGATCGACGATCACCAAGGAAAGGCCATTGCCTTCCTTGGCCAGGACGATCGCGAAGTCGGCGATGTCACCGTCCGCGACCGGCAGCTTCGTGCCGGAGAGTTTTCCGTCCGCGAACGTTGCGGCAATCGAAGCCTCGGTCAAAGAGCCTGCCTGCTCGGTTGTGGCCAGGGTGCCGATCAGGTCACCACTGGCAATGCCCGTCAGGTATTTCGTCTTCTGCTCGGCATCTCCAACGCGTGTGATTGCTTCCGCGGCGAGGTAGACGGTCGAGGCAAAGGGAATCGGAGCCAGGGCTTGGCCGATTTCGCCCGCGATCATGGCGAGTTCGAGGTAGCCATAACCGGCGCCCCCGTATTCTTCGGGAATTGCGACGCCCAACCAACCGAGTTCGGCGACACCCTTCCAGAGCGACTGGCTATAGCCGGCGTCTGCTTCGAAGACCTCTCGAACCTGCGCCAGTGATGAGTTTTCTGTGAGGTAATCCCTCGCGGTGCTTTGGAGCAGCTTTTGCTCCTCGGAGAAATCGAAATTCATTTCGCGTCCCTTTC
>CAZMFM010000040.1:42262-44110 GCA_964565565.1 uncultured Spirochaetaceae bacterium | reverse complement strand
TTCGGTCCTTGCCCGCGAGCAGCGTGCCCGGAACCGGGGTCTGAGACACCACCCGGCCCTCGATCGCTCCCAATGTCGTGATGCCCAGGGACTCGCCCGCGGCGACCGAGCGCGCGCGCGCCATGGTATGGCCCGAGAAGTCCGGCACGAAGGCGGGTTCCAGCGTGGCCCAAGCAATCACTCGCCCGGGAGGTCCCGCCGCCACGGCCGCGGCGATCACGACTGCGGCAGTGGCGGTGGGACGGGGCGGGGGGGCCGCGACAGCCGCCAGAGGCGGCTCATCGTGCCTGTTGACCTGCCATTGATCGTCAAATTCCGGTTTGTCGTTGCTGGACTCATCGAGTGGCTTGTTCGCGTGGACGAGCAGCGTTGGCGTTGCCTTTTTCATGGGTGCGGGTTCAGTCATGATGCCGCGTCTTGCCAGTTGCGCGGATGCGACACGGGCAAAGACCGGTGCCGCGACATAACCCCCGCTATGCGGGTAGCCGCTCGGTTCATCGATCGCTACGACGATGACCAGTTCGGGATCGTCTGCGGGAACCACGCCCATGAACCAGGCGATGTAGCGTTTGCGCGAATAACGCCCGGATTCAGTGTCGAGCTTTTGTGCCGTGCCTGTCTTCCCTGCAACAGAGACGCCAGCAAGCGCCGCCAATCGGCCAGTGCCTCCCGGGCTGACGACCGTCTGCATCATGTCGAGGGTTCGGTTCGCAGCGTCGGCTGAGACGGCCAGGCCGTGGGAACGAATTTGGGTTCGCTTCCAGGCCTCGCCGACGTGCCGGCGTGCAAGGACGATGCGTGGATGCATTCGCTCACCATCGTTGGCCAACGCGCCGAGTGCCGAGGCCAGTTGAATCGCGGTGACGGAGATGCCCTGTCCGAAGGCGATCGTCGCCTGATCGACGGGCTGCCAATTTGACCAGTCTCGTATCAGCCCCTGCGATTCCATGGGGAAGCCGGAACGCGTACTTCCGCCGAATCCGAAGCGAAGCAGGCCGCGGTATTGAGCCTCTCGGCCCATGAGATGCGCAATCTGAACGGCACCGACGTTGCTCGAAACGCGCAGGATGTCGGCGGGGCGAAGGATTCCGTAGGGCTCGTGGTCCTGGATGGTCTTGCCACGTACCCGTATCGAACCATCGCCGGTATCGAATTCGAGCTCGGCATCGATCGATCCGGTGTCGAGGGCGGACGCGACCAAGAAGGCCTTCATTGTCGAGCCGGCCTCGACGACGTCGCTGAAGGATCGAGCCCGCGTTTCGGCGTAATCGAGTTCCCGAAATCGGTTCGGATCAAAACCGGGGGCCTCGGCGAGGGCCAGGATATCGCCATTTTTCGGATCCAGTGTAATGACGACGCCGCCTAATGCTTTGTGTTCCAGGACCGCGTCGCGGAGAGCAGCCTCCGCGGCGGCTTGCATGGCGCCATCGAGGGCAAGCGCGATGTCGCCACCCTGGACTTCGCGTGGATCGGTCGAGGCCAGGGCCAAAGCGCGACCCCGTGCGTCGCGTTCGACGCGAACGCGGCGCGGCTGGCCGCGAAGCCAGCTGTCTTCCATCTGTTCGATCGCACGTACGCCGTGGCCGTCGATATTGGCGAAGCCGATCAGGGGCGCGGCGAGTTTGCCAGCGGGATAGGAACGCTTTGGCTCGCGATCGATGCCCACGCCGGTCAGGTCGAGATTGCGGATACGATCTGCCTTCTCGGCTTCGACCCAGCGAGCGATGTAGGTGAATCGATCATTGGCGGCGAGCCGCTTGTGGATCCTTTTGATGTCGATTTCGAGGGCTTCCGCCAGTGCGAGGGCTACACGCTTATGGTCTTTGATGAGGTGGGGGAGGGCGTAGA
>CAZMFM010000040.1:0-42162 GCA_964565565.1 uncultured Spirochaetaceae bacterium | reverse complement strand
TGGCGCAGCAGCGACCGAAGGCAGCGCTTTGACGTGCATCTCGAGATCTACGCCGTTTGGAAGCGCGCCCTCAGGCCTCGGTTCGCGCAGTACGAAGACTTGCCGGGGCGGGCGAAAGCCCCGGGCCCGGGCCTGAACCGCCAACTCGGTTGGATCCCGCAATTGTCGACGTCGCACGGTCAACGCGCGTTGCTCTTCCAACAGCTCCGTTTCCCTTTCGACGACCGACGCCATCGCGTACCGAATGCGGATCAGGTCGATGCGCAAGACCGCTACGCCCAATGCAGCAATCAGGGCAAGCGCCAGCAGAGGAAGCAGTTTGCGAGTGTGTCGTGAACCGTCTTCGCCAGCGAGGTCAACGCCGATCCAACGTCCAGCTGAAGGAAGCTGCGGTAGTCGCCGGAAATCGACTCGGTCCTTTGCGCGGAGCAGCCATTGCGCGGCGCTCATGCGGCCTCCAATCGAAGGCCCGCTCGGAGTCGCGCTGAACGAGCGCGCGGATTTCTTTGGATTTCCTCTTCGCAAGGCGAGATCGGTCGCTTGGTGAGAATGTCGAAGCTCGGCAGAATGCCACATTGGCAAGCCGGCCATTCCGGCGGACACGTGCAACCGCGCGCGGCCGCTCGGAACGTTCGCTTGACGAGTCGGTCCTCGAGGCTGTGGTAGGCGATGACGGCGAGTCGTCCGCCAGGTCGCAAGACGCGGATCGCAGCTTGAAGTCCATCTTCGAGTGCACCCATCTCATCGTTCACGGCGATACGAAGTGCCTGAAAGACCAACGTCGCCGGATTGTGCCGGCGACCTCGACCGATGCCGAGGCCACCGATCAGGTCGATCAGGTCGGCTGCGGTCTCGAGCGGGGTCGTGTCGCGCCGAGCCACGATGGCGCGAGCCAGGCGCCGGGAGCCGGGAAGTTGGCCGTACTCTGAGAAGACACGTTCCAGGTCTTCGACGGATAGACTCGCGAGGAGCGTTGCCGCGGTCGTTTGGCCACCGACGCCATCCATCCGCATGTCGAGTGGGCTCTCAGCACCTGGGCTGAAGCGAAAGCCGCGACTCGCGCGATCGAGTTGGTGAGAGGAGACGCCGAGGTCGAGTACGATGCCGTCGATGGCGACCGGGGCGAGTTCGTCCGCGATGTCGTCGAGACGGCGGAACGAGGCCTGTATCAGCTGGACGCGATCGCCATAGGGCTCGAGACGGCGGCCGGCTTCGTCGATGGCCTCGCGATCGAGGTCGAGGCCGACGAGACGGCCATCGGGTCCCGTGCGTTCGAGAATGGCTTCGGCGTGGCCTCCGCCGCCCAGGGTTCCGTCTATGATGACTGCGCCGGGTTCCAGGTTGAGCTGTGCGAGGGTTTCCTTGAGAAGGACGGGTTCATGATACAACGTGGTCGCCACAGGGGGCGCCTCCCGTCTAGTGCTAGGCCTCTCGCGAGCGGCTAGAATAGTGAAGTTCGGTCAACTCGCCTAACAACTCTCTCC
This sequence comes from uncultured Spirochaetaceae bacterium, assembly GCA_964565565.1. Classification (GTDB taxonomy): domain Bacteria; phylum Myxococcota_A; class UBA9160; order UBA9160; family UBA4427; genus UBA4427. Next base: position 40,678 of record CAZMFM010000040.1, on the reverse strand, counting down.
GGGTCGACTTTTTGAAGGGCCCTCGCGGGCTTCGGGAGAAGATGTTGGGGCGTCCCGGGACGCGTATCTTCGGCGCGTACCCCCCAGTAACCACGCCGGAGACCCATTGCGTCCCGGGAACACCCCAACAATCTCCTGGAGAGCTCTCACTCTCCAGTCCCCCCAATAAACCTTACGAGCGGCCGGATAGGTCCACCGCTCGTTGTATGTCGTCGAACTCGTGAATCGTTGATGACTGTGTTTCTGCGAATCGAGACGGATTCCAGATCTCGATATGTTCGAATACGCCGATGACGACCACCTTGCCGTCGAGGCTGGCGTGGTCGCGTAAGAATGTCGGTACGAGAATGCGGCCTTGTGTGTCGATCGGGCAGGGTACGGAGCCGGCGGCATAGAATCGGCGAAGGCTCTGCGCGGCTGGGTCGCGGCTGGATTTCCCCATCAACTCCTGTTCTTCGGCGGCCCAGACCTTGGCGGGGTAGAGGGCGAGACAGTCTTTTTGATTGACCAGCATCGGTGGACTCTCCTCTCCGGCTACCAACTCGCCTCGGAAGACTCGCGGAACGCTGAGTCGACCCTTGGCATCGATTGTGTGGTCATGTCTACCGCGAAACATCGTTCTAAATGCCTCGCTGAATTAATTGGCTACACTGAAGACCAGACATTGATCATGAACTCGGGCATTTGGAACGCGATGGGAGGAACGGAAAACAACTCGATTTCGATCTGATTCCCCACCAGCTCCCACTTCATTGCTGTTTTATCCCACTTCGCCCCACCGGTGCAAGCGAAATCTGCATTGCGTGGGTGTTTTTTTTCCGTCACGCACGCAAAGCTGCCAATCACTCCAAATCGCCGCCGTAAAAGGCGAAAGTGGAGCGAGGGTCCTGTCTGGAATGGTCTTGAACTGGCGAGTCAGGCGCTTCGAGATGCTTCAGGCGGCGCCGAGTCCCTTGATATGCCGACCGTGGACGTCGACGACGCGATCGACGATGCCCGAAAGAGTCGATCCGGGCTCGAGGTCGATGGCAGGCTGGGGCGGGTCTTGTTGGGAATAGGCCGTGGTCAGCGTACCCAGGACCGCCTCGGTGCCCTCGCGAACGCCGTCGAGGGAGTAGCCTCCTTCGAGGACGAAGACGATTCGACCGCCGCATAGCGTTTCGGCCAGACTTCGCATGATCGCCGACATCGCCCGGTAGCCCTTCTGGGAGAGCTCCATCGAGGCCAGGGGGTCATCGCGATGGGCGTCGAAGCCACAGGAAATCACGATCAGATCGGGTTTGAAGGCGATCGCGGCTGGAACCACGATGCGCTGAAGGACGCCGATGAAGTCTTCATCACCAGATCCCGCTGGCATCGGGATGTTGATCGTTGAAAGCTGTCCGCGGTCGGTCCCCGTCTCGTTGAAGTCGCCGGTTCCGGGATAGAACGGAAATTGATGAGTCGAGAGGTAGAGCACGTCCGGATCCGACTCGAAGATGTGTTGTGTGCCATTGCCGTGATGAACGTCCCAGTCGTAGATGAGGACTCGCGGCGATCCCCCTTCCGACTGCAATGCTCTCGTCGCGATCGCAACGTTGTTGAATAGGCAAAAGCCCATCGAGCGGTCCGCCTCGGCGTGATGACCCGGCGGCCGTACGGCCGCCAGCCCGCTGGATATCTCACCGCCTAGCACTCGAGTACATAGATCGATGCAGCTGCCCGCGGCCAGTCGGGCGATGTCGTAGCTCAAAGGCGAGTAGTAGGTGTCGGCGTCGATCTTGCCCAGAGGCTGGCCGCTCGTGGACTCAAGGGCTTCGAAGAGTCTGCGATCGTGAACGCGTAGGATTTCGTTCGCTTCAGCGAGCCTCGGGGGTGCCTGGACGACTCGGTCGCTGAACGCGTCGATGATCTCGCCAGCGGCTATTAGGCGTTCCGGCCGTTCGGGGTGACCATCAGGCCCGCGATGAGCCTGAAAGCGTGTGTCTGATATGACCTGGACGAGTTGGTCGGTCATGCCCATTCCTGGTTGCCCTCTCGACCCTGGTCTCGAGGCTCAAGCGAGCGCTTCGACATTCTTCTTAGTCACCAACTCGTGTTAGTCCATTTGCAGACGCGAGCTAACTTGGTTTCTTGCTCGCCTGGATCGCAACTTGCTCCTCCGGTAGATAAGCGCGCTCGAGTCGCTCGACGGCGGTGGCTACGCGTTCGAAGCTGCGGCTCAACGCGTCGAGATCCTTGCGGCTGGGGAGGTCCAAGGAAGCGATTGCCTCTTTGACAGACTCGCGTATGACCTGGTCGAGGTTGCCGCGCATTGCTTCGTCGAGGCCTTGATAGTCGTCGTCTTTTTGGGCGCTACCGGACTCGTCGCCTTCAGCCTCCTGACGGTCGCCGCTTACGCCTGCTTTGCCTCGCTTGTCCCAGCCAAAGCCGAGTCCGGACCGTGAATTCGAGTCCGACTGACCCACGAGGTCACGAAAACGGTCCTGGAACTCGCCGATACCCTCGCTCGCGTCGTCTACGCTCTTGCGAATCGCGCCGTAGAGCGCGTCTCCGCCACGGGAGAGAATCTGGGTCAGCAAAGTGTCGGAGGGATCTTGTTTGGCGCGCTTGTTGTCGACCAGGATCTGGGACAGAGCGACCTGCGTAATGTCCTCGCCGGTTTCGTTGTCTACGACGCGAACTTCCTCGCCATCTTCGAGTAGCCCCGCGATCCCCTTCAGCGTGATATAGCGGCTGGTATCGGTGTTGTAGAGCTTTCGATTGGCGTAGCGCTTGATGAGTATCGCCATGCGAAAACTCTAGCAGGTTGCAGGCCAACGCCGGCCCGACTCTCACGCTTACGTGGTCAATCCTCGATGTCGAAACGTTGGACCCTTTCGCGGGTAGGCGGTTGCGCCGTCTCCGGGGGTCGCTTCGGTCGAGATGCGACCGGTCCGGGCGGGCCATCGCCGCGTTTCGAAAATTCCCAGAGCAGCTCACGCATTCCAAGAAAGGCACGCAATACCAGGCGTGCGTCGGGATCGTCTTTGGCGCGCTCCTCCCATCGTCTGATCTCGGCGTCGACCGCCTGGCTGAGGGGATCGGCGATCGCCCGGGGCATGACGAAGGAAGCGTTGCCGCGCAACGTCGAGATCAGATCCTCGATTTGCCCTTGTATCTGCCCAGTGAGGGAATCGGTCGAGTCCATCGTTTGTCCGCTCGCGTGTACCGCTGCTTCGGCCAAAGCGCGGACCGCCTCGAGTCCCTCGAGTGAAGAGTTTTGAAGGTGCGTGCGGGCTCGCTGCAGGGCTTGCTCGACATCGGAACTCATGGCGCGCCTTCCCGACCGGCGCCACCCGTGTTCACTCGGTCTGCGATGCGGCTAGAGCGGGGCACTTTGTCTCGCAGCACCGCTCCGATCTCGAGAAGCCCGTCGATGCGATCGAGTTCGCCTGGCAATTCCGGAATGGTGTGGCATCGCAAGTGACATTCCCTCGCGATCGCCTCGAGCGTCTGGATCGAATCTTGTTCACCAGCGCATATTTCGGCGTAGGCCAGGACGGCTTCGATGACGGCTCGGCTATCGGCTTGAGAATGATCTGAGTTCGTCGAGGCGCCCGGTTTCTCGGCGAAGGCCTTGGTCAGACGTGCTTCATCGCGTGCGAGTGCGTCCTGGGTACATCGCTTACGTAGTTCGGCTGGCTTCATGTCGAGGGGCCATGGCAGGACGCGATTGACGATCAAGGCAACCAGCGGCACATGGAATTTGTCGAGCTCGGCCATGAACTCGAGTGTGCTGGCTTGGCTGCGACCGCCCACCGAGGAGATCAGGATGAAGCCCGTTTCTTTGCCTAGCAAAACCTCTTCGACCCGCGTCGCTCGCTCTCGAAATCCGCTCGAGAGCCCATCGATGGCGCGAAGAAATTCCGTCAGGTCGTCGAGGAAACCAACGCCGGCGATTCGTTCGAGAAGGCCTAGCATTCGGTGAAGGGGGCGGCCGAAAAGCCTCATGCCAATTCGGCTCACGGACATCGCGGGCTCGACGAGGGTGTGAACGAAACGGCTTTCGAGGAATTCGCGCAACCGGCGCGGCGCGCGTAGAAAATCGAGCGCATGATCGGCGGGTGGCGTGTCGACGACGATCAGATCGTAGCGGCGTGATTGGACGAGTTCGTGAACCTGCTCCATGGCCGCATACTCGGCGCTGCCGGCCAATGCGGAGGAGAGGTGTTGGTAGATGCGGTTGTCGAAAATCCGCTGTCGAGCGTCTTCGTCCGGAGTGAGTCGCGTGATCAATCGATCGAAGGTCGGTTTGGCGTCCAGCATCATCGCGTCGAGCGATGCGCCCGAAAACTCCGATTGATTCGCGCCAATCGCGGTCAGGTCGACGGCCGTGGGTCGTGAGCCCAGGGATTCGAGCCCGAGTGCATCCGCTAATCGCTTGGCTGGATCGATCGTCAGAACGAGGGTGCGACGACCTAGCAGGGCAGCTTGAATCGCCAGGGACGCGGCAATCGTTGTCTTGCCAACGCCCCCCGTTCCGGCGCAAACGAGGACGCGGGCTTCTCGAAGGCGATTTTCGAGTGTCGGCGACGTCATTGGACTTTCTCTGAAGCCACGCCCTGCGAGTTTGCATCCGGCCAGACGGCGTCCTCGAGAATTGCACTGACCTGCGAAGTCCAGCCCGATTCCGCGTCGAAGCCACCGGGTAGAACGGGTAGGTCGATGACTGGCAGCTTGCAGAGCTTCGAAACGCGAAGGCGTTGCCGAAATGCGATCCGATCCCGACGCGATGCATGTTCGAGCATCGATTTCATCTGACCGATGCGAGGTAGACATTCCAGATCCAGGTCGGCCGGGAGTCGATCGAGGTTCAGGGCGACCGAGTGGGTACGGCCGCTGGGCATTCGGTTGACGACGATGCGATCGACGGCGATGCCGATGTCCTCACGGGCGCGATCGACGAGTTCCCTGGTTTCGAGAACAGGAAGGTCTTCGGGCAGCGTGACCGGGAGCAGGAGTGTTCGCTCCCGATCGTGGACTAACGCTTCGACCCAGCTTGCGTGGCGCGAAAGAGGTCCTGATCGGATCGCACCTTGCACGACCCGCGGTACGTCAAGAAAGGTCAGCCCGTGTCCGGTCGCCGGTGCGTCGACGATCAACATGTCATAGAGGGGCCGACCCGAAGAGTCTGCCTTCTGTTCGAGATGCCAGATCTTTCCGAGGATGATGAGTTCCCGCCAACCCGGAGCCGCTTCGAGGAGTTGCTGGAAGGTCTCGGTGCGCAGAACACGGTCGGTCAGGGCGCCGAGGCCGATCTGGATTCGTGCGTAGTCGGCCAACGCTTCGTGTGGATCGATATGGACGGCGTGCAGTCCGGGCCGCAGCGCTCGTCCCGCATAGCCGAGCGGTCGCGGAGATTTTTCGAATAGCGGCACGATCGATTCGCTGGCAGCGGTTTCGATGAGCAACACCCGTTTGCCGGCGAGTCGGGCGGCCTCGGCCAGTTCGCAGGAAACCACCGTCTTCCCGGTTCCCCCCTTGCCGGTCACGACCACCAGGCGAAAGTCGGTCAGATCTCGCAGGGCAGCGGTCATCGAGGCGCTCGGTCGAGGCGCGAAAGCGAAAAGTGGGGATTTCCCTGCATCATAGAGAAGGGAGTCTAGCTCTCTCCGGGCGTCTGTGGTTCGTGCGGCCAGATTCCGTCACGTTTTTCAGACACTCAAGCCCTGTGCGAATTCTTCCGAATAGCCCGGATAGTGAAGTGTTTTTTGCGTTGCAGACCGATGCGGACGGGTCGTCCCCTTCTCCATGTCTCGAGGCAACGCCGGAGGTTCTGGGTTTGATCGTTACCTGTGAGGAATGCTCGACCAGCTTTCAGCTCGATGAGTCCCGTATTCCTGAAACCGGGGCACGCGTTCGTTGTTCGCGTTGCAAGCATGCCTTTTTCCTTCCGAGCCCAACGGCCGACGCATCCCAGGTCGCCGATTCGATCGCCGAAGAAGCCGCGTCCGACAGTCTGGCCAATGTTCCGACGGCTACCCCGGATCTGTCTTCGAGCGGGTTGGGCGATCCGTCGCCATCCATCCCCGACACGCCGGAACCGGAAGAAGACGACTGGCAATTCTCTGAAGAAATTCGTGTCGAAGGCGATGACGACGCGGAGGAAGATCCCAGCTCGAGCGGCGTCTTCGGTACTGGACTCGATGCCGAGGCAGGGATGGACGATTTTTCGACAGGCGATCTCGAGACCGGTGGGTTCGACGGGTCTGGATCCCAGGCTTCGGTGGACGCGGAGACCTCGGCGGTACGGGACGAGTCGGACTTTGGCTCAGTCGACGATTTCTCTTCGCTCATGGAGGAGGAAGATGTCGAACCGGTCGATCTCGCTTCTGGCTCCGCGTCGGAGATGCAGATCGAAGAGCCCCCGACAAAGAGCCCAGGGATCTATTCGTCGGCGGGAACCAGCGACGATCTTGGAGACCCGGAGAGCTGGGATCTCGTAGGTAGCGATGATTTTGCGGTTTCCAAGCAACCAGGGGGATTGATCCAGGGGTCGACTGAACAGCCTTCGGCGGAGGTCGAAGATCTCCTTGGCGACGAATCGAAAGCGGTGAACTACGAGGAAGAGATCGGGCCGGCTTCAAGGATCTGGCAAACGATCGCCAATGTGGGCCGCGGACTCGGCTGGGCAACAACGATCGCCATGGTCGGAGCGGTCCTGTCTCTCGGATTATTCGGTGAGTGGACGCGGGGCGCGCAGACCGAGCAAATCGTTTCGGTGGGCGGCCTCACGGCGCAGACCACCAAGGCGGGCTGGGTGGAGACGAGTCGATCGGGGTATGTGCTGGTCGTTGAAGGTCAGCTTCGCAATGAGGGAGCTGATTCGCTGTGGCCGGGAACGCTTCAGCTCGCGCTACTCGACGCGAAGGGGGGTCGTTTGATCGAAGAACCGATTCGAATCGGCGCACCCGTGTCGGAATTCGTCCTTCGCGAAGGCGCGCCGGATGAATTGGTCTCGACTACGCGGGCAGCCGCCCTGCGCTTGGGCGAGACGCCAATCAGGCCGGGCGAAACCCGCGCCTTCGAGGCGATTGCCCTCGAATCACAACTGCCCGATACCGCGAGTCGAGTCCTGCTCGAAATGAGCCACCCCGGCGCCGTCGCAGAAATTCAGCCCAATCAACCCGAAGCGGCAGAATAAGCGCCGTCAGCCGATTGAGAGCCTTCAGCCCATCAAGAGCCCTCAGCCGATCAAGAGCCCTCAGCCCATCAAGAGCCCTCAGCCGATCAAGAGCCCTCAGCCCATCAAGAGCCGTCAGCCCATCAAGAGCCGGGTTTGTCTCCGTGATCGACCTTCTTGGCTTCATCGGAATCGGGCGTGACGTCGATTTCGTCCGCACCTGAGATTCCGGCCTTGAAGTTCTTGATCGCCTTCCCAAAGCCCGAACCGATTTCGGGTAGACGCCGCGCCCCGAAGAGCACCACCACGATGACAAGGATGATTCCAAGTTCCATGGGTCCCATTCCGAACATCGGAGCCTCCACACGCACAAGAATGGCGCGATCAAGCGAGCATGGTGCCGTTGGCGCGTTGCGCGGTCAAGCGCTGCATCGCGCGTTGCGCGCGGAAATTCAACAGAACTCTTTCTCGACTACTCGCGGAGGCTAAGATCAAACGCCATGGCACTTTTCAAGGCATACGACATACGAGGCATCGTCCCGGACGAACTCGACGCGAAGAAGGCCTACGCGATCGGGCGAGCCAGCGCGCATTTCATTGCCGATGGGCCGATCGCCGTCGGCCGTGACGCGCGCTCGCATTCGCCTGAACTCACCGCCGCACTGATCGACGGGATTCTCGACGAGGGCATCGACGTCATCGAATTGGGGTTGACCGCAACGCCGATGCTCTATTTCGGCGTCGAGACCCTCAATGCTGCAGCCGGGATCATGGTGACGGCCTCCCACAATCCGGGGGAGTACAACGGTTTCAAGATCTGCCGTGCGCATGCGGTGCCGGTCGGTGAGGATACCGGGCTTCGGGAGATCGAGGCATTGCTCGATGCACGGCAGGTTGCTCCGAAGGCAGTCACGCGCGGTCGTTCGACATCGTTTGATGTCGGGGACGGGTATACGGAGCATGCCCTCGCGGTTGGAGAGAATTTTCCGAGTCTCAAAGTGGCGATCGATTGCGGCAACGGCATGGCCTCCGTGGGGCTCGAACAGATTCTCGAAAAACTTCCGATCGAGGTCGTGCGACTCTATTTCGAGCCGGACGGTCGTTTCCCGAACCACGAAGCGGACCCGCTGAAAGTGGAAAATCTGGCGGACGTCTCCGCGGCAGTCGTACGAGAGGGCGCAGATTTTGGAGTCGCCTTCGACGGTGACGGGGATCGCGCGGTGTTCGTCGATGGCGACGGCGTGCCGATTTCTGCGGATCTGGCGACGGCGTTGATTGCTCGCCATTTGTTGGCGCGCGAGCCCGGCGCCCTGGTCCTCTACGACCTGCGATCGAGTCGTGTCGTGGCCGAAGAGATCGAGCGCTCCGGGGGCGTCGCGAAAATGTGTCGCGTCGGTCATTCCTTCGTGAAGGCCCAGATGCGCGAAGAGGGCGCGATCTTCGCGGGCGAGTTGTCGGGCCATCTCTACTTTCGATTTTCGGACAATTTGATCGCAGACGACGGAACGGCGGCGTTCATCGCGATGCTCGATGTTCTCGGCCGCGAGGGTCGGCCGCTCGGAGATTTGATCGAGCCGCTTCGACGTTATTCGGCGAGCGGGGAGATCAATAGTCGCGTGGCCGACGTCGACTTCGTGATCGACACCATCGAGAAAGAACATTCCCAGGCTCCTGAGCTGTCCCGTCTCGACGGGTTGCTCGTGCGCTACCCGACCTGGTGGTTCAACCTTCGCCCCTCGAATACCGAGCCGGTCTTACGGCTCAATCTCGAAGCGGATACAACGGACGAAATGGAACGTCGGCGTGACGAAATGCTTGCGCGTGTGAAGGCGCTCTCGGATGGAGTCTTGCCCGTATCCTGATGTCGGCTTTGCGAAGGAAGTAGAATAGTCGCAGGCTGGGCAGAGACAGGATCAGCTGCGACCTCGGCGGCGATCACCGACGCGACGAAGCCAGAGAATGTGATCGGGGATGCGACCCCGAGGAGGAATCGGTGGATCAACTCGACCGCGGCGGGCGCCGCTCATCGCGGGGCGAAGGCTCCGGCCGAAGTCGGGGCGTGGGCTTTCGTGTCGGGCTGGGAATGCTCGGCGAGGGCATTCGTTTTATTCGCCGCGAGCGCCGGTTGTGGCCCTTGGCGGTCGTTCCGGTCTTGTTTGCGACGGGGCTCGTTGCGGCTGCGGGTTCGCTTTTTTGGGTTCGCATGGATCAGATCCACGAAGCCTGGGTTTCGCTCCTACCCGTTCTCGAAGCGACGCAGTGGTGGACGTGGATCTGGGTGGGACCAGGGCAAGTTCTCCTTTGGCTGATTGGCTGGTTGGCCGTCGCGGCGGCCTTCGCCCTATCGGTGTTGGCAGCGCTTCTGACGGCCAATCTCTTGAGCGCGCCCTTTCTCGATCGGCTCTCCGTTCGGGTCGAGGCGATCGCGGGTGCCGCGGACGCTCAGGAAAGCCAAGGCTTCGGCGCTCTGGTGCACGAAACCTTGCGGAGTTTTCTGGCAGAACTTCAACGGCTGGTTTTTCTCGTCGCCGTGTGGGGATCGCTGAGCTTGATCGGCTTCGTGATCCCAGGTGCCCATCTCGTCACGGCACCGCTGTTGGTCGCTGTCACCGTACTCCTACTCCCCCTCGACTACGCGGGTTTCGCCCTCGATCGCAGAGGGATTTCCTTTCGCGACCGGCGGCGCTGGCTCAGCGAAAACCTGTCCGGCATGACGGGTTTCGGCGGGACCGCGTTTCTCGCTTGTCTCGTCCCGGGTTTGAATCTGCTCGTCATGCCGGCGCTCGTCACGGCGGGGACCCTGCTCGTGATCCGGACCATGCCGCGATCCGCCGACTACACCAACGACGCCGCCAACACAGACCAAGCCGACTCAATCGCCGACACGGACTAGCAGCCGGGGCGAGCGGGCTCGGTTGATTCCAGGTCGAGAATTAGAATTCGAGCGTTCGACGCAGGAAAACTTCGATCTTCGCGAGGGTCTCCTCGGGAAGCGTTCGGCCACGGCCGGAAGAGCGAACAATTTCCTTCGGCTCCGGTGCCGCTTCGAAGAGCGTTTCGATCGCCTTTTCGCTGACGTGGTCATCGTCATGGGCCGCGACGATCAGGATGTCACGACCGCCCGGCGAACTGGGTGCCACCACGCGTGCGCGGTCGAGATAGGTTCGTGGATCGAGATCCACTGGCCCTCCGGCGCCAGCGCCGACCAAGACCAGGGCGCGAAGCCGCGGGTCGTGGGCCAGAAGAAAGCCGCCGGCGATTGCGCCGAGTCCAAAGCCCAGGAAGCCGATGCGGTCCGCGTCGATTCCCGGAAGCACCGAGAGTGCATCGAGGGTTCGGATCAAATCGGAGGTCGTTTGGCGTGCGAACTCTTCGACCAGTGCCCAGGAGTCCGGGTCGAGATCCTCACCGCGTGAGAGTCGGCGGATCCCGTCCACCAATCGCCCGCTCAGCTTCGGGCTCGAGCGAGTGCCGTGAAGTGCGAGATCGATGCTCGCGACTGCCAATCCGTTTTTCGCCCAGGTCGCGGCGCAGGCGAGGTAGTCGGCGTTCGCCGCGCCCGCGGTCGCGTGCTGGACCATGAGTAGGGGCGAACCGGAGTCTGACGTGCTTCCCGTGGGCTCGTTTCGGTAGAGAATTCCCGGGACGAAATCTCCTCGGGAAACGAGTTCGAAACGGTGTGCCGTCAAGCCTGCCCATGCGCCGGTTGCAGCTTCGTCGCGGAGCGTGGCGATGGCTGGGGCTTCGGGGTGGGGACGGTAGACGGCAGATTCGGACATTTGCCGAACCTTACCCCAGCAGACGGTGGGCGCGACTCTCGTTCGCTTTTGCCCGCCGTTCTGGCGGGTTCGCGATTCGGATCCTGACGAGCATGCGCCTTCGACCCCTCACCGCGCACCGAGGGTCGAGAGGAGTGCGACGCCCGACCTTGGGCGGCTAGCGCGCCATCAGGACCTTTCGCGCCCGGTAGAGGTTCGATTTGATCGAGTCCTCGGATTTCGATAGCGAGCGGGCGATCTCCGCGATCGGGATCGATTGAAGATGGTGGAGTTCGAAGAGTTGTCGCTGCTCGGGCGTCACTTCGCGTTCCAGTGAACGGGTCAGATGGGCCGTGAGCTCAGCAAGCTCATAATTTTCGAGGGGCGAAGCTTCGCTCGAGGTGCCCGCTGCGAGATTCGATACACCGTTTTCGTCCTCTTCGTCGAAGAGCGGCACCATCGGATGTTGTTTGCGGCGAAATCGCGAAGCCAGGGTGCGTCGGGTGAGGCCGAAGATCCAGGCTGCGAAGGGCGCTTCGCCTCGAAAGGAATCGAGAGACGAAAAGATATTGATGAAGACTTCTTGCGTCGTCTCTTCGGTATCGGCGCGGTTTGAGAGTCGCTTGTCGAGGAAGCCATAGACCCGCTTGAAATAGCGGCGGTAGATTTCGTCGAAGGCGGACCGATCTCCTTCGCGCACCAGGTCGACGAGTATCTCATCGGTCAGCGTCTGTACGCGGCGGGGCCGGCCCGTCTCGCGTGCTTCCCTGCGTTCACCTAGTTCACTTGGTTCATTTAGTTCGTGTCGATCGCGCGACGCGTTGTGCTGTTTAGCCAGATTGTCCGCTATGCCGAAGTCCAAAGCCGAATCCTTCCGGGCCGCAAGCCCAGTTGTTCCCGGATCGCCCAGTTCGATCCATGGAAGCCCCCTATTAGGAAGTGGCCTTCTTGCACCGCGTGGTGTCAAAATTTGTCACCGGTGACGAAAATTGTCTTCGAATTGGACGATGCCCCACGGGCGATCGGGTTTAGGGCTCGGGGAGGGCTTCGGCAAGATTCAATCGAGGCGCTTTTTTTCCTCGAAAGCGTCGAAGAGATCCGCATCGCACAGCCCGGTACGAAAATTCGACGGGCTGGGTGGGTCTGCCAGGGACGGATCTTCCGCCGGGCGCCGTTGTCTCTTCGTCCGAGGCCCGCTGGCTTCCTGGCTCGCAGAAAGTGCCTCGGGCGGTGTCCAGGAATCGAGCAGGACGGCGAGCTGGCCTTGCTGCCGGAAGCATCGGTAGGTCAGCAATTCGATCGAACGCGATGGGAAATTCTCGACGGCCGCGCGCGTCTCGACAGAGAAATGGGTCGAAAAGATCAGCGCGCGGGGTTCTGCGGAGGGCTCGATTCCGAGACCGGGCGCCAGCTTGAGGAAATCGCCGAGCCGCGGTCGAAGCCAGGTGAGGTCGGCGAGCGATCGCGTCAGAAGACTGACGTCTTCGTCGTCCCGGCCGATGCGGATGCTGATCATCTCACCTTCGCCACCGACTGCGAGCAGGTCGATGGCACTCATTTCGGCCAGGAAGGCCTCGGCCACGACGCGAATCGTTGGATCGAAGCGCCGCAGCTGATGCCGGATCGCGCGGCGGAGGCTGGGACGTTCGGGGCGACCTTCCCATTCGAGATCAGCCAAGGACCCGGCTCCGGGCATCTTCGTAGATCAGCCGAGCGACATCTTGTAGCGCCCGCGTCGCCGGGGCCTGTGGGTGGGCGAGGCCGATTGGTCGCTGTGCGGCAATCGCACGATAGACGTGGAGATCGTCTACGAGCAGGCTGTAACTGGCGAGCACCAGCCCGAGTCGTTCGAGGCTGATTCGCGAAAGATATTCGAAGGCGTGCTCGGCTTCCGAGATCGTTGTCACGCCATGAATGGTGACGCCGACTTCGGCTTTGGGATTGGCCGCCACGAGCGTCTTGGCCATTTCGAACGCCTCGCGCAGGTCTCGACGATTCGCTGACGTCAACAACAAGAGCCAGCGAACGGGATGCGAGAGTGATGCGGTACTGGCTAGCCAAGCCGGCGGGATGCGAACGAAGACGATCCCGCCGCGGCGCGATCGATCGGCGCGGGAATGGGCGAGTTCTCCGGCAAATTTGTAGAGGCTATCGAGATCGGTTGCCGGGCAGAAGACAAGCTCGGTTCCCAGCGGACCGCGGCCGGGTTCGGGCCAGAGGGGTGAGCCATGATCCGAGGACGGAGTGACGATCACGCTCGAAGCGCCGAGGCGAGCGGTTTCGATCGCCAGATTCCAGGCGAGTGCCGAACGAACGACATCGCGTTCACCGATTGGAAGTCCGAGAATCGGGAGCGGCAGGTCGGCTTCGGGCCGCGGTGAAATGTTAGGCCTCGGCTGCTCGACTTCACGATCGCTCGGATCGACGGGGTCGACGGGGTCGATGTCAGGCAGGAAATAGTGGAGCACGTCAGCCAGATCGCGCGGCAAGGCAGCCCTCGAGAGGTATGAGGTCGACGTTCAGCCGATTGGACGGTTCATTGCAATCAGTGAACGTGAAGAATTGAATTGAGTTGGCCCGTCGGGCCGGGTTCGGACTGGGGGTTCGACGGATCTTCTCGCCACTCTCCGTCGACGACGTATCGATATTGGTAGGTCCCGGGCTCGAGGGAAAGAATCTTGGTCCAGACCCGTGTCTGGCCTTCGGAGGCGATCAGCGAGCGTACGCCGCGATCGGGTACCCATCCGTTGAAATCTCCAGCGATCCGCACGTCCCCGGCAGCGGCATCCTTGAAGCGAACGATGACCTCGCGCGGCGGACCACTGACCTCGGGTCCATCCGAGCCCAAGGTCACATCGGCGCTGATTCGTTGCTCCGGGGGTGAGGCGGCCAATTCCATTGCCACCGAGGCATAGTCGACCGCGCCATTGGCGGACTTCGCATAGATCGAAATCGGCACGCCTGCCCGGGCCGCCTCGCGAAGCTTCACGTTCAGCCGGATCACCGTGTCGAAGCAGAGTTCTTTGAAGAGTTCTCGAATGTCGCCCAACGTCTGCCGTGCGTACCGGGTTCGGCCGTCGTAAAGCGTCGGCAGTACGCGAACGGAAAGTTCGTGGCCGATGCGATCAGAGAGCAACCCGATCGTCTCGAGTAATTTCTGAACGCCGTCGATCGCGAAGAAGCTGGTTTCGAGGGGAATGATGACTTCGCTGGCCGCGCGCAAAGCGTTGAAGGTCAAGAGTCCGACATTCGGTGGGCAGTCGATCAAGACATAATCATAGAGCGGGGGCAGCGTATCGAGGGCCGCGGACAGCCGCTCGGTTCGCGCATCATGGCGTTCGGTCGCAAGTTTCTGTTCGAGCGCGGATAGGACGATGCTCGATGGGGCGATGTCGATCTGGTCACTGACGTCGATGATCACCGAGTCGAGGCGCTCAGAGCCCGCCGGTTCGACGAGTACCTCGTAGAGATTCATCTCGAGATCGTCCGGCTCGAGTCCCATGGCTAGCGTCGCGTGGGCCTGCGGATCCATGTCGAGGATCAGGACCCGATTGCCGTCCGCGGCCAACGCCCCGGCCAGATTGACGGTTGTGGTCGTTTTTCCACAGCCACCCTTTTGATTCACAATTGCGATTACACGCATAACGTCCCCCCCGAGGCGTTTACTACTTCCGTCCTGTTGGCCAATTCGGTCTAGCCGATTCAGCCGGTCTGGCTCCAGTCCTCTTCTCTTCGCCGCGCACCGCGTGGTCCCGGCTTTGCCGGCGTCGATTCGTTCGTCAAGCCGTCGGTCGCCACTTCGATCGTCTTCTTCCGCTTCGTCTGACCCGCACGCGAGCGATACGCGGCGACCTCTCGCTCGAAGTCAGCCACCGCAAAGACCCACTCCTGGCCCGTGATCGCTTCGAAGACCGCATCGTCCTGGAAGACCAGCACGACGTCACCGGTCGCGACGAGCACCAACTCTCCCAGCGGGCGATCAACCTGCGGGAAAAGGTCTTGTAGCGCTCGCACGCTGCGACGAATTTTCTGGACCGAGACCCCGGCATCGATCAGCCGCTTCGTCGCCTTCAACGCGACCAGGTCTGGGAAGCTGTAGCGATGGTGTCCGCCGGGCGTTCGTGCGGAAGGCTCGATCAATCCGGTCTTGGCCCAATATTGCAGCTGCCGCCTCGAGAGATCGAGCAGTTCGACCACCTCTCGGGTCTTGAAATGAGAACCCGACCGAGTCGTGGGTTGCACGGATTCGCGTGGTTGGGGCGGAGCTTCTTCGACTTGCAACGGGTCGGTCAACACATTCTCCGCATTCTCTGTGGCCCTGATCAAAGCTGAAGCTGGCCATCTGAAGCAGCATCTTCTGTCCACGAGCGGGTTGGAAGAGGCTTTCGCGGGGGACTTTCGTAAGTAAATGAGGGGCCGGGTGCCAAGTCAAGCCAAAAGCGACAAGAATTGTCGCGATGGAGCTTAAAATCGTGATCGGATCCGGCTTGTACCCCAGTCGCAGCGTCCAGTGGATGTTGCGGTCAGCCCTCGTGACGGGAACGCGTCAGGGCTGTTAAGGTCGTTGCTGTGTCGAGTAAACCAGAACACGATCGAGCTCCCGAGACCCGCGCGGAACAAACGCCCCGCGGGTCACTGTCGCGCTTTACAACCGGCGGATCGCCCCGTGCGTTGGAATCCGGCTCGGGAGATCACGACGAACAGGCCACGAGTCGCGGTCGGGTGCGAGTCGATGTCCGAGGCGTTCATCGCCCTTTCATGCGCGGAATCCTGGTGCATTCCCTGACCGAGCAGGGCTTTTCCTTCGAGGATGCCTACGCGGTCTCGCAAGAGGTCTGGGCGCAGGTCCGCGAGCGTGAACTCGTCACGAAGAAAGAGTTGGGCGAGCTGGTGGCCGAGTTTTCACGCACCTCGCCGAGCGGAAATATCGAGAGTCGCAATCCCATATTGGGAGACCAACTCGAGGTCCTGGGCAAGGATGGTCGATGGCCGTTCAGCCAGGGGCGCTTGCGAAAGTCGCTGTTGGCGGCCGGTCTCGATCCACGCCTGGCCTTCGAGGTGGTGACTGAAATCGAGCGAGGCCTTCGCATCGCCGGCGAACGCCAGGTGACCCGTGACACGATCCGCTCGCTCGCGAGCGGTATCCTCGAGCGTCGATTCGGAGATGCGAGTGCGCGTCGTTATCACCAATGGCGGGTATTTCAGAACGAAGACGATCGGCCGCTGATCCTATTGCTCGGTGGCGCAAGCGGTGTTGGAAAATCATCCCTGGCCCTCGAAGTGGCCCGCCGCTTGTCGATCGGCCGAGTGATGTCGACGGATTCGATTCGTGACGTGATGCGGGTGATGGTCTCCAACGACCTCGTTCCCACCTTGCATGTCTCGTCCTTCGAAGCCCACTCGCGTCTCGTCAGCGAAGTCAGCGAGGGTGGAGACCCGGTTGTAGAGGGATTCCTCGAGCAATCACGGACGGTCGCGGTGGGTGTACGGGCGGTGATCGAACGGGCAATCGCCGAGGGAACGAATACGGCGCTCGACGGCGTCAGCCTGGTGCCGGGGCTCTTCAACCTGGCGGATTGGCAGGATCGTGCCCACGTCTTCTTCCTGGTGGCCGCCGACGAGGATCGCGAGTCCCTGCACGGCCATTTGATCGCCCGGGCCGAGGGGCCCGGATCCCGGGCCTCCGACCGATATATGCAAAATTTCAAGGAAATCCTCCGGATTCAGGAAGATCTCCTCGAGCGGGCCGAGGCGCGCGGCATTCCCGTCGTGGACGTGCAGGACCTCGAATCGGCGGCCCAGCAGGTCGTTTCGTACGTCGTCGATCAACTCGGCGAAAGACTCGCGGCGGAGGCGTCCGGGCCAAGTTAGGATCCCGGCCGCCATGAGCCGCAGCCTCAAATACGATATTCCCGGAGATGACCCGCGCCTTTGCCTCGCCGACGTGGCCGCGATCGGCTGGGACGAACTCTTTTCCAAGACGCGCGTGGACTCGCCGGGCGGGAGTAAACGCTGTGCGGGTGATTCGCAGGGCGGCTTGCGTGATCCCTGTGAGCCGAATGCGCGAAAACGCGTGCTCGAGATCGGCTTCGGTCGCGGCGAGTTTCTTCTCTCGATGGCCGAACGCTTGCCCGAGGTCGACTTCGTCGGTGTCGAGATCTCCTTCAAGCGCACGCTCAAAATGGCGCGCAAGGTGGCGCGCGCAGGCCTGGCCAACGTTCGGCTGCTCGAGGCACGCGCGGACGTCGTCCTTGAGCAACTCTTTCTGCCCGGTAGTCTGCATGAGGTCTGGGTGAATTTTTCGGATCCCTGGCCCAAAGCGCGACATGCCCATCGGCGTGTCATTCAGCCGAAATTCGTCGCGGACGTCGCCCGTGCCTTGGAAGAGGGGGGTGTCTTCTACGTGGCGACGGATGATGTGCGTTATGCGCATCAAATCGATCAGGTGCTTCGGGCTTCGTCGTCGCTCTTCAACCAATATCGCCCATGGCCCTATCTGGCGAGCGTGCCCGGGCGCTTCGAAACCGGATACCAGGAGCAGTGGCGGGCGGTGGGTCGACCGCTGCATTTCTTCGCCTACGCGACGACTCCGCGAGCGTCACATGAGCCGGATGAGGAACGCGCGCTGCGAGCATCGAACGAGGATTCGGCATGACCGCTGAGCTTCCGACGACGCACGCCGTCCGACGGCCAAATCTCAAGGATTACGCGCTTCCCGCATTGCGTGCGCTCTTCAAGGAACGAGGCTGGCCCGCCTATCGCGGAGATCAGGTCGCCGCATGGCTCTACAAGAACGACGTCGATTGTCTGGACGCGATGACCAATCTGCCCGGGGATCTCCGGGCAGCGATCGATGCAGATTTTGATCTGTCTTCGCTCACTGTCGTGACCACCCAGCACTCGACGGACGGGACCATCAAGCTCTTGTTAGGCGCTTTCGACGGAACGCAAGTCGAGGCGGTTTTGATTCCCGAGGAGCGTCGCGTGACGCTTTGTGTGTCGACGCAGGTTGGTTGTCCTTTGACTTGTAGTTTTTGTGCGACCGGGGCGCTCGGCTTCACGCGCAACCTCACGACGGCCGAAATCGTCGACCAGGTCTTGCAGGCCCGGCGGCTACTCGAGCCAGATCAACTGTTGAGCAATCTCGTTTTCATGGGCATGGGCGAGCCGCTCTTGAATCTGCCCGCCGTCTCCGAGGCGATTCGCCTCTTCAGCGATCCCAAAGCCTTTGGGATGGCCCCGCGCCGCATCACGGTTTCAACGGCCGGTGTGTTACCGCAGATTTCACCGCTGCTCGAGGTAGCACCGATCCACCTGGCCGTCAGTCTGCACGCGACGACGAACGAAGTCCGCGATGTGCTCGTGCCCCTGAACAAGCGCTTCCCGATCGAGAAATTACTCGAGACGCTGCGCGCCGAGCCGCGCATCAATCGTCGACGTCCGGTCTTCTTCGAGTACACGCTGATGGCGGGGGTGAATGATTCGGTCGAGGACGCGCGGCGTCTGCCCGGGCTACTCGAGGGAATCGCTTCGAAGGTCAATGTGATTCCGATGAACCCCCATCCGGATGCGCCCTATCAACCCCCGTCGCGCGAGGTCGTGGATCGTTTTACGGCGGTACTTCACAATGCGGGCGTACGGGTCACGCTGCGGCGGGATCGCGGTCGAGACATCGATGCCGCCTGCGGACAGCTCGCCAACCGCGCCCCCACCCCCACCTCCGGCATCCCCGCTCTCACCCGGACCAACGCCTAAGGCGACCGGCAAAGCGTCCGCAACGGATCCCCAGCAATAGCCCGATCGAAGTCCCCCCGGCCTCGATCGCCCCGATTAGCCGCGGCACGGCAAAATCGTCAAGGCTGGCCCTCGATAGGCCGATGACTCCCCGAGGGAGGCGCCGGAATCGAGTTCGGCATTCAATCAATATGCTCTATGCGTTTGGTGATATTCATGGGGATCTCGAGAAGCTCGACGAGCTGCTCGAATCGATGCCTCTCGAAAAGGGGGACCGGCTGGTCTTCCTGGGCGACTACATCGATCGCGGCCCCGACTCGCCCGGCGTCATCGGTCGCTTGATCGAACTTCGAGAACACTACGAATGTATCTTCCTGCTCGGCAACCACGAATCGATGTTCCTCGACTTCCTGGGCTGGACCGATGATGCCTATTTCGGAGGCGATGCGTTCCTGCTGAACGGTGGGGATCGCACGCTCGCGGGTTACGGTTATTTCAATCGCGAGGAGACGGATCTAGAGAGCTTCCGCCTGCCCAAATCCCACGAGAATTTCCTGCTCGGCCTGTCGCTCAGCCATATCGAGGGGGACTATCTCTTTGTCCACGCCGGCCTAGCGCAAGAACACCTGCGTTCTGGAGACCTGACCTTCGCGCTTCGTAAATCTCGGCCCGAAGACATCCTTTGGAATCGAACGACCGGCGACCTGCCGCACGATCTCGGCATCACCATGGTCTACGGACATACGCCTAACGAAGATTTTGGCGTCCGCTGGAATGTCCCATTCAGTATAGGCATCGATACCGGCGCCGTCTACGGCGGCCCCCTCACCGCGATCCGCCTACCGGACGAAACCGTCTTTCAGGCTTGAGCCGCGCGGCGGGACGCACCAAGGGCAAGGCGGGGAAGCTGCTTCTGCCTTTGACACCGAAAAAGCACGAGTCCCACGCCTAGCAAGAGTGCCGAGCTTGGCTCTGGTACGACGAAAAACTGTCCTGTCAGTTGACGGTCCGGCCCAAACCCGGGGTCGATCCCTCGAGGCATGAGCATTTCCGTGATCGTGAAGGTGTAGGTCCCGACGGGTAGGATTCCGAGTGAAGTCGTCACGACATCCTCAGTGATGACCGCGAGCGTGAGATCGTCTCGTCCCGGTGCGCTGACTGCAATGTTGATCTCGATCGAGGTCGGGCTCACAAAGGTGAGGCTCTGGCCGGTCACGGAGAAACCGGAAGAGTTCCAGACCATCTCGGTTCGAAGAATGACGATGTCCGTCGCCGTCGGCACATCCGGAGTAGTTGAAGCGCTACGCGGGATCGCTTGTGCAACGCCCGCGGCCAGTCCAACGGCGACAACCACGATGCCTATCCTGAATACCTTCACCATCCGAACCTCCGACACGGCCAATGGGGACGCGAACTCCCGTCGGCCCACACCTCGAGAGTGATCAGCAGTTCGGCGAAATGTCAGGATTTCCGGAGGAGGGCGGTGGGCCCGATATCATCGAGGTCGCACAGAATCGCGGACGACGGGCGCTCCCCACAGTCCGGGTGTGTGCTCAAGACTTCCCACCTCGACCCCGCCGCTAGCGCAATAGCGAGAGAGCGGTGCGCCGTGGTTTGGGTGAAGTAGAGCGCAGCCTTCGTTGGATTCCGCGATGACCAGCCTCGCTTCACCCGCGCCCGAACGAGCGGGAACGTCAATCTGAGGGCGAGCCATTCACCCAAACCACGGCGCTCCGTTCTCGCCTCCACGGCAAGAACGATCGACGAGGCGGATCTAGCTAGCCGCCGACCGATGCACTTTCGACTCCTGATTTCGTTCGCGCAGGGTCGGGATCGTGAGTCGCGTACCCGCCGAGAGCGCGTTCAGGTCGATGTCGGGATTGTATTGGCGGAGCAACCAGATCGGGACGTCGAAGCGTCGCTTCGAGAGCACCCAGAGCGAATCGCCGGGACCGACGCGATGAACCATCGTTCCTTCGATCTCCCAATGCGTGAAGAATTCTTCCTGCATCGCGCGGTGGTATTCGATGCGCACGCGCTCGAAGTCTTCCGGGCGGCTATTCGAGAAATCGAGCCGAAGCCTTTGCTGCACGACGAGGGGTTCGCCGTAGCTGAGATCGTTGATGCTTCGAAGGCGACTAGCGCGAAGGCCCAACCATTCAGCGTAGTGCCCGAGCGTTTCATTGGGCTGGACGTGGATCGTGCCATTGCTGGACACAGTGTAGTCGGAGGGGTCGGCCAGCAAGCCGGGACCCGGCTCGATCGCGCTTTCATCTGTCGCGTCGGCTGCGAGTTCAGAGGCCGGCGCGGCGCCTTCGGCGTTCGCCAGAGCGAGGCCGTTCGAGTCGCCTGTGTCACCGGCGACCTTCGAGGGATTGGGGCCCACGGAATCGCCGGGATCCCGTGCATCGGCGAGGTCAGACGAACTCGGTGTTGGATCCGTTCGAGCAGGCGACAACGCGGCGGCCGCATCGGGATGTGCGGGCTTCGTCTTCGACGAGGAGGGCGATGACGACGCGGCAACCTTCGTGGGCGCCACGCGCAGTCGCTGCCCGATGGCGATTCGATTGCGACTCTTCAAGCGATTCATCGAGACGAGTTCGGTCAACGTCAGTCCGAACTTCTCCGCGATACGCGTGAGATTGTCGCCGCGGTGGACCTTGTAGTAGCCACTTGCCGGCAGTTCTGCGGGCTTGGCCGATCGGGCCGCCCGGGACGGGGCCGGCTTGTAGGAAGCCTTGCGCGTCTTCGACTTGGCCGGGCTGACGTTAGAGGGCAGGCGAAGCTTCTGGCCGACACGAATTCGATTGCGACTCTTCAGTCCGTTCAGCGCGACCAATTCACTCATGCGAACGTGATGCCGGCGCGCGATCGTCGACAGCGTGTCGCCGCGGCGGACGGTGTATTTGGTGTCTCGCGTCTGCCGCGCATGTCGATGTTCCTTGGGCATTCCTGCGACGCCGGCGTGAAGCGGCTTCGGCAGACTCGCCCGGGGCACCTGGATATTGAAGCCTTTCGGGATGTATTTCGCTCCGCGCCAGACCGTCGGGCGCAGGCTTGGGTTGGCTTGCTTGAGCGTTGCGAGATCGACGCCGATGGCGTTTGCGAGATGCTTCGGTTTGGCAAAGAAGGGCAGGTCGATCTTCTCGAAGGCGACCGGGCGATCGAGCACGAGCGGACCGAAATAGAAATCAGGATTCGAGGCGACCGCGTTCGCGGCCAGGAACTCGACGTAGAAGTTTCGCGAGGCGAAGCCGAAGGTTCGCGAGCGATAGTTGCGGACGATCTTGGTGATGTCCTTCGTGCCAAGCTTGCGCGCGGCCCGTCGCATGCCGGAAGCGCCATGGTTGTAGGCGGTAATGGCCAGGGGCCAGCTTCCCGTTACGCGATAATTCTGTTCGAGCAAGCGCGCTGCAGCGACCGAGGCGCGATAAGGGTCGAGTCGCTCATCAATGACGTGATCGACCTGCATGAAACGGCGTCCCGTTGATCGCGTGAACTGCCAAAGGCCGGCGGCGCCGACCCGCGAATAGACGGTCGGCGTGTAGGACGATTCGACGTGCGGCAGGTTGGCGATTTCGAGGGGCAGTTTCTGGTTGCGCAGGATTTCGAGAATATGGGGTTTGTACGCACCCGAACGGATGATGCCCGCGCGGAATTTATTGGCCTGGCCGAGTTGGAAGCGAAGCCTTCCCGCGGACTTTCGGAGTTCGGAATTGGAGACGCCGTTTTCGAAGAGCGCCAGTACGCGTTTTTCCTCGCGGGAGAGTCCGGAGCGTTTGCCCTTCGCGAGTTTGAGTAGGATTCCGCGATAGATCTTTCGGCGCTTATCCGTGTGTCGCTCGCGGGAGCGGTTCGAAATTCCGGTTGGAATCTTGACGATCTCGTAGACGATCCCGAGGTTGCGGGAGTCATGGAGCAGGCCGGCGTCCGTGCCGACCTCGCTATAGATCCGCTTCCAGAACGCGACGTCTCGTTCGAGGCCTTTGGGCCGTGGAAAATCTCGCGGGGCGGCCGACGCGGCGGAGGCCGTCAGCAGAACAATCAGTAGAACTCGCAGCAAATTCTTCATGCACTCCCTCTCCCCCTCTCCGATCGGCAGGATGCCGGCAAAATCGGAGCGGAAAAGAGCCTGTCCAACCCCGGTCGGCGTACCGGCGGGGGGGGCATTGGGGGGAGGGATTCGTCCTGACTTGGCGGATCCTGAGCGTGGGCCTGGTCGAATAGGTCGCCGGCCAGCCGTCGTCAGTTCCCGTTGGGTGTTCAGCTTACTTCTTTCTCTTCTTTTTTCGCGCGTTGCGTTGTTGTTTTCGCTTGTCCTTGCGGGCTTTCGGGCTCTGCTGCTTCTTGGTCGCACCGCTTTTCGCGCGTCCGCCGAGCATCGCCATCGGATCCATCCCACCGGGTCCCATCATACCGGGCATGCCTCCGCCCATGGCCGGCGCTCCACCACCACCGAGCGCCGAGAGCATGCCACCCTGCTTGCCCATCGCGCCCATCATCTTGCGCATCTGCATGAAGCGGCTGACGAGCCCTTCGATGTCCGAGATTGTTCGGCCACAACCCCGCGCAATGCGTGACGCGCGACTCTTGTTGATCAGCTTTGGATTCGAGCGCTCGTCCCGGGTCATCGATTGAATCATCGACTCGACCTTCTTGAGTTCGCCCTCGTCGACCTTGTCCGCGACATCGCCAAACATCGGCATCTTGGCGAAGACATCCTTCAACGGGCCAAGCTTCTGGATCATGCGCATCTGCTTCAGCAGATCGTCGAGGCCAAAGCTGCCCTTCAGGATTCGCTCGGCGTCTGCCTCGGCTTCCTTCTCGTCGACGACGCCTTCGAAATCCTTGACCAGGCCGACGATGTCGCCCATGCCGAGGATGCGTGAGGCCAGGCCTTCGGGTCGGAACTCTTCGAGGCGATCGACGGTTTCGCCGGTGCCGAGGAATTTGATCGGAACGCCGGTAACGGCTTTGACGGCCAGGGCGGCGCCACCGCGTGCATCGCCGTCGAGCTTCGTCAGGATCACGCCATCGAGCGCGATCCGTTCCGCAAAGGCGCTCGCGACATTGACCGCGTCGCGGCCCATCAGGGCATCGCAGACGAGTAGCTTGTTCGCCGGTGCGACGTTGCTGACGATCTCTTCGAGTTCGTTCATCAGGTCGTCGTCGACGGCCAGTCGTCCCGCGGTGTCGTAGATGATGGCGCTGAAGCCTTCGCGCTTGGCACGGGCGAGGGCGGCGGCGCAGATCGAGGGCGGCAGTTCACCCTCATCTCCTTGATGGACGGGGACGTCGATCGAGGCAGCGAGGGTCTTCAATTGGTCGACGGCGGCCGGACGGTAGATGTCGGCGGCGACGAGCAGCGGCTTCTTGCCTTGCTTCTGGAGGTGGACGGCGAGCTTTGCTGCGATCGTTGTCTTGCCAACGCCCTGAAGACCGGCGAGAAGGATCGAGACGAGGCCGGCGCTCGAGGCCAGGGAACTGTCGACCGGGCCCATCAGGTCGGTCAGCTCTTCTTCGCAGATCTTGATGAAATGCTGGCCCGGGGTGACGCGAATCTTGCGGCCGGAGCGGTCCTTTGTCCGGGTCTGGATCTTTTCGCCGAGGCTGCGTTCTTTCACGCGAGCGAGGAAGGAACGCGTCACTTTGAGGTCGACGTCGGCCTCGAGCAAAGACATGCGCACGTCGCGCAGCGCTTCCTCGATGCTTTCTTCGTTGAGTTCCCGAACGCCGCGCAGCCTTTCGGTCGCGTTCTTGAAACCCTGTGTGACTGTCTCGAGCAAGAGGTCCTCCGACGGCCGACGAGGGTAGCAGCGGGTCGCGATTGCGCGCGCGGGAGTCGAAAAACTTCGCCATCGGGCGCCGCTTTCCTCCGCTCCTGCGGCTTGCCCGATCGAAATCGGGTCGGCATGCTTTGAGAATCGAGGGCGTGTCCCAATAGGGGGACGGGGAGGCGAAGTTTGGGCATCGAAGTCGAGTCACAGATCATGGGCAGCATTTGGAAGATCGAGACGTCGGTGGGCGCTGAGGTCGAGGAGGACGACGTCCTGCTGATCATCGAGTCGATGAAGATGGAGATTCCGGTCGAGGCGCCCGAGGCCGGGCGGGTCAGCGAGATTCGTGTGCGCGAAGGGCAGTCCGTCGAAGAGGGCGACATCCTGGTCGTGCTGGCGGACTGAGTCTCGGGGACCGGGAACGCAGGCGTGTGGCGCGCCCGCAGTCGGGACTCGAGTGGTTTGGGGCTCGAAGAGTTGGGGCAGAGTCAGGGCAAAGTTGGGGCAAGCGCGATGGGTGAGACCATAGGCACACGTCCACTTCAGGGTGGCGACCGAAGTCGGGCGCTCGATTTGCTCCAGGCTGACGCGAGTGAGAATCTGGTGTTGATCGATGCGCTCGCGAAGCTCGGTTGCCCGAGTCGGCCGGCCCAATCGCCACCGCTTCTCTATGGGGCCTTCGATGGGAATCGACTGCTCGGCATCGTGCTCTTGAGGCCGTGTGTCTCGATTTCCTGGGGCATGTCGGATCGCGTTCTCGATCGACTCCTACCGCACTTGCTTCGCGTCCCGGCGGGCCTGCTGAAGAGTGATCGACGCCTGGTCGATCCCGTCTGGGCCGCACTCCAAAAGGCCGGTCGTGAATCCAGCATCGACCGGATCGAGATGGCCTTTCGCTTGTGGCCAGAACAGATTGTCGCTGCTTCCCCGGATCTACCCGGGATTGCGCGGCCAGCCCGTGCCGAGGACCTCGAGGAGCTGGTCCACGCAGCGCGGGCGAGTCTCTGGGAAGAGGATCGACCGGATCCCGCGGAGATCGATCCGATCGGTTTTCGACGTTGGGTCGAGAGTCGATTGTCGCGTGCACGCATTGTGTCGGAGGAAGGACGCACCGTATTTGTCGCCTACGCCGACGTGCGGCGGTCCGAAGGCTGGTTGATTCAGGGTGTCTATACCTGGCCTGAGGCGCGACGCCGCGGTTTTGCGCGTCGAGGAATGGACGCGATCGTGCGCGAAGCCTTCGCGTCGGGGGCGTCTCATGTCCAGCTGGCCGTGGTCGAGGGGAACGAGCGCGCCTCAGCCCTCTATCGCGAACTCGGCTTCGAGGTCTTCTCGGAATTGCGGACCGTGCTGTTTTCCTGACGGCGCCGCCGCGGCGCCCTCTGGCCGCAGGCGCTTCTCCTCGTACTGCGAAGCTGTGTACGTGTGTGAGCGGACATTGATCGCTTGGCTGTGTGTGGTCTTGGGGTGGCCGAAGCGCTCCGCTAATGTGCACAGCCCCCTGTGAACGAGCGAATCGGGGTGTTGGACTCTGCGCGGATTTGAATTCCGCGAATGATTGATCGAAGGAGAAGTGATGGGACTGCTAGACGGAAAGATCGCCGTTGTGACGGGTGCAGGCGGTGGACTGGGTCGTGAGCATACGTTGGCCTTGGCGGCAGAAGGCGCGGCGATCGTGGTGAACGATCTCGGTGGTGCACGGGACGGTTCGGGTTCGAGTGCCTCGATGGCGGATCTCGTCGTGGACCAGATCAAGGCGGCGGGCGGTGAAGCGGTGGCCAACTACGACAACGTGGCGACGGTCGAGGGTGGTGAGAACATTCTCAAGACGGCCATCGATGCGTTCGGTCAGGTCGACATCCTGATCAACAACGCGGGCATCTTGCGCGACAAGAGTCTCTCGAAGACGACCGAGGATCTCTGGGATCCGGTGATCGCCGTTCATCTGAAGGGCACCTATTGCGTCACGCGTCCGATCTTCAATCACATGAAGGAGCGCGGGCAGGGCGGCGTGATCATCAACACGTCCTCGACGAGTGGGCTCAACGGAAATTTCGGGCAATGCAACTACGGTGCGGCCAAGGCGGGCATCGCCGGCTTCACGCGTTGCCTGGCACTCGAAGGTCAGAAATACGCGATTCGTTGTCATATCCTCGCGCCGGTCGCACATACGCGGCTGACCGAAGATCTTCCCGGCTTCGATAACCAAAGCGCAGCGGACAAATACGATCCGAAGCTGGTTTCGCCGCTGATGGTCTTCCTGGCCAGCGACTTGGCGAAGGACATGACGGGTAAGACCTTCCTGGCCGGTGGTGGACGGGTTGCCGAGATGAAGGTCGTGACCGCGCCGGGGATTACCAAGGAAGACGAGGGTGGACTCTGGACCGCTGCCGAGATTGCGAAGAGCATGACGGCGGGTGAGATCCTGCTTCCCGAGTAGTTCGCGCCGAAACGCCTGGCGGTCGTCGCTTGGCGATTGGGCACGACAGATTGATGGATTGACGGGCCGGGGAAGAGCGCAGCGCGCGCTTCCCCGGCCCTTTCATTGTTCGCCGTCGAGCGGCTCTGGTACCCTCCGAATCACGATGTCTGAACAAGAATCCGACCAGGGGCCCGATCGACCGACCGACGCGCCGCGATCCGCCGAAGCGGAAGCTTCGAGCGCGAGGGCTGCGGGGAGCGCGGCGGATGTCGCGGAGGCCTTGGGTGAAGCCAGTGGCGTCGGACCGATCGAGCTAGCCCCGTCGGCAATGGCCGAACGTTTCAACTTCTTCTTTCGTTTCTTTGCCAAGCGATTTTTTCGACATTTCTCCCTCGACGATGCCGTCGTTGCGCGCCTGAAGGCACTCGAAGCCCGGGGCAGCGTCGTCTATGTGATGCGTTATTCGAGTCGCCTCGATTACTTTCTCTTCAATACGCTCTTCCTGCGACACGGACTGCGTCTTTCGAGCTTCGCGAACGCCATCCGCTTCTACTACTACCAACCCTTGCGTTCGGTCTTGTCGATCATGTTTCGATTGCGAAGGGGGCGTCCGCGAGAGGTCGAGCACAGCGAGGACCGCGCGGCGGTGGCCGTCGAGGTGAATGCCGGGCGAAGCATTTTCCTCTTCTTGCGTACGCAAAGGCTGAAGAGCTTTCTCCGCCGTCGCAAGAGTGGCAAGCGAGCCGATGAACTCGATCTGATCGGGGAAGTGGTACGCGCCGTTCGCGATCGCGACGCTGGGCGCGAAGTGTTCGTCGTGCCTTTGGCGATTTTCTGGCGCAAGGGACCTCGCACCGAGAATCGTTTCCTGAATGTCGACTACGGCTCGATCACTCGGCCCTCGGATTTTGCGAAGGTCGCCCGGTTCATTTTCACCTATCGCAGCCTGTCTTTGAGTGTCGGCAAGGAAATCGATGTCGTCGCTTTCGCGCAGGCCTCACCGGAGGAGGGTTGGGAACGCATCGCGCGAAAGATCCGCCGTTCGATCCTGATCTACCTCTTCCGTGAGGAAAGAGGCGTCGAAGGACCCACGCTCAAGGCGAGTTGGCGTGTACTGCGCGAAGTGTTGAAGGATCCGGGCGTTCGTTCCGCGATGAAGGTGCGGGCGAGTGCGAAGAATGGTTCGGCCGAAAAAGCCGAACGTCAGGTCGAGAAGATCTTTCGAGAAATCGCCGCCGACATGGGTGCCAATTGGATGGGCTTCATGGCGGCCGCCGTGGGCTGGCTCTTCAAGCGGCTCTTCGTTTCGATCGAAGTCCATCGCCTGGCGGAGATCGCCGAGGATGCGAAGAAGCATCCGATCGTGCTCGTCCCGAGTCATCGTTCCTACTTCGATTTCCTGATTCTCTCCTGGCTCTTCTATCAGAACTACCTCATGCCCCCGCATATCGCCGCGCGGGACAATATGGCCTTTGGACCCTTTGGCTTCCTGTTTCGCAAGGTCGGCGCTTTCTATCTTCGAAAATCCTTCGACGACCCGCTCTACAAGGAAGTCTTTCGGGCCTACGTCGGGTATCTCGTGCGCGAAGGTTTTACCCAGGAATTCTTCATCGAGGGCGGTCGTTCGCGAACGGGCAAGACCCTGGCTCCGAGGCTGGGCATGCTCGGCTGGGATGTCGATGCCTTCCTCGAAAACCGACGGAACGATCTCTTCTTCGTTCCCATCGCGATCAGCTATGAACGACTCGTCGAGGAGTCGGGCATGATCGAAGAACTCGATGGCGGGAAGAAATCCAAGGAAAGCATGCTCGGGCTCTTGCGTGCGCGGAAGTATCTGCAAAGCAAATTTGGATCCGTTCATGTTAGTTTTGGAGAACCGATCTCCTTGGCGAACGCCCTCGGTAGCCAACGAAACGCTTTCGAGGCGCTCCAGCGCGGACAGATCGACTCACCGGAAATCGCCAAGGACCTGGAAGGTCGCAAACGTGAATTCGTCAAGGACCTGGGCCTTTCACTGGTGGAGCGAATTGGTTGGGCGACGGTGGCGAATTCGACCTCGGTGGCCGCAGTCGTCTTGATGGGCGGTCTGCAATCCGGGCTGCTTCGCGAACGGTTGGTGAAGGGTATGCAGGACGTCGCGGGGCTGCTCAAGCTGCAAGGCGTTCGAATTACACCCGCACTCGAGCGAGATCTGGGTGAGCTGCGTGAGTCGGTCGGGTTTCTCGAACGCTCCGATTTGATCCATTCGCGTCTCGATCATCGTGGGGAGATTCTCTATTTCGAAGACAATCGCCGCCGCGCCCTGGATCTCTATCGAAACTCGATTTCGCATTTCCTGGTGATTCCGAGCATTCTGGGGCGGGCGGTGCTTCGCGGTCTCGACAAGAGCATGGTGCATGATGAGCTGACGACCTGGGTCGACGTCTTCTATCTCGAATATTATGTCTCGCGTGAACTCTACTTTTCGCGCGGCGAGGCCCTGCTCGAGCATTTCGAGCAGGAAGGCTGGATCGAAGACGACGGCGAGCAGTGGATTTCGACCGAAGCAGGACGGGAACCGCTTTCGATGTTGGCCGAGCAGACGCGCGGTGTCGTCGAATGTTATGAGACGATCGTTCGGGTTCTACGGCCTTGGATGGAATCAGCGGAGGACGGTCTTTTGCGAAGCGGCGTTCTCAAGGAAGCCAACCTGGCCTTCGAAAGTGCGGGCCTGCTTGGCGAAGTCCGGCGGGTCGAGGCGATGGCGGACTCGACCTTCGACAATGCCCTGGCCTGGCTGGTCTCCGGGCAGATCTTGAAATCGGAGCCCGTCGAAACCGGCAAGCGAAATGCCCGTGACACGCGTTACGCCCGAGGGGAGAAATGGGCCGAGCTTGAATCGATCGAGCGTTTTCTGGCGGCCGCTCTACGAGACAGTTAGTCTCAGCGCCCTTTCACCGTCTCGCGCATCTTCTCACGCTCGCGCCAAACCAAGCCGGCGCTCGGCTTCTTCTCACCGCTCTTCAGCTTTCTGGGAATCAAGCATGACAACCGAAGAATCCATCTCGATCATCGATTTCGCAAAGGGCGATGGCCTCGTCGCGGCCATCGCACAGGACGACACGAGCGGTGAAATCCTGATGGTCGCCTACATGAATGAAGAGTCGCTGCGGCGGACGCTCGAGCTGGGCGAAGTCGTCTATTGGAGCCGGAGTCGCCAGAAATATTGGCATAAGGGTGAAGAGAGCGGGAACGTTCAAAAGTTGAAGGGCATCTACGTCGACTGCGACGGCGACGCTCTACTTCTACGCGTCGAGCAGGTGGGCGGCGCAGCCTGTCATACGGGCCGGCAGAATTGTTTCTTTCGCCGCATCGACGAAGGAAAGATCGAAGACGTCGGCGTACAGGTCTTTGATCCAGACGAGGTCTACAAAAAATGAGTGGCGAACCAAAGCTGGTTCTCGGCATCCCCAAAGGCAGCCTGCAAGAAACGACCGTTCAGCTCTTCGACAAGGCGGGCTATCACGTACGGATTGCGGGGCGTTCGTACTATCCGTCGATCGATGATCCTGAGATCCAGTGCATCCTGATTAGGCCGCAGGAAATGGCACGTTATGTGGGGCAGGGAGTTCTTGATTGTGCGGTGACCGGGCATGATTGGGTGCTCGAAACCGGTGCCGACGTCGAGGAGATCGCGGACCTGCGGGCGCCCTGGCCGAATTACGGGCCGGTGCGCTGGATCCTGGCCGTCAAGGAGGATTCCGAATTTCAAACGCCCAAGGATCTTGCGGGCAAGCGGATCGCCACGGAAGTGATGGGCCTGACCGAGCGCTATTTCGAACGACTGGGCGTCGAGGCGAATCTCGAATTTTCCTGGGGTGCCACGGAAGTGAAGCCGCCGGTCCTGGCCGATGCGATCGTCGATGTGACCGAGACCGGATCGAGCCTGCGTGCGAATCAGCTTCGCGTGATCGATCAAATTTTAGAGAGTACGCCGCGGCTGATCGCACACCGCGAGTCGCTTTCAGATCCCTGGAAGCGCGGGAAGATTGAGCGGCTGCGGATGTTGCTGCTGGGTGCGATCGCGGCGGCGACTCGGGTTGGACTCTCGATGAATGTCTCGAAGGACAAAGTAGATGGCGTGTTGGCCTTGTTGCCCGACGCCGGGAGGCCGACGATTGCGCCGCTGGCTGATCCGGCCTGGGTCGACATTTTCGTGATTGTCGAGGAGAGCTTCGTTCGAGATCTGTTGCCGAAGCTCCATGAGGCCGGCGCTCGGGGCATCGTCGAAAACCCACTCAACAAGATCATCGACTAACGGTGCCCGAGGCCGCGCGCCGACGAGGCAAGCCCGTCTGGGAACGCGGTCGCACGGGGCGCTTCGTGGGTGGCCTCTGGGACTATGCCCGAACCGCCTGGTGGGGTGTCGTTTCGGCGCGGGTGACAGAATCACGCCAGTTGGTGATCGCCCAGGCCGTCATCCTTCGTGATCAGCCACGAAGACAAGTCCTGCTTTCGATTCGCAGCGACCTCTTCGGCTGGGAATTGCCGGGTGGAACCCTCGAAGGAAATGAGTCCCCGGCGCAAGCCGTCGTGCGTGAGGTTCATGAAGAGACGGGACTCGAGATCGACCCCTTCGAAGTGGTGGGGGTCTGGGTTCGCCGTGGCTTCCGGCCGCATACGGCCCATGTCTTTCTTGGTCGCGTGATTGGTGGAATCGAGACGCCCTCGCACGAAACGCCCCGGCTGAAATGGTTCGATGTCGACGCCCTCCCCGACGCGTTGTTCTCCTGGTACGAGGCACCGTTGCGCGAAGCCCTGGCGCCTGGGAGCGAGATCTTCGTTGGCGACGAATGGCAGGGGGCCGATACGATCTGGAAGGCGATGAAGATTGATCTTGCGATGCGTTGGAAGGGGCTGCCCGATTCGGATGAGGAGTGAGCTCGTATTCGATCAGTTTTGCGGATTGAGCGCCAATCGCAGGTGGACATCAATTTCGTCTGCGCCGATCTGTACGAAGCCGGCATCCCGGTAGAAGGCCATCGAGCCTTTCCAGCGAGGCTCGGTATGGGCGTGAAGGGCGTCGATTGATCGCGTACTGGTTTCGTCCATGAGCGCGCGGAGCAAGGCCGTTGCGATTCCGTCTCGACGCACGTCTTTGCGGACCGACATGCGCACGATCCGAGCGGTGTCTTTTGATTCGAAGAGAAGGCCTGCCGTCCCGACGATCGAATTCTGGGATTCCGCGACCAGGAAGACGTGGCCGAGTTGTCTGTAGTTGGCTTCGATATCGTCGAGGTCTGGGTTGAGGGACTCGTCGATGAACCCGAAGTGTTCGCCTAGCCCAGCGAGGACGAGGCTCCGCGCGGGTCCTTGGTCGCGCGCCTCGAATGGACGAACGGCAACCGTTTGGTTGAGGGCGGGATATCGTTCGATCGGGGTCAAGGCCGATGATCGCCGTTGGGTCCCGGCTCTCGCTTGCGCGCCGTGACCGATCGATTCGGGTGGAACTCGAAGGACTGGCGAGATGGATCGACGCGAATGATCTTATTCATGGTCCCTTCTCCGAATTGCTACGGCTTCGAAATTCCATTGAATCCGCCGGATTCTTCGTGAGCCTGACCGACAACGCCTAACGCTTGGCAATTCTAGTTGGTCAGATTTTCTTGGGCCCTTCGCCTTGAAGAAGGATGTCGCTGGTGCCGGGAACCCTGGCCATTGAACATCACCTCCGGGATCGCGAAGCATCCAGGAGGTCATATTACGGGTTTGTTCGCCGAATCGCCCGCCCCCCTTATGCTAGTCGGGATGACCGGCCTTCAGGGCCCGTGTGAGGTCGAAGATCGAGTCGAGGCGGTCGGCGGGGTCTACTGGCGATTCGCGGCGAGGATCTATGAGCAGGCATTGGATTCCGGCTGAGCGCGCCCCCAGGTAGTCCGCTTCGTAGTTGTCTCCGACGTAGAGGCATTCGTTGGCGGTCGCGTCGAGTAGGCCGAGAGCATGTTCAAAAATCTTGGCGGATGGCTTGCGGAGCCCAAACTCGACCGACGTGATGACGTGATCGAAATGCGTTGCGATTCCCATTTTCGCTAGATGGTCGGGCACCAGTTTCGGGTCGTGCGTATTCGTGATTACCGAGAGTGAGTATTTCTTGTTGAGACCGGCGAGCATGACAGGCAATCCAGCGATCGGGCGAACGCCAGTATTCCATTCGGCGATGTACGCGCTGACGAATTCGTTCACCGTCTCGCTCGGAGACCGGACACCGGCACGCTCCAGGAAGGCATCGGCCACTTCGAGCATGGTGAACTCGTGATGGGTTCTATTCGCGACCTCTTCGAAGTCTGCCGAGACTTCGGACCAAAGGGATAGAAAGGCGTCGTAGTCGAGCCGGCTACCCGCCAATCGAAGAACATCGAAGGATCGTTCGTATCCCTGCTCCGTTCGACTCGCCGAATACTCGACGAGTGTGCCGAAGAAGTCGAAGAGAATATGTGTCGTCATCTGGGGGTTCTCGTCCGGACTAATCTGGATATTCGTCCGCGCGGCCTTTGGGATAGTGCTGCTCCCAATTTTGGCCATCGAATGGTGTGATCTCCATCCCTTTGGCGGTGCCGGCGTCGAGACATCTCGCGTTGACACTGACTCCGTCGGGATGTGAGCGAGGAATGTAGAAGGATTTGATCCCGCAATGTTTGCAGAAGAGATGTTTCGCAGTTCCGGTATTGAAGGTGTATTCGATCAGGTCGTCCTGGCCGGATTTCAGGGTAAAGCGATCCTTCGGAACGATCAGTCCGAGATGGCCTGAGGCTGAGCAGACGCTGCAGTTGCATTGGGAAACGGAGAGTCTGGCGGGTGCGAGCACTTCGAACCGGATCCGCCCACAATGACAACCTCCGTGATAGGCGATCATTTCAGTCTTCCCCGAGCGATTTCATTGAAGGAATTTCGCCATCATCATGATGTCGGATTCGAGGCCATCGAGGATGCGAGCCCGTCGCTTGCGGCCTTCGAGTATGAAGCCGCTTCGCTCGTAGAGTCTGATCGCCCCTTCGTTGGAGGAGAATACTTCGAGTTCGACGCGTTCGATTTCTTCGCTCTTGGCCACTTCGAGTACGCGTTCTAGCAGTTTCGGTCCGATCCCCTGTTGGCGGTAGTCGCGCACGACGCCCAACCCCAAGACGCCGGAGTGTTGCGTCCCCTCGTGACTGTGGCGAACCACATCACACCAGCCAACGACGCGCGTACCGTCGAGGGCGACGAATTGAATTCCGCCGCCGCCGAGCAGGAACTTCACGAAGGCCTTAGTCTCGTCGAGCGAGAAGGCCTCCACGGTGTTCAGATAGAGACGCTCTTCCGCAACCGAACCGACCGCTTCGCGAAGGCTCGAACTCCAGTCTAGCTCGGTTGTCCGATACTCGATTCGTGCGGAGCCCATCGTCGCTCAGCGACCGGCCAGGAATGAATCGATGGCTGAGACGGCGTCGAGTTCGTCGAGCATCGGCGCATGGCCGACACCCTCGATTTCCACGACGACGAGATCGTCTTTCTTCGCCTTCATTTCATTTGCGACCTCACGCGAGAGAATGTCGCTGAGTTCCCCTCGCACGAGCAGAGTTGGAATCTTCTGCAGGCCACCGAATAGAAGCCATCCTGTATCGGGGTCCAGTACGCCACCTGCGGCCCGCATGGCATCACCAATCTTCGGGTCGTAGTCGAGAATCGGAATGCCGTCACTGTTTTCGCGGAAAGTATTCTTGGCCATGGACATCCACCATTCCCTGCTCTTGTCGGGAAAGGCGAGTCCATTTGTGGCACGTGTTAGTTCCGCAGCCTCGGCCCAGGAAGCGATTGGACCTTGCTTCCCGGCATAGCCGGCGATGCGGGCGAGGCCGGAGGGATCGATGGCGGCGCCCATGTCATTCAGGATGACTGCGTGAATCCGCTCGGGAATCATCGCCGCCAACAACATCGAGACAAGGCCGCCAAGCGAGGTACCTAGACAGATGACCTTCTCCAGTCCCAGCTGGTCAAGCAATCTGATGACATCGTTGGCGTAGGTAGGCGGAACGTAGTGCTCGGAAATGGAGTCGTATTCCGATCGCCCACGGCCACGAAGGTCCAGGGCCAGGACACGCCGCTTTGTGGCAAGATGCTCGGAAATCGACG
Source organism: uncultured Spirochaetaceae bacterium (assembly GCA_964565565.1). Taxonomy (GTDB): domain Bacteria; phylum Myxococcota_A; class UBA9160; order UBA9160; family UBA4427; genus UBA4427. The sequence goes on along the minus strand of CAZMFM010000040.1, from coordinate 5,695 downwards.
CAAAGTCCTTCGAATTTCGCGTCAGCCCCGGCAGGCAGAGAACGGGAACGGCATCCATTTTTACCTGTTGGTAGTTTCGGTAGTAGAGTGAGAGTCCGTCGCTACTTTCGTAGAAGCACTCTTCAAAGTCAGCCATTTGCATTTCCTCTCCGACTCTTTTCGGAGCGTTCCAGTCGGGCGTCGATACGGCTCCAGGGGACTGCCGATGCTACCCAATCCTGGCGGGTAGGGCGGACGATTGTCGGGTCGTCGAGCGTTCCGGCTTTGACATAGATTAATTCCCGATGGCTTGGTGATGAGGTGTAGATCGGAGAGCCGCAATCCGGACAGAAATGGCGAGTGATCTCACGGCCGCTATCAGCAAGCTTCGAAAATTCCTTTGGAGCACCGGAGGAAATGCGAAATGCCCGGCATCGAGGCGGACGCCGATGTTGAAGGCGCTGCCCGTAGTCCGGCGGCAGTCCGTGCAGTGGCAATAGTTGGCTGGGCCGACTTCGCCTTCGTATTCGTAACGGATGCCCCCGCAATGGCAGCGACCCGAAACTGGACTCGTCATGGCGATCGCTCGGTGGCGTTGCTGTTCTTCGGTAGCCATTGATAGCCGCGGATGAGCTCTTCCCGTCCGCCTGCCTCCGACACTTCGCCGTGGGCGACCACGACGCGAGTAAAGGGCCAATCGAGAATGCGATCGAGCGAACTACGGAAGGCGACGCGGTCGCGTACAAGGAGTCGCTCGAGAAGGGTTGGCGCCATTCGCCCATAGGCGCCGATGATGCGGATCACGAGTCGGGTGAACAGTGGACTGCTCGACCGGACATTGAACACCAGGTCCGTTGCGATGAGCGTGGCACTCGGCCGGTGGAAGAACACCACTTCGTTTGCAAACGGAAAACCATTGACTAGCACCTGGTCGATCGTGTCAGCCCATCCGGGTTCAGGCTCGTTTGTCAGCACGCCGGTCAAGGGAAGGTCGGGGCGCTTGCGGTCGAGGCCCGGGGCAACGTAGAGCGCGGCCTCGGGATAGACCTTCTTCCACTCCCCGATAAAGAGGTGATGGAGCAGATTGGGCGCGACCAGATACGCGACCTTGCCGAGGGCGTTTACGTCGCGCAGCAGATCGGGGGTTGGCGCGATTGGTGAGTGCAGGAGCAGTTCACCGTTCGGTAGGCGTACGATCGTCATCCGGGCCCCGACTTCGAGTCCGAGGAAGCGCAGCGGAGAGTCCGAGACCCAGAGGTCAGAATGAAGCTGGTGCATGCATGCTCCCGAAAGTCTGTCGAATCAGATCGGGCTTCTCTGGCCGATGCCCGCAGAGCGAAATGGTTGTTGCCTCGATCTATGTTGCCAGACCGCATCGTAGATCGAAACCGCGAGCGGAGCGGAGCAGATGCTGCGTGCGATCTATTCTTTTGATGTTGGTGAAGGCTCGGCGTTCCCATCATGTGGTCCCAAGGATCGCCTCGGGGCGTCGTTCCACGGTCGCGGATGGACTCGCTCGGGATTGACCGGGTAGTGGACCCGGTCGCCTGGATTGTGCTCGCCGACGATCAATAGTTTGATTGGCTCGCTCGAGTTGTTGATGAATGTGTGGGCGATTCCAGTGCCGGCTGGGAATGCGACGGAGTCGCCGGCCGCAAGCTGGCTGAGGTGACCGTCGATCCAGAGGCTGGGTCGCCCTGCAACAACGAGTACGAATTCCTCGTCCTTGCTGTGAGCGTGCGGAGCCGACGACCGCCCGCCGGGAAAGATCGTTTCGTGATTCACGCCAATCCGCTCGAGCCCGAGCTTCCGGCCTAGCGCCGCCGCGATATACCGGTCGGGACCTTGGCCGCCTTCGACCTCGAGTTGTTCGACGGAGCCGACGAACGAAAATTGCGAAGCATTGTTGGTCATTTCGATGTTTGGCCTTCTCTCTATCGAGTCAACGCCGCCCATGCATTCGACAAACCGTCGCCGCGACTTCGCCGTCGCGTTGGTCGAGGCCCAAACGATCTCGCCAGATTGTACCGCGTGTTGCTCTGAGCCGATTGAGCGGCCCGTCTGGTTCAGGGGCTGGTCATACAGTCTTGGGATTCCCATACTCGGGATATGGATCAGATCGAGATACGACAGGTTGAAGAAGCTGACATCGTCGAAGTTGTGCGGATGTGGCGCCGATCACGCGAAGGCGTGCAGCCCCAACTGGAGGCACGTCTAGGCTATTCGCCCAAGGACGACCTGACCTTCTTTACGGCAACTCTCATGAGGGAATCTGAAGTGTGGATTGCCGTCCGCGGAGATCATCTGATGGGTCTACTTGCGATCAAAGGGGACTGCATCGAACAGCTCTATATCGATCCACTTGAACAGCGACGAGGGATCGGGACCGCCCTCTTGGACTTCGCAAAGGGTAAATCTCCCATCCGACTTCAGCTACACACGCATCAAGCCAACCTGCGAGCGCGCTCCTTCTATGAAAGGCGTGGGTTTTACGCAGTAGAATTTGGCATCAGCCCACCGCCCGAGAACGAGCCGGACGTTCAATACGAATGGGCCGGCGATCGTTCGGGGCATGCCGGATGATGGACCGGCTCTCGGATGATGCCACTCTAAGCCTCAGGGGGCGATTGCTCAGATCGCGGCTGCCTTCACCGCAAGTTGGGCTTCATCACGCAGCAAGATCTGGCCATGCAAACATGTGGCTTGCCCCATAATGCATAGGCAGTTGGCCGCCCAACCTTCGGCGTTCCATCTTTCTCCGGTGGCAAGCGGCGCGTCAGGTTGCACGGCTGTTTTGCGGCGCAATGGATCGTCTCCGTAGCTAGAGGAACCCCTGATGAGGACCGAAACACGGTCGAGGAACGTGCTCGGTGGCACGAGCGAATCTTGTGCTCCCCGCAACGAGCGCGAGAGATCGTTCGCGATTTCGCAGACGTTGCGTCCGTTCTGTAGAGTTGTTATGCGGTACGGCGCATCAGCGAAATTTCGCCTACGTCTGACGAAAAACCCCAACGCTCATAGAAGGGTCGCATTTCAGGAGCACAGTAGAGTTCGAAATGTCGGACGGAAGATAGTTTTGGCTCCGAGAGGATCCAGTTTATGAGCTCCGCCCCCAATCCAGCCTCTCGCGAATCTGGAGCGACGATTACGTCGAAAATGAAGGCCTTGTATACGCGATCAGACAACACTCTCGCGAAGCCTACAAGCTCGTCATCTCCCGAAACCAGGCCGAAGATGACCGACGAGTGTTCGACCATCTTCTCCACATCGTCGATCGTTCGGCCCCTCGTCCACCATTCATGCTGATACAGCTCCCACAGACGCTGACCTGCGGCTTCGTTAGTGCGGAGACTCTTTCTACATTCATGGGGATACTCTTTAGATTGCGCCGACGGGAGCGCCGCCTACCGGTCTGGCGGCAGGTTGCGGGGACTGGCGCCTGCGCGTTCGCCGTGCCCGTGAAAGCCATTCGCCAGAAAATACGGCGAGCCTTTCAAGTCTGCAATCTATCGACGACTCGATCTCACTTTGTTCCAGAGAAATGGACACTCGCTTAAGTGTGCGGCGCAGGCCCTCGTGGCCTGATCCATTTCTTCGAACGCTAGGGGACTCAACTGCCGGATCGTCGCATGCCATCTAGTGCGATCGCGGAGAATGTCGACGTATTCGCCGATCGCATCCTTCGCGCCTTCTCGTGTCAGCCAGGGGCGACGCGTGACTATCGTGTACGAATTCTTCCGGAGTCCGGAGTCGAGTACAATTCGCGCTTGCGCTCTTCGCGCTTTCTTTCGCTCTCCTGTCTGTTCCAATTCGGTTCTCGTCCGGGGACCCACGTGAAGTCGTCCAGTTGAGGCAACACGGACCGGGCAATCACCACGATCGCCACTGGAGTTGCTAGCACGATGTCAGTAACGATCGCGAATGGATAGACCAAGAGCCAAGAAAGCCTCCTTCGAGGATGCGTCGTCAATTCTCCAAGGACCTTCCTTTGGTAGATTAGATCAAAGGTAGGGCTTGACTCGCCGACCCATCTCCTAGGTCGAACCTCGACTGCACAGACCGGGAGCGTTTCTGAGCGTTCAGCGGGGGTCCTGTCGGATCCATCCCGTTTGAGATCAACGCTTATCCACTCGGAATTCGCGGAAACACCCATTTTGCGCCCAGCGACCCAAAACTCCAGGTGCTCGCACCTCGGGGAATAGATCGTGACAGTAGACTTTCCCGATCTCACCGGAAGCTGTCGGCTCGCGACTCGCCAGCGAAGCACGGCCTCGTTTTCTTGAAAATCATCCGCGGCAAACGAGACGCTTTCGACAGCATCAAGCGCTTTCCACCTCTTGTGAACCTCAGGCGTGGCGCACGCGAACTGCACCAGGACCAAGAGGAGCAAGAAGCGGACGCACCGAGTTCGGTCCAGAGCCGACGTGTAGACGCTCATTTCGTCTCCACCCTACGGAATGCGCCGTGGTTCGACCACTGCAAGCCCTTGTTGGGCGGCTATTGGATTGAGCGTCATCGACGGCCCGAGTTTGGCTGAGTACTGCGGTTCAAGCTTGAAGTGAGACGGCGTTCGCGCAACGCCATGCCTCACGGTACGCACGCTTCGCAAAGGCCAAGTACACGAACGCGACTACTTGATGCCAAGAAGGTCGCTGGTCAAATCTGTCTGTGCGATCTGTTCATCGACAAATTCGCGAGTCTCCCGAGCGAAGATCGGCTTCGCCTCGTCCCACCACTCCCGAACTCCGGAATATGGAAGGAATCTAGTGCGAAGCATGTATGCCCAATTCTCCAAGGTTTCATTTCCAAGAAGAAAGGCGCGCTGCGAGAAGATCGTAGCCTCGAGAGAATTCAGGTAGCCAACCATCAGATGGTCGAAACGAAGGCGCTCGGCTCCGGAGAGCACGCTGAGATCTCGCATGCCCGAGACAATCAGGTCGCCGTTCTTGGTGCCGAACATCTCGTGGCTGTGGTCGTTGTAACTGGCGAAAATATCCTGAAAGGCACGGGCTCGTTCCGTTCTCGTACTTTGCCTGATCTGAATGGCCAGGTAGATCAGCGAAGCGATCACTCCAGAACCGCCGATCACCTCCGCGATTGCTCCGATTGCTTCCCAATTCACGAATAGCTCGCCTTTGCCGCCCAACGGATCGACGATAAGCGGCGTTGAATGGCACCGCCGACTCAGCCGAGGCCAAAAAAAATTGACGCCCGAACGTTACAGCGGTCGTTTGAACCGCGCTATTCAACGTCCAATTCATCGGCTTGTTGGGACAGTGATTGCGAAAACCTACATTGTAGTTACACTCTCAACTAATGTCCGATCTGCGATTTCAGTGGGATGAGCGCAAGAATGCTTTCAATCAAAGGAAACATGGAGTCTCCTTTGAGGAAGCGGAGACCGTCTTCTACGACGATCGTGCCGTCCTTAGTGACGATCCTGACGAGGAAGAGGAGGACCGCTTCGTTCTTCTTGGCTTGAGCGCTGGTCTCCGAACTCTCGTCGTTTGTCATTGTTATCGCGAGGGCGATTCGGTCATTCGAATCATTTCAGCTCGCAAGGCGCACCGAGAGGAGCGCCGCGACTACGTCCAAAGGTGGCGAAAATGAGAGATCGATACGATTTTTCGAAGGGAAAGCGGAATCCGTACGCCAAGCGCCTCAAGAAGCAGGTCACTATTCGGCTTGACGAGGACACGCTTGAGTATTTCAAGGG
>CAZMFM010000039.1:10128-44997 GCA_964565565.1 uncultured Spirochaetaceae bacterium | reverse complement strand
CCGGCTGGGGCACTGTCGCTCTGATCAATGCTGGTCTCGCTCAAGCCAAGAATCGTAGCGGCCTCATTTGGTTCTTGCTGTCGCTACTTCTGGGGCCGCTAGCCACTCTTCTGCTCGTCGCTTTCTTCGAAAAGCGGCGCGACGACTAACGCCCCTGCCGTCAAGTCATTTGGAGACTCTATCCGGGGTGCTTTATGATTCGAAATTCCAGATTGGTTTCGGCCTTATTGCTGACCTTGGTTGGAGTGATGGCGGCATGCGTTCTGTGGAATTCGGATCCGACCGCGGACTTTTCATTCTTCGCAGGGGCCGAGGTACTCGAGTCTGATCGTCCTCGGATGTGGCAGTACGTGGAGCACCTCGGTAAACCAACATCAGTCGAATTCGATTCGCCGCACTACCCCGACGCTCGAAGTCGAGAGCGGCTTGCGCGGTGTGTTGATGGTGAACCGCGCTGCGTTCTTGGGGCACCGTGTTTTGGGTGGGCGGAGCTCGGATTCACGGTTGACGGAAAAGGTCGAGCGGAGCTGCCGGTCCTGTTGGATGCATGCCCCTATCCGGTGTTGACGGAGCCGTTTCTCGCTGCGCTCAAGACATGGCGATTCATGCCGTGGAAGACGCCGCGTATGGCGAGGACATACACGTCAACCACCATGGCGTATCCGATCGATCCTGACTATTAGGTTCGCGGAAGATCGCGTGGCGAATAACAAGTCCGTCCGACCGGCTATCAGTCAACCAACTCGTACCGGACCTAGGGCGTTCTAATTTTCGTTCTGGAAAATCGGGATGTGGCAGGTCCCTGCAATCCGGCGCCCACCTACGGTATCCTGGCAAAATGCGCCGGCGATCATCGCGGGTGAGTATTGATTTCGTTCTACGGTGCGCTTCAAATGGTGAGCCTGATCTTCTCAATCCTGGGTTTCGTTGCGGCAGTCGTGATTCTGGCGTTGCTCGCGCTCGTTCTTCTGTCGAGTCTAGGCGTGATTGCTGCCGGCAAGGGCCTTGAGTGAGTCTTTGATGTCCTCGTCCCTGCTCGGCGTACAGGCCTCTGCCCGGAGGGGTTGATTGGCCGATCCGCCGTAGTGATCAGCGAATTTGCATCCCCGGGACCCAACCGGCTACTCGAAGGGAGTGTGCGCGTGTCCGGCGAGATCTGGAAGGCCCGACTCGAGGGCTCGGCTCTGCCGCTCATCAATCAGCAAGTTCAGATCGTGGAAATCGACGGTCTCGTCGCCGTTGTCGTAGTGCGCGATTGACCGGCTGCGCCGTTGGCGAGGTGCATGATAAGTCGATTCACTATAGGTCGATTCACTGGATGGTGTTCGACTATCGGCTTCTCGCGGTTCGAAACGATTTGACCTAGCGAGTCTTCTTGCGCGCCAGTGGCCTGGAAAAATTCCCCCTGCGCCGCAGCAGGATGCCTCAACTAGCCGAGGAGCCGAGTGCCTGATATCGAGATTCATCAGTTGGAATTTGCGCGCCTCGAGCTGCCTGCCTTTCATCCAGAAGGCCCGGGCTTCGACACGGTGTACGGATTCCTTGTGCGAGATGATCGGGCCTGCGTTCTCGTAGACACCGGCGTGGGAAGCGGTAGCGACTTGATTGATCGCCTGTACAAGCCAGAGCGAGTCGAGCTTTCGACTGCTCTCGCTACGGTGGGTGCATGCATCGGTGATATCACCACTGTGGTCAACTCTCATCTCCATTTCGACCATTGTGGAAACAATCGTCTCTTTCCGGGCATTCCAATTCTGGTCCAGGAAGACGAGCTCGAGGCCGCAAGGCAGGCTCACTACACAGTTCCAGAGTGGGTCGACTTCGACGGCGCCAATTATGTTCCAGTTCGCGGGACTCATTTCATTTCTAAACATTTGAAACTTTTCGCGACGCCCGGCCATACGCCCGGCCACCAATCGATGGTCGTCGCTTCGGCGGGGCACACTGAACTCGTAGTTGCTCAAGCGGCCTATAGCGCCCACGAGTTCCAGCTCTCTTGCGACAGTCATGCGGATGTATCCAGCGAGGCGCTTGACCGTTGCATTGAATCGAATGCAACGTGGTCAAGCGAATCCTACAAGGCGTCTCTAGCCTTGCTTCGCAAAGTTCAGCCGGACCGGGCCTTCTTCAGTCACGATCCGATTGTCTGGCGATCCGACGAGGTGGCGTGAGGTCGCTGGGCGAAAAGCTCAGGTCGTCGGGTCGTCGGGACGTGATTGAGGTCTCCGCCTTCTGGTATTCTGTCGACTTTTTCTGGCCGGAACTGCCTCTGGCCGGCAATTTGATTGGACGATTGAGCGATGCAGCCGCGGCCCCTGCCTGAAAATTTCTTTTCGTCGGCGAGCGGCCTGCTCGCCGACTCCTTCTATCTAAATCCAGCTCACATCTACATATGCCCGGTCGCCGCAATGCGTCACAAGCAACTGAAGTGGATGCTCGGTGCGAACCTGAGGCTTCAGATTGGCCTGGGTGTTTCTACTTTCTGCAAGACGGACGATCGCGGTCTGGCGGCGATGGGCTATTGGACGCGCGCAGACTCGCCGGGCCCATCATTCATTGGCCTCATCCGTGCGGGGCTTCTTTCCGCGCCCTTTCGTTTGGGGGTCGCAGGCGTGCGACGCATGTCTGAGGTTTCGACCACAATCGATGACCAACTGCATACCCGCCTCGGCACGCGGCCTTTCTGGCATTTGAATAACATGGTCGTTCGAGAAGATCTTCGCGGATCGGGCGTCGGAACCCAGCTCCTCGAACAAGAGATTGAGGGGATCGGGGCGATCGATCGCAATGCTTTGATATCGCTTGCCACACAGCGACCGGAAAACGTCAAATTCTATCGGAGGCTTGGGTTTGCGGAATCCGAGCCAGAAGTCGTAGGCATCGGGCCAAAGGCCTTTCCTAACTGGATCATGGTGCGCGAGTTGGTCGCCTGATCGCGGCAGCAGTGGAATAGCGCGATGGTGTCGATCGCAGTACTTTCTGCCGATACTTTTAGTTGGATTCATTGCCTTGGCGGCGCAATCCTGCGCCCAAGAAGACTGATCCGGTGGGCGGCAACACGCAGGCTTATGTTTCATTCTCGTTCCGGCCGATCAGGCTCCCCGCCAAAATTCGCATCGCTGGTGTGCTGCCTGGCGAGTGTCGTGGTCTCCGCTGCGCACGCCCAATCGATTGATTCACGAGGCCTGGATCTCGTCTGCCCACTCGTCGAGCATGAAAGCTTGCGACATCTCGAAGACGCCAGGTTCAATCTAGAGTTGCTCGAGAATGAGTACCGCGCTCGCCTTCGAATTTTCGAAATGATCCAGAAGCTGTGGGACGCGCGTTCGATCGACCAGGAGGCCTATCTTGACTACAAGAGGCTCCGGGACCGAACCAAAGCGCGCATCGCCAGGTCGACGACTCAAATCTCGCAACGAAGCCGCATGGCTGAGCAGTATGCGCTCACTTGTGCCCAGGTCAGAGGCGAGTCGATTGGTCAGATCCAGAAGAAGATCGATGACCTACAGGCGGAGTATCGACGGTTGGATTGCGTGCTCCTGGCCAGGGACTCGGCCATCGCAGAGATCGACTATGAATTTGACCGGGCGATCTTGAAGTCCACACGAACGCTGGCGGAACGAAATATCAAATCGAGGTATGAGCTGGTACTCGAGGAGTATGATCTCAGTCAATCGAAGGCCAGGTTCGATTCGTACAGGGCTCGCACGACGGCGTGCAAGAGGCGACTTGTGGACTGACGAAGGGGCCGGCCGGCCGGAGAAAAGTCATTGGATGTAGAAGCCTCGTTCGGCACGGTAATGGAATTCTCGGTCGCTCTGGCCGGGTTTTCTGCCGTCGCGATCGCGCTCTCGAATGAGCGAGGTGCATTGGCGCCGCTCGATCGTTTTCGAACGCTCAATATCTTGACCAACTCACTCGGTCCCGCGTTCGGAGCAAGCCTCGTGTTGATCGGCAGTGCGTTCGGCGCGGACGGGGTGACTCTGTGGCGATTGACTAGCGTCGGCGTACTTGTGGTTGCGCTCGTCTGTCTGGCAGTCCCGATCATGCTTTGGCTGCGCCTTGGTCGCGTGGACCGTAGTCAATTGTCCCTGGGGCTTTGGGCCCTTTCGATTGGTGGCACGTCAACCATCTCGCTCGTCCAGGTCATGAATATTGCAGGCGTCTTTGGTGATCCAGGACCCGGCCCGATCATCGCTTCGCTCATGTGGCTGCTCGCCTTTTCAGCGATTCTCTTCGTTCGAATACTCGTGAATCGGCCGGCACCGTCTGATGCCGAAAACAATGATGAGGATCGCCCGAAGGTATCCGGCTAGTCAGAGCACTGTAGAATTGAGCGATCATTGCTTTGTGCTCGAATCAAGTTTGAAGTGTTCGACGAAGCGACTTCACGTTTCCCATCGCGGGCTCATCCAACACCACCGCCAGGAGGATATCCATCATGCTCGAAATCGAAGCGGTGAACCACGTCGGAATCCGTGTGTCGGAAAGGTCGAGATCGGTCGCTTTTTACGAATCGCTTGGCTTTGCGCTCGTGACCGACGCGGGATTCGAAGCCGGACACCCCATCATCATGAGGCATCCCAGCGGAGTCGTTGTGAACCTACTGGGTCTCGCAACCGCCGTTGGGAATTCAAACGTTCTGATGGACGTTGAAGAGAAATACGCCGGATACACACATGTTGCGCTGACCGTGACTTCGCTCGAATCCGCGCGAAGCTTTCTGGCAGAAGAAGGAATCGCCATCACTGGCTCCTTCTCCTTCGGAGACATGTCCGCCATCTTCATTCGTGATCCGGATCGCAACGTCATCGAGCTCGACGCCTACGGTTCGGGCTTCTCGGATGACACATCGGGCTATGCAAGCCACCCTCAATAGGGCAAGTTTGCCTCACTGGGAGAGACGCCGTGATCGTCCGAGCCATGGAGCAGAAGGAAGTTCCGCGGATTGCAGCGTGGAATGTTCAGCTCCACGAGGACGAGCTTTCGATGCCGATGTCGATCGAAGCGGCTACGCAGCGAATCCGACGCTGGCTTGACGAGGGGGCCTTTGAAGGTGTGGTCTTCGTCGCTAGCGGCGAGGCGGTCGGCTATTTACTCTATGAACTTCGTCCCGTTCACCCGGATCTGAGGGGCGACGCAGGCGTCTATGTTCGGCAATTCTTTATCGCTCGCGAGTCGAGAAGGCATCACCATGGAACGGAGGCGTTCCGAGCCTTTGTCGACGAATGTGTCCCTCACGACAGCGATGTGATGTTGGACGTCAAAGTCTCCAACCCGGCAGGTCAACGCTTCTGGGAGTCTTTGGGATTCCGGGCGAAAAGCATCAACTACGAGCTCGATCGGAGTGAATCATGAATGAACCAGCCGCCTACTATCCGCATGGAATTTTCCCTCCCCCGAGTCGAAGCGATCGGCCACGGCCGCGCGTTTTCGTCGCGCCGCAAAGGTATATTCAAGGTCCCGGCGTGATCGATGACCTGGGTCGGTATCTCTCTCTTGTTCCGGCCAAACGAGCTGCACTGTTGATGTCCGAGCGGGGAATCCGCAGCGACGGGGTGCGCCTGGTGAAGGGCTTGGAGTCTGCGGGGATCGAGCACGTCCCGAGCTCGTTTCGGGGGGAGTGTTCGCTCGAAGAGATCGCGGTGCACGTCGACGCTCTGCAGGGCGAGCGCGTAGACTGTTTGATCGCGGCGGGCGGCGGGAAATGTCTCGATGCGGGAAAGGCGGTGGCTTTTCGCCTGGGCGTGCCGGTCGTGATCGTGCCGACGCTGGCTTCCAATGATGCGCCTTGCTCCGCCGTCACCGCGCTCTACTCGCCGGAAGGTGTCTCGAGCGGTGTAGAGTTCTATCCGATCAACCCGGCGATCGTCGTCGTCGACACCCGAATCATTGCGGAGGCGCCGGAACGTTATCTGGTCGCCGGCGTCGGGGATGCGATGGCGACTTGGTACGAGGCGCGGGTGTGTATGTCGAATGCGTCGGCGGCGAATACCCTTGGCGTCCGCCCTACGATCGCTTCGAATGCGATCGGCGAAGCCTGTGCGCGGACGCTATTTGAACAAGGCGTTGCGGCTGCTCAGGCCGTGGCGGCCAAGACAGTAAACGAAGCCTTGGAGGCGGTCGTTGAGGCGAATACCTTGCTGAGTGGGCTCGGCTTCGAGAGTGGTGGGATTGCAGCCGCTCATGGCGTGGCGCAGAGCTATACGAATATTCCGCAAGTCGAAGCAGACTTCCTGCATGGTGAGCTGGTCGCAATGGGTACGCTCGCACAACTGATGTTGGAGTCGAAGCCGGAGGAGGCCACTCGGGTCGCCGAGTTCTTCGCGACGGTCGGATTGCCGATCCATCTCGGTCAGCTTTCTCTCGATGAATCGGCCGAGCGCGAGCTCGACCTGGTGGCGAAAAACGCAATGGCGTTTCCGTTCATCGGCAACATGCCCGAGGCCCCGAGCGTCGATGGAATTCGCGCGGCGATCGGCGATGCCCATCGCCTGGGGTTGTCGATCGCGGAAAAACTCGGGGATGCGGCCTATCAGAGGCTGCAGAACGGTTGAAGGCGTTGGTGCAGGTCACTGCGAATCGTGGGAGGGCTTTGTGCAGCTTCGTACCAAACGAATCTACCTGGAAGCAGACGAATCGGATGGAACCCGCATCCTGATCGATCGCCTTTGGCCGCGTGGCGTGTCGAAGGCAGCAGCTCGCGTCGACTTCTGGGCCAAGTCCGTCGCGCCTTCGAACGATCTTCGGAAGTGGTACCAGCATGAACCGGCCAGGTGGGACACGTTCCGCGAACGCTATTGCTCGGAGCTGGATTCGAATCCAGTCGGTGTCGCCGAGTTGCGCGCGCAACTGAGCGCCGGGACGACAACTATTTTGTTCGCTTCGAAAGAGGAAGCCCTCAACAATGCAACGGCCCTTGTCGAGTATCTCGAAGCCAACGTTCTGTGAACCGGTGCTGAGCGACTAGGCTAGTCGGCAGCGCACCCCGATCACCGACCTGTGGCCGTGATCGCAAGGAGAATCGTTCGATGCCCCATCCCGCACTCCAGCCGAATCGGACCGCCGTCATTACGGGTGGCGCGAGCGGTATCGGCTTGGCAATCGCCGAGCGCCTTGTCGCAAGTGGTTTGAACGTGTGTATCGCTGATCGAGATTCGGAAGCGCTCGATCGGGCGGCCGAGGTGCTATCGGAGCGAGCCGCCAAGGGGCGTGATGCCATCCTGGCCGTCGAGACGGATGTAGCCAGGGTCGAATCGGTCGAAGTGCTTCGCGACGCGGTGCTCGAGCGATTCGGTGAGGTCGCATTGCTGATGAACAATGCCGGTATCGGTGGCGGCGGCGGGCCGTGGCAGAATCTCGGCGGGTGGCAGAAGGTGCTAGGCGTGAATCTATGGGGCGTCATTCACGGCTTGCAGGTCTTCACCCAGACCATGATCGATCAAGCGACACCCTGTGCGATCGTCAACACGGGCTCCAAGCAGGGCATCACGAATCCACCCGGCGACGCGGCCTACAACGTTTCGAAGGCTGGTATCAAGAGTCTGACGGAAAGCCTGGCCCATCAATTGCGTAGCCTCGACGGTTGCCAGGTGACCGCCCATCTGCTCGTTCCCGGGTTCACCTATACGGGGATGATGAAACGATTCATGAAAGAGAAACCGCCGGCCGCGTGGGGGCCCGAGCAGGTGGCGGACCATCTACTCTCCGCAATGGCGCGTGCCGACTTCTACATTCTGTGCCCGGACAACGATGTCAGCCCCGAGATTGATCGGCTGCGGATCGAGTGGGCCACCGCGGACATGACCGAGAACCGACCGGCACTCTCTCGTTGGCACCCGGACTACAAAGAGGCTTTCGCGGCACACATCGATGGGGCAGGTCGCACCGATAAGACCGATAAGACCGACAGGACCGACAGCGCCAGCGACGCCAGCGACACCGGCAAGGCCGACTCCTAGGCGGATCGGTCTGATCGCCCAAGGGCTTGCGACGCGCTGCGGGTAGATCGAGCTACTTCATGCCTTCCGGCTGCGGCGGCCGCCCTTCGAATGTCGGCAACCCATCCGTGATCGTGTGCCAGGATGCCTTCTGGTCGACGAAGGCGTGACGGAATTCCCGTGTGCCAGGATCGTCGTCCAGTACGCCTGGATTCAAGATGGCAAACCCCGACCCTTCGATTTCGACCGGAAGCGGCGAGCCACAGGTATCGCAGAAAGCGCGACGATAAGTTGGCGGCGTTTCGAGTAGCGGCGCTTCGTAGATTCGGATCTTCTCGGATCCTTGAACCCATTTCAGGGAATCGAGGCCAACCAAGAGCTCCGGGGAGACGGCCGAGCCGGTCGCCTTGCGACATCGCGTCGCGTGGCAGAGTTGGATCGGCGTCGGCTCTCCGTCGATTTCGAAAGCGACAGCACCGCATAGACAACTTCCCTTGATCATGGTGTCGGCTCCCGGGCGAATGGAATTGGATCGTGCTTCACTAGATACCATGATGTCCGACTCTTTTCGATTCGAACGGTTGGATCGCGAATTCGAACAGGACATGCTCGAGTTCGCGCAGGCGTTTCGAATCGAAGGCGACGAACGGTTCAATCAACTCCTCGACGACCCAAACGCCTTCTTCGAGTTGGCTGATCGCTTCGAGCGGGATCGGGGCCTGCCCGAGAACCGGGTGCCGATGACGCATTTCTTGCTCTTCAAGGCTGATCGGCTGGTAGCGATGAGTCGGCTTCGGCGAAGGTTGATTCCGGTTCTTCTTCTCGATGGTGGAAATATCGGCTACGAGGTTTGCGCCTCGGAGCGCCGGCGTGGCTATGCCGGCGAAATACTGCGGCGGACGTTGGCCGAGGCGCGGGTCGTCGGGCTCGACCGGGCCTTGTTGACGGCCGAACCCTCAAATCTGGGATCGATTCGCACGATCGAGAATGCCGGTGGCCGGCGGGATACGGATTCGGTCTCGGAGACTACGGGCCGGTTGATGCGCCGGTATTGGATCGAACTTCGCGCTGCCCCTAAATGAATTTCATCATCGCGATTTTGCGGTCTGGCCTGGCCTGGCCTTGCCGGAGCCGGCCGGTCGCGTCCGGGGTATCTTGTTTCTGTCCGCGCCGTTTGAGCCAGGAGGCAGAGTAGATTGAAGTCGAGGGTTTCCGCCGAGCCGGTACCACGATCCAAGAGATCGCTTGCCTCGGATCTCGACACTCTTGAGCGATCTCTGTGTATTGAATGGGCGAGAGAGAACGAAGAGAATCTCTGCTTCATGCCCATTGGGTTGGGTCTTAATGAGTACCTCGGCGGGTCGATTGAATGAGTGAACGACTTCGAAAGGGCGGCTGTCAATGTGGCGCCTTGCGATACAAAACGCAGGGACCCTTCGGCCCGATCTGGAATTGCCATTGCGCCTTCTGCCGACGAATTCATGGTGCGGCCTTTACAACGGTCGCGATCATGGCGAGAAGTGGATTGCAATGGACGGAAGGGTCCGAAGAGCCGACGACATTCAAGACCCCGATGGGATCCATTCGCCATTTCTGCGGACGCTGCGCGACGCCCATTTGCAATTTTCCATCAGAGCCCTCGATTCTTTGTCTCGTGGTCTCGAGTCTGGACGATGATCTCGACGAATCGCCCTGGGCGCATGTCAATCTCGAGTCGAAGGCACCTTGGTTTCAGATCGGCGACGACCTTCCGAAATTCCCCGGCTATCCCGACGATCAGGCCTTTGCAGGATTGATCAATGAACATTCGCGTTAGCCGAGACTCCGACTGAGAAGAGCAGCTTTCAGAGATACGGTTTTGTCAGATTCGACAACAATGAAGCTCAGAGAGCGACGGCTTCATATCAGGCCGTTCACGAATCGGATGGATGGGCCTGCCTTGTTCCCGAATTCGGTCGTCTCTCGCATAGTATGATCCCGTTCGATTGGGGTCGGGTCGCGGCTAGGGCGCCAGGAAATGAGAGGAAACGCAGGCGATCAGGGCAATAGCTCGAGCTCGACCAACACGACGTGTCCAGCCGCCCTCGCGAGGTCTTCTTCGCGTGGCCGTCGATTGGCATCGAGCTTGATCCCGTAGACCTTCGCGTCCCTGGGTACCGCGCTGAGGAAGGCGCGCACGCCGCTGCGAAAGTTCTCGCTGTCTTCGACGATCGTTCGCGCCTTGGCGCGAAAAGTCTCCCTGCCGATCTCGATCTCGACATCGACAGGTCCGTCGAGGAAATTATTCCACCAGCGCGTGTTATGGCTCGAAAGTAGTCGGACCGTCATGCCATCACGCATGAAACTCAGCGGCGTTGTGAAGTTTCGCCCGGATCGTCGTCCCCGATAGGAAAAGAGGCAGAGGTTCGCGCTGGCGATCCCATGAAGCGAAGACCTGAGCAGGCCACGTACGAGTGGGTTGAGCGCCGCGTACAAGACATTCTGGATCCGCATGCCGGGAGCTCCTCGCCAATTTGGTCTTCTCGGTCGTATTGGTCTTGCTGGTTTCGATGGTTCTGTTGGGTCTGTTGGTTTAGTCGACGATTGTGGGTTAGTCGCTCCGCTCGGGGTCTCGCTCTGCCTGGCGTTGTGTGAAGAGCATGAAGGTCACGTTCTCTTCGCAGTCGGCTTCGTCGTCCCAATCGCCAACGGGTACGAACTCCTCCCGCTCTGAATGGAAGTAGAACGAGTTGAGGTCGAGCAGGTCCGCGAAGGCGACGAGTGTCGAATGGCTCCAGAAACGCCAGTCATGGTAGTTGAAGAGCGTCCTCTCCGTCTTGCCGGAGACGATTTGTAATCGGAAGCTCAGGTCGTTGGTCAAGGGATTCGGATCGCCGTCCTCTTCGCCCGCGAGTTCGCATTTGAAGCCGGCGTCCTCTTGCTCTTCACGCGTGAGTTCGTCCGTATCGCCCATCTCCGAAACGAGGCAGATCTGCGGTGTTTCGAGCATCAGGAAATCGACGTGAGAGGTGGCGACCTTCATCAGCTGCATGAGTCTTTTTGCGCTGAAGTAGTGGTGACTTTGTTTTCCGATATAGGCGAGGGAGTCACCGATCGTTTGGGATTTGACGCGATCCCAGACCTCGGACGTGAGTACGTCACCCAAGATGTAGTCCTTGGAGGCCTGCGGTAGCCACTTTTGCGAGAGGACGAGTTCTTGTGCGTCCTCGTCGAGGTCGATCATCAGATATTCGAAATCCGGATAGCGGAAGTGTCCGGCATAACAAAACTCCGCTGTACCCGCCATTGGCTCGACGATGGTCTGGACGTTCTTGCATAGTTTCGTCCGGACGAAGTCCTCGACGCTGAAGTCGAAAGTACCCAGGACCGAGGAGTAGACGGAGTAGGCGTCGAGCGCGTCGAGGCCACCCTTTTGATAGGCAGAGATGTAGTCGTAGTTTTCGACGTAGGGCGAGTCGTAGTTCTTGCTCCAGCCGAATTCACTGAAGTCGTGGAAGCCCTGGCGCGTGACCGATTGCCAAAGCGCGAGACGTTGCTTCTTGCCCCGCGGCTTTTGGCAGGAATTCTTGAAGCCGCGAAGGACGCAGGGATGGATTCGCTTCAAGAACGTATCGCGCACGGTCGGCGCCATCTTGTCGAGGCGGCAAGTCCCCTGGAGACGTATCCAATCGGGCTTGGCTTGCTGCCCGGTTTCGATTCGGCTGAGAACCTTGTCCAAATCCTTCGGGCTCTTGGCAATACGCATGGTTTCCTGGGTCGACATTTTCTGGTCTTTCGGCTTTCCGGGGGGGCGTGGCTGGTTCGGTAGAGAAATAGAGAAGGGGCGGGGCGGTGGGTTGCACCGTCGACAGCTAAGAGTCGTCGACAGCTAAGAGTCGTCGACAGCTAAGAGTCGTCCGGGTCGAGGTAGCGGCTGAGTGAGCGGTGGACCTGCTGGGCGCGATCCCCTCGCCAGCCCTGAATTGCGGTCAGGACGAAATAGACTTGTTGCTTCATGCTTGCGGCCCCACCGACCTTGATCGCTTCGAGCGCACCCCGGGCCGCAGCGACGACGCGGCCGTGTGGGCAGGAGCGTGTGACGTAGGTGATAGCCTCGATGACGCCGAGGTCTCGGTCATAGTTTCGCGAATTGTTTGGGGGATCGTTTGCGTTGTCGGCGGAGGAGTCGGCGGAGGAGTCGGCGGAGGAGTCGGCGGAGGAGTCGGCGGCGGAGCCGATCGACGATTCGTTCTGGGAATCGTTTGAGAGGTTGCTCGGGGAATGGGCATGGAAATCGCTCGAGCGGTCGGGACCACTCGCGCAGAGACTGTGTTCCTGATTCGATCGTTCGCCCATGGCGAAAGACGGTATCGCAATTGCGTGCGACATTCCCTCGCGCGATCGAATTGCCGGGTGACGGCGGGTCGCGACCTCTTGGTGGACGTGGCACTTGAAGCAAGCGTGGGAGAACGATCGGATGAGAGAACCAACAAATTGATGGGGGGTATCTGATGAGTGATTCTTTTCCGGCCGACGAAGCTTCGCCCTGGTCGTGGGTGGCCCGCGGACTAACGGTCCTCTCACTCCTCTTGATCGTGCTTCTGGTGCCGACCGTCGTTCTGGCCCAACGGGATTTTTCGAAGGTCGAGATCAAGACGATCGACCTCGGCGATGGGCTGATGATGTTGCAGGGGGCTGGTGGCAATATCGGCGTCTCGACGGGCAAGGACGGTGTCATCCTGATCGACGACCAATATGCGCCACTCACAGAGAAGATCCTGGCGGCGATTCGCGCGCGATCGAAGGGCGAGATTCGTTTCGTGCTCAATACGCATTGGCACGGCGATCATACCGGTGGCAACGAAAATCTGGGTCAAGCCGGCGCTGTGATCCTTGCTCATGAGCGAGTGCGGGCACGCATGTCGAGCGATCAGTTCAGGCCTCCGCCTCGTCGAAACGTTCCCGCTTCACCCGAAGTCGCCTGGCCGGTCATCACCTTCGAGGACGGGGTGACGCTTCATCTCAATGGTCAACGGATCGAGGCGATCCATGTTGCCCCCGCGCATACCGATGGCGATTCGATCGTCTATTTCCACGAGGCCGATCTACTTCATATGGGCGATACCTATTTCTCGGGCATGTATCCCTATATCGATGCCTCGAGCGGCGGCACCCTAGATGGAATGATCGCGGCGGCCGATCGCGGGCTGGCGATTGCAGGGCCCAAGACTCGAATCATCCCCGGACACGGGTCGCTTGCGACGCGCGCGGACCTCGAGGCGACGCAGAAAATGCTGGTCTCAATACGCGATCGCGTTCTCAAACTGATCGAATTCGGCCAGAGTCGAGACGAGGTCATCGCAGCAAAGCCCACGCGGGCCTTCGACGAGAAGTGGGGAAACGGGTTCATCAAGCCGGATTCCTTCGCCGGGATCGCTTACGACGCACTAGAGAGTCGAATGTCCGAGTAGACATTCAATTCCCCGAAGGGCATTTGAGTACGGGGGGATCCGTGCATGGCGAAAATCGAGGGGTCATTGTCATTGCAGACAGAGTGATCAAACGCCAATCTGTCGCCATGAAAGCCCCATCTTCGACGCCCGCCGATCGAGCCGCCACTCCCGCCACTCCCGCTGGTCCCATCTCGCCGGGTGGGCCGCGGTCCTCGGCCGCCCCCCAGCGTCGGTCGTCGATCGGCGCGCCCAGGCGTGTGGCGATGGTCGCGTTTCCCTCGGTGCAGATTCTCGATGTGACGGGTCCACTCGAGGTCCTTTCGTCGGCGGGGATGGCCGAGGTCCGCTCGGGTCGCGGACCCGGCTATGCGATCGAGATCGTGGGACCGGAGCCAGGAAGTCTGCGCGCCTCATGCGGGCTCAGCCTTGGGGTCGACCGGAGCTACGATGATCGCCCGGAGTCGCTCGACCTGCTGATCGTGGCCGGGGGGCTGGGATCTCGCGACGCTGTCGCTGACGAACGGCTGCTCGAATACGTTCGCGCGGCCGCCCCGCGTGCGCGACGAGTCTGCTCGGTCTGTACGGGCGCTTTCATATTGGCGGCCGCGGGATTACTCGACGGTCGTCGCGCAACGACGCATTGGGCCTACGCCGCCGAACTCGCGGAGCGATTTCCGAGCGTCGAAGTTGATCCGGACTCAATCTACGTGCGCGATGGTGAGGTCTGGACCTCGGCTGGTGTGACCTCGGGTATGGACCTGGCGCTGGCGCTCGTCGAGGAAGATGCCGATCGCGCGCTGGCCCTCGAGATTTCGCGCTGGCTGGTGCTCTTCCTGAAAAGGCCGGGTGGCCAATCGCAATTTTCAGCGCAGCTTGCGGGTCAAATGGCGGATCGCGATTCGTTACGCGATCTCCAGACCTGGGTCGTCGATCATCCGGAAGCCGATCACTCGGTCGAAGCCCTCGCATCGAGGGCCGCCATGAGCCCGCGACATTTTGCACGGGTGTTCAGAGACGAGGTCGGCCAATCCCCGGCACGCTTTGTCGAATGTGTCCGTGTCGAAGCAGCGCGGCGGCGTCTCGAGGAGTCGCGGCGATCAGTTGAGGAGATTGCGGACGGTGTGGGGTTCGGGACAGGGGAAACTATGCGTCGGGCCTTTCTTCGCCAGATTGGCGTGGGTCCTGCGGCGTATCGCGAACGCTTTTCGGAACCGATGGTTGGCGCGGAGGGATGACGCGGATGGTCGGAATCGAAATGAAGGAGAACACGAATGGAGACAGAAATGGGTGATCAAGCGGCTTCTGGGACCTATACGGTCGGACTCGTACTCTTCGATCAAGCGGAGGAACTCGATTGGGTGGGTCCCTTCGAGGTCTTCGGGATGGCGCGGGAAATTGCTGCTGCCGAAAAGCCGGCGGCGGGCATCCGAATCGTCTTGATCAGCGAAACAGGGGAGGTCGTTCGCGGCGCGAAGGGTATGCGTGTCGAAGTCGACGCTTCCTTCGAGGACGCGCCGAAGCTCGACGTCCTCTTGATCCCGGGCGGCATCGGCACCCGGCAGGAGGCGAAGAACGTGGCGATGTTGGATTTTCTCCGTCGGCAGGCCACGGATGTCGAATGGTTGACGAGTGTCTGTACGGGATCGCTGGTCCTGGAGCAGGCGGGGCTCGCCAAGGGCAAACGGATCACGACGCATTGGGCGTATGTCTCGACGCTGCGCGAACTGGCCGGGGACAAGACGACCGTCCTCGAGAAGGTCCGCTATGTGCGGGATGGGAATCTCGTGACTTCGGCTGGTGTCTCGGCGGGCATCGACATGGCGCTTTGGTTGGTCGGCCAGACCTTCGGGATCGACCATGCACGCAATACCCAACTTGCGATGGAATACGACCCTGCACCCCCCTATACGGCGGATGTCTGAAGTTCGTGGCGAAGCTGCTGAGGCTGCCGGTCCGGGGCCAGTATCAGGTGAGTGACCTGCTCAAGCAGGCCTAATAACCCAGGTTCGGGCCGAGCCAACGCTCCGCTTCTTCGATCGAAAGGCCGATGCGCGGCGCGTAGTCTTCGATCTGGTCGCGACCCAATCGGCCCACCGTGAAATAGCGCGCGTCGGGATGTGCGAAGTAGAGGCCGGATACGCTGGCTGCGGGATTCATGGCGCAGGTCTCGGTGAGTTCGATCCCGACTTCTCCTGCATTCAAGAGGTCGAAGAGGGCTCGTTTGGGTAGGTGGTCGGGGCAAGCCGGATATCCGAAGGCGGGTCGAATGCCCCGGTAGCGTTCCGCGATCAGGTCCTCGTTCGTGAGCGCCTCGTCGCCGCCATAGCCCCACTCCTCGCGCGCTCGGGCGTGCAGAAATTCAGCGAAAGCCTCCGCCAACCGATCGGCGATCGCCTTCACCATGATGGCGCGATAGTCGTCGTGATCCTTCTCGTATCGCGCAGCCAGGTCGTTGGCTTCGACGCCACTCGTAAGCGCGAAGGCGCCCACATAGTCGGGGACGCCCGCTGATTTCGGAGCGACGAAATCGGCGAGGGAACGATTGGGCTTGCCCTTCGGCTGGATCGATTGCTGTCGCAACATCGGAAAGCGCGCCACGACACCGCTCAGATCTTCGTCGTTGTAGAGCACGAGGTCGTCGCCCTCACGTCGCGCAGGCCAGAATCCGTAGACGGCGCGCGGGTTCAATAATTTTATCTCGATGATCTCATCGAGCATCTCTCTCGCGTTTTCATAGAGTTCGCGCGCGGCCTCGCCGACCTTCGGATCGTCGAGAATCTTCGGGAACTTGCCCTTCAGTTCCCAGGTCGAAAAGAAGAAGGTCCAGTCGATAAAGGGATCGAGATCCGCGGCGGTGACATCGTCGATGACTTGTCGGCCGAGCCGTGCCGGTTTGGCGGGCGCGGGATCACTGAATTCGATCGCACTCGCGTTCGCGCGTGCATCCGCAATCGCGAGCAAGGGCTTCTCTTTGCGATTCTCGTAGATCGCACGGAGCTTTTCCTGGTCGGCGCGGTTCTCTTCGATCAAGGTGCCCTGTCGTTCCTTGGAAAGCAGATCGGAAACGACGTTTACGGCCTTCGAAGCGTCGAGCACGTGGACGACGGGCTGTGAATAATGAGGGGAGATCTTGACCGCCGTATGCTGTCGACTGGTCGTCGCGCCGCCGATCAAGAGCGGGAGTTCGATCCCGCGCCGCTCCATCTCCTTGGCGACCGAAGCCATTTCATCGAGTGACGGCGTGATCAGGCCCGAGAGGCCGATGATGTCGGCGCCTTCTGCGATCGCTGCGTCGAGAATTTTGTCGGTCGGAACCATCACGCCGAGATCGATGATCTCGTAGTTGTTGCAGCCGAGCACGACGCCGACGATGTTCTTACCGATGTCGTGCACGTCGCCCTTGACCGTGGCCATGATGATCTTGCCCTGACTCGATCCCGCTTCCTTTTCGTCTTCGAGATAGGGTTGGAGATAGGCGACCGCCTTCTTCATGGAGCGTGCGCTCTTCACGACTTGTGGGAGGAACATCTTTCCGGCACCGAAGAGGTTGCCGACAATGCGCATGCCGTCCATCAATGGGCCTTCGATTACATGGATCGGTTTGTCGAGCTTCTGGCGTGCTTCTTCCGTGTCTTCATCGATGAAGTCGACGATGCCGTGGACCAGGGCGTGGGAGAGTCGTTCTTCTACGGGCGCCTCGCGCCAGGACAGGTCGATCACGCGCTTCTTGCCGGCGCCCTTTACGTTCTCGGCGAATTCGACCATTCGCTCGGTCGCGTCTTCCCGACGATTGAAGATGATGTCTTCGACGTGTTCGAGTAGATCCTTTGGGATGTCTTCGTAGAGATCGAGTTGCCCGGCATTGACGATGCCCATGTCCATGCCGGCTTGGGTTGCGTGGTAGAGGAAGGCCGAATGGATCGCTTCGCGGACGCGATTATTGCCGCGAAATGAAAACGAGAGATTCGAGACGCCGCCCGAAATGTGCACGCCGGGACATCGCTCCTTGATCAGGCGCGTGGCGTCAATGAAATTCTTGGCGTATTCGGCGTGCTCTTCGATTCCCGTTGCGATCGCGAGGATATTCGGATCGAAGATGATGTCCTCTGGCGGAAAGCCCGCTTGCTCGACGAGAATCTTGTAGGAGCGCTCACAGATCTCGACCTTGCGCTCGGTCGTATCCGCCTGGCCGGTTTCGTCGAAGGCCATCACGACGACGCCCGCGCCGAATCGGCGGATGATCTTGGCCTTGTCCAGGAATTCGGCTTCGCCTTCCTTCAAGGAAATGGAATTCACGACGGACTTGCCCTGCACGCAACGCAGCCCCGCCTCGAGGACGCTCCATTTCGAGCTGTCGATCATGATCGGGATGCGCGAAATCTCGGGCTCGCTCGCGATCAGATTGAGGAAGCGGGTCATCGCCGCTTCGCTGTCGAGCATGCCTTCGTCCATGTTGACGTCGAGTAGATTCGCGCCGCCGCGGACCTGGTCGAGGGCGACCTCGAGGGCCTTTTCGTAGTCGTCGGCTTCGATGAGCTTCCGGAAGCGTGCGGAGCCGGTCACGTTGGTCCGTTCGCCGATCATCTGGAAATTCGAATCCGAACGGATCACCAGGGTTTCGAGCCCGGAGTAGAAGGTCACCGACTCTTTGGACTCGGGTGTTGCGCGAGGCGTCACGCCATCGACGGCGCGAGCGATGCACCGAATGTGTGCGGGCGTCGTTCCGCAGCAGCCGCCCACGAAGTTCACGAGCCCGCTGGTCGCGAACTCCCCGACGAGCTCGCCGGTCATCGTCGGTTCTTCGTCGTATTCACCAAACGCGTTAGGCAGACCGGCGTTCGGATAACTCGAAATATGACAGCTGGCGATATTTGCGAGTTCCGCAACGTGGGGCCGCATATCCGTTGCGCCCAATGAGCAGTTGACGCCGACGGAGAGTGGGTTGGCGTGGGCGACCGATCGCCAGAAGGCGTCCACGGTTTGTCCGGAGAGGGTGCGTCCGCTGGCGTCGGTGATGGCGACGGAGATCATGATTGGAAGCCGGATACCGGTCGATTCGAAGGCCTCGTCGACGGCGACCAAGGCTGCCTTGGCATTCAGGGTGTCGAAAATCGTCTCGACCAGGAGCACATCGACATCGCCTTCGATCAGCGCCTCTGCTTGTTCGCGGTAAGCACAGCAGAGGGCGTCGAAGGTGACGCTGCGTGCGGCGGGGTCGTTCACGTCCGGGGAGAGTGACAAGGTCTTGGGCGTCGGTCCGATCGCGCCGGCGACAAAGCGGGGCTTCGAGGGATCCCGGGCGGTCCATGCGTCGGCCGACTCGCGCGCGATCCGAGCTGAGGCGAGGTTCAGGTCGCGAACGGTGGATCCCTGGTCAAGGTTGTAGTCGGCTTGTGAGATGGCATTCGAGCCGAAGGTGTTGGTTTCGATAAGGTCCGCGCCGGCTTCGAAGAACTGGTCGTGGATTTCGCGAATGATCTCGGGTCGGGTGAGCGAGAGGAGCTCGTTATCGCCCTGGAGATCGCTCGCATGGTCTTCGAAATGCGTGCCGCGAAAATCCGCCTCGCCGAGTCCATAGGTCTGGACCATCGACCCCATCGCGCCGTCGAGAACGAGGATGCGCTCCTGCAAGAGTCGTTTCAGGGTCTCGATCCGCTCGGGACGAGGGGTCTGGTCTGCCATTTCGGGTCTCCAATCGAAGCCTGAAAATTTAACATCAATCTATTCGGATATCCAGATATATACTTGAACTTCCTGCGAACCCGATCAAGTCGCGTTGACCCGCGGGGCAAACGTCCATTCCAGGCTTGATCCGACCACCCGCGTGCCCATCCTTCGCGCGTCCGACGACTCGAGCCCCTGGCTCTGAGGCGTGGTCGAGATCCAGCCCACTCAAATTCCGATTCAGGAGCTTCAGCAATGGAAACGCATTCATTTCAGGCCGAGACCCAGAAGCTACTCGATCTGATGATCCACTCTCTCTACGCCAACAAGGAAGTCTTCCTGCGAGAGCTGATCTCGAACGCCTCGGACGCCTTGGACCGACGACGATTCGAAGGGCTCTCGAACCCCGAATTGCAGGCCGAAGAAGAACTCGAAATTCATCTGGTGGCGGACCGCTTGGCGCGAACGCTGACGATCTCGGACAACGGAATTGGGATGACCCGGGAAGATCTGGTCGAGAATCTCGGCACCATCGCGCGGTCGGGAACGATCGAATTCCTGAACCGATCGGCTTCGAGCGACGAGGCCAGCCCCGACCTGATCGGACAATTTGGGGTCGGTTTCTACGCGAGCTTCATGGTGGCGGACGAGGTCGATGTCGTGAGTCGGCGGGCCGGTGAGGACAAGGCGACGCGATGGACGTCAACGGGCGCCGGTGAATACAATCTCGAGGACGCGCAGCGCGACGTCGCGGGGACGACGATTCGATTGACGCTCAAGCCGGTCGATGGCGACGCGGGGATCGCGGATTTTTGCGACGAGTGGGTGCTCCGCCAGACGATTCGAAAATACTCGGACTTCGTCGGCTATCCGATCAAGCTCACGATTATCGAGCAAGCGCCTCCGGCCGAAGCGGACGCCGACGCCGACGCCGACGCCGCTGACGGAGAAGTAAGGGGCGAGGGTAAAGAAGAGAAATCGCCAGCGGCCAGCGACGGACAGCCGGTCACGCGTGAGATCGAGGAGCCGATCAATTCGATGAAGGCGATCTGGACTCGTCCGGAGAGCGAGGTCGACGACGCTGAATTCGACGAGTTCTACAAACATATCACCCACGATTTCCAGGATCCGATGCTCCGGGTCAGCACTTCCATCGAAGGAACCTTCGAGGCGCGCGCGCTCCTCTATGTCCCTGGGAAGGCTCCCTTCGATCTCTATCATCGCGAACGATTGCACAACGGTGTTCAGCTCTACGTGCGCCGCGTCTTCATCATGGACGAGTGCCGCGAACTCCTGCCCGAGTGGCTGCGTTTCGTACGCGGCGTCGTCGATGCAGAGGATCTTTCGCTGAATGTGTCGCGCGAGATGCTGCAACAGGATCGACAGATCCAGACGATCCGAAAACATCTGGTCAAGAAGGTCGTCGATCGCTTGAAGGCGTTGGCGAAAGAGGATCCATCCAAATACGAAACGTTCTGGCTCGAGTTCGGACCTGTCGTCAAGGAAGGGCTGCTCGATTTCGAAGAGAAGCGCGACCGGATTCTCGACCTCGTCCTGGCACCATCCAGCGCAGATGATGTGAAGCTGACGACCTTGGCCGACTACAAGGAGCGGATGTCTCCCGACCAGGAAGCCATCTATTTCATCGCGGGTCCAAAGCTCGATGTCTTGCGGCGTTCGCCCCATCTCGAGGCATTCGTCGATCAGGGGATCGAAGTGCTCTTCTTGACCGATCCCGTCGATGAGGTCTGGGTCAGCCAGGGACCGATCAGCTACGGCGAAAAGCCCTTCAAGAGTATCGGCCATGGCGAGGTCGAAATCGGATCCGACGAGGACAAGGAGAAGGCGAAGGAAGCCCTCGAAAAGGACGAAGAGAATCTCGGTGATCTCTTGGCTGCGATGCGTTCGGCGATCGAAGAGGAAGTGAAAGAGGTCAGGCTGTCCAGTCGTTTGAAGAGTTCGGCCTCGTGTCTGGTGCTCGAGGAGGGGGATCTTTCTCCGCAACTCGAGGCGATGCTTCGACAGGCAGGCCAGGAGATTCCCGATCGAAAGCCGATCCTCGAATTGAATCCCGAGCATCAGGTGATGCAGAAACTCGGCGAACGCTTCGAGAAGAATCCGACCGATCCAAAAATCGCGGAGTCGGCCAGGCTCCTGCTCGGTCAGGCAATCCTGTCCGAGGGTGGCCAACTCGAAGATCCAAGCGGTTTTGCCGACCTGGTCAACAAGTTGATGTCTGAAGTGCTCTGATCGCGAAGCCCTCGAATCCGGCAATGAATGGGTTTGTTCGAACTGTCTGTAAGATGGGGCGGAGCATCGAGCGCAGTCTCGAATCGGAGTCACATCAATGAGCCCAATTTCGAATGAACTCGGTCAGCCGGTCGGCGATCCAGTCGAGGGTTGGACAGGGGCCGGGGAGCCCGATCGGGAAGCGATCGTGGGCACACGATGTCGACTCGAATCCCTCGACGCCGATCTTCACGCCGCCGCGCTCCACGCCGCGTACTCCAAACATCGCGACGCCGGAAATTGGACCTATCTGCCATACGGACCCTTCGAGACCGAGAAGGACTACGTCGAGCTGGTTCGGGGACTCCTGACGCTCCGCGATACCTATTTCTTTGCAATCGTCGATCTTGCGTCGGGGGCACCGCTCGGGGTTGCTAGTTTTCTGCGAGCGGTTCCCGCTATGGGATCGATCGAAGTCGGACATTTGAGCTATTCGCCGGCGCTGCAACAGACCCCGACATCGACCGAAGCCATGTACCTGATGATGAAGCGAGCCTTCGAGGATTGGGGCTATCGCCGCTACGAGTGGAAATGTGACGGTCTGAATGCACCGTCGCGCGCCGCCGCCAAACGCCTCGGGTTCCGCTTCGAGGGCCTCTTTCGCAATCACGTTGTTGCAAAGAATCGCAACCGCGATACCGCCTGGTTTGCGATCACCGACGCTGAATGGCCCGGTCTTCGCGCCGCACTGGAATCCTGGCTCGAAGTGGAGAACTTCGACGAATCGGGCGCCCAGCGCGTGCGTTTGGCCGACTTCATGCCCGCCACGGCGGGGAGGGCCGTGTTCGTCGAAGCCGAACCGGATCCCGAGGCGGGCTCCCGGTAGTCGATCGATCGAGGTGGTCATTGCGACCGGATGTTTCGTCCCACTTGCTCGCTGTTGAGTTAACGTAGTCGGCTAGCGAGAACTCTCACTCCGAATCGGGGGATGGATCCTGGAACGCCTCGCCGAGCCGCCCGTCTCAGCCTCACGCCCTGTCGTTGAGGCTGATTCTTCAGCCAATGATCGATTTATCGAGCTTCGCGACATTTGCTTGGCGTTTGGCGAGCGCCCGATTTTCGAAGGGCTCGATTGTCGACTGCAAAAGGGTGGAACCCATTTGCTGCTCGGCGGAAGCGGTACCGGCAAGAGTACGATGTTGCGGATGATCGGCGGATTGCAGCGCCCGGATTCCGGAGAGGTATTGGTCGCCGGAGAGCGACTCGCCAGCAAGACGGAAAAGGAGCTTTGGCAGGTTCGAAAGGGGATCGGCATGCTCTTTCAGAACGGTGCGTTGCTCGATTCGATGACTGTGCTCGACAATGTTGGACTGCCACTGCGCGAGCATACGAAGGCCTCTGACGAAGAAATCCGGGTGCGCGTGGCGGATGTGCTGGCCGCGGTCGGGCTTCATGACGTCGAGTCGTTATTGCCGCGCCAACTGTCGGGTGGAATGTTGCGTCGCGTCGCTTTTGCTCGGGCGATCGTTCGCGAGCCGGAGATCCTTCTCTGTGATGAGCCCTTCTCTGGACTCGATCCACTCAATGTGAGCCGAATCGAAGCGTTGTTGGTGCAACTCAATCGGGATCTTGGATTGACGGTCGTGGTGACCTCTCATCACATGGCTTCTTCGCTGCGCATGGCAGACCAGATGATTCTTCTGCGCGATCGGGGATGCGTGACGGGTACGCCCGAAGAATTCGCGGGTAGCGATGATGAGCGGGTCACTGAGTTTCTGGGCGAAGACGGTCGTGCCTTTCTGGCCAGACTTCATGAAATCCAGGAACGGAGTCCACTTTGACCGGCGCAATCAGGAAACTCGGCGCGCAATCGAGTTTGTTGCTCGAGGGCTTGGGGCGCGTGGCGAATTTCGGTGTCGCGATCGTCGCTTCGTTTCCGAAGCCGCCGACCCGGTTCGGCTTCTTCATTCGCGCGCTCTATGACGCGGGCGTATTGTCCGTTGCCTTGATTCTCTTGTCGGGGTTCACGGTCGGCATGGTGCTCGGCTTGCAGCTCTACACGACATTGTCGCGATTCGGTGCCGAAGGAGGCCTGGGCGCAGTCGTCGGCCTATCACTGATTCGAGAACTGGGACCGGTCCTGACCGGTTTGCTCGTGACGGGACGCGCGGGATCCGCGATTACGGCCGAGATCGGTGCGATGAAGGCGACCGAACAACTCGACGGCCTTCGTATGATGGCGATCGATCCCGTTCACTTCGTCGCGATGCCTCGGGCGATCGCCCTGGCGGTCGCGATGCCACTGCTCAATGCGCTTTTCATCACGCTTTCGTTTGCCGGGGCGTATGTGGTGGGGGTGACGATTCAGGGTCTTGATGGCGGCGTCTACCTTTCGGGCCTGGAGAATGCGGTTCGCTTTGGAGACGATGTCGGGCAGAGCCTGGTCAAGAGCCTCGTCTTCGGCGTACTGCTCGGGTTGATCGCAACCTACAAGGGGCATGCTTGTGCGCCGGATGCGGCCGGGGTGGCGCGCGCGACGACTTCGACGGTGGTGACGGCCTCCGTCTGCATTCTGGTCGCCGACTATATGATCACCGCGTTCTGGGGTGTATGAGACGTTTTGGTTCGTGCCTGAACGGTCGTGCCTGAGTTTGAAGAAGCGCGACGAACGATGAACAACACTGGCAACACGGGAAACGGGAAGTAGAAGGGAGAAGCCATGCAGAGTACTTCGACGCGGGATCTGACCGTCGGTGTTTTCGTCCTGATCGGGTTGAGCGCGATTGGATATCTATCGTTGCGAGTCGGCGGCCTCGAGATCGGGGGAGAGGAGCACATCGTTCTCCGCGCGACCTTCGATGATATTGGCGGACTCTCGGTGCGCGCCCCGGTGCGTGTCGCGGGGGTCAAGGTCGGTCAGGTGGCGTCGATCGATCTCGACGACGATCTGCGTGCTGAAGTCTCCCTCGAAGTCGCCTCGGGTCTGGGGCTTTCGATCGACTCCTCGGCGGCGATTCGAACGTCCGGATTGCTCGGGGATCAGTTCATCGCCGTTGAGTTGGGGGGCGAGGATGCCGTTATGCAGGATGGCGAAGAATTTACGTTCACGGAAAGTGCCCTGTCGATCGACAAGCTGATCGGACGATTCATTCACGACTCTGGTGTATCGGACTAGGACAGGGAGAGATCGACTTGCAACCCGCTCGTTCAGTGACCTTCCTGCTTGCCTTCGCGCTTTTCTGCCTTGGTTGCGCGACCGGTTCGGGCGCACCCGGTGCGTCCGAAACCGCGCCGGATGTTGCGCCACAAACGACACCCGCTACTGCGCCACCGACGCCACCCGCGCCCTCGATGGTCGAGTACGATCCGGATCCATGGGAGCCGATGAATCGTGGGATTTTTGC
Organism: uncultured Spirochaetaceae bacterium; assembly: GCA_964565565.1. Lineage (GTDB taxonomy): Bacteria > Myxococcota_A > UBA9160 > UBA9160 > UBA4427 > UBA4427. The sequence continues at coordinate 20,328 of CAZMFM010000039.1, read as the reverse complement.
CTTCAACGAGAAGCTCGACAACTATGTGCTCGAACCAACGGCCAAGGCCTGGGATTTCGTGGTCCCCGGTATCGCGCAAACGGGCCTTCGGAACTTCTTCGACAATCTGAGAATTCCGACCATCTTCGTCAACGATCTCTTGCAGGGGAAGCCGGACGCCGCCGCCTACGACGTATTGCGGTTGCTCTATAACTCGATTTTTGGCCTCGGCGGTTTCATCGATATCGCCACGATGGTCGACATTCCGAAGAGTGACGAGGATTTCGGACAGACGCTCGGCGTCTGGGGCGTTCCTTCGGGCCCCTATCTGATGGTGCCCTTGCTGGGGCCGTATACGATCCGCTCCGGTTTTGGGCAGGTTGTCGATGCGACGGCGTCCTCCTACGCCTATTTCACGCCCTTTTGGACTCAGATCGCGAACCTGAGTGAGTTGGGGAACGCCGGCGCTTCGGTTGGGTTCAAGGCGGTCGAGCTCCTGAATCTCAGGGCCATCTATCTCGAGGAACTCGAGGCGAGTCGGCTGGACGCATTCGACTACTATGTCTTCATTCGGAACGCCTATCTTCAGAATCGTCGAGCCCGGGTCCTCGACCAGACGGATGCGCCGGCCGCGAGTGCGGACGAACTCTATTATTTCGACGATGAGATGTCGGGTGACGATGATGATGACGATTTCGACTACGACGATGACGAGGAAGATTTTGATGACTTCTAATGGTGTGGGCGATGTGGACGATGTGAATGGCGCCGGGGGCCGGCCTTCGATTGGTCGAATCGTGCGATCAGCGATCGGTGCCGCCGTGTCGATGGTCATGCTTGCGGGCGGGATACCGTCCTTGGCTGTAGCAGAGACTGATCTGACCGAGGAACCGCGCAAGGTCATCGAGGACACGGCCAATCAGATCGTCTCGATCCTAGCCCGCAAGGAGCAGTCTGCGGACGTTCGGATCCGGGAGATCGAGAAGATCGCCTACGAGGTTTTTGATTTTACGACGATGTCGAAGTTGGTTCTCGCTCGAAAATGGCGAAAGCTCACGAAGGACCAAAAGGGTGAGTTCGTGCGCGAGTTCAAGCGCAGCCTGTCTCGGACCTATGGGACGCGACTCGATCGCTATGACCAGGAAGAAGTCGAGATCATTGGCACGCAGGTCGAGCCTCGAGATGATGTGTCGGTCAAGACCAAGATCGTCGGGGGACAATACGGCGGAGCGGAGCTGTCCTATCGATTGCGAAAGCGAAGTGACCGATGGCGAATCATTGATGTCGTGATCGAAGGTGTTAGTCTCGTGTCGAACTATCGATCTCAGTTCGCGGAAATCTTGAATAGCGGAACGATCGATGATCTTCTGGAAAAACTACGAGACAAGAATTTCAAGATCGACGACGGCGCGAAAGAATCTTGACGTCAATCGATTCAACGATCAATCAGGGAGATACGCCTATCATGAGAATTCTCAACGTTTCGCATCGACTGCGCCGATCTCATCGTCCTTCGATCGTGGTATTTGTCCTTGCCGGTATTCTGGCGACGATTGGATGTACGGCCTCGGATGAGGGCGCGGGCGACAAGCCGGGCGTCCAGGAGATTTCCCAGCAAGACCTGGTCTCGAATCCGCCGGAGGGTGCGCTCATCCTGGACGTGCGGACGCCAGGAGAATTCGGTGAGAGCCATGTTCCCAATGCGATCAATATTTCGCATAGCGAACTGGCTTCGCGCCTCTCGGAGCTGCATTCTGCAAACGACCGCCCGATCGTTCTCTATTGCAAGAGCGGTCGCCGAGCTGGCATGGCAGCAAAGGTGCTCCAAGGCGCCGGATACACGGATCTTCATCATCTCACTGGAGATATGGACGGCTGGAAGGCTGCAGGGCTGCCAACGGAGTAAGGGGAAACGGGCCGGACGGATGAGCCTTTTGTCCTAGCCTCCGTCGCCGGCTTCTTCCGATGCGGGCGGCGTCGTGTCGTCGAGGTTGTTTCGGAAGCCCTCGGGTAGCGCGACTTTCTGGCGCCCACTCTTCTTGCCCCGCGACAGTCGCATCGCGCGCGGCGGGAAAAGCAACTCGGGATCGCCCTCGGCGAGAACCAGATCGAGTTCTTCGAGCGAGTTGATGCGGATCAGCTTGTCCCGCATTTTCGTACTTCCCGGGAAGCCCTTGGTGTACCAGGTCGCGTGTTTTCGGAAGGACTTGATTCCGATACGCGTTCCCGTCCACTCACAAAGCAGACGCGCGTGTTCGCGCATCGTCAACATGACCTCACCAAACCTGGGCGGATTCTCGGGCTGATTACCTGCAAAGACGGCCGCAATGTCACGAAAGAGCCACGGCCGCCCGAGGCATCCGCGACCGACGACGACACCGTCGCAACCGGTCTGTCGCATCATGCGCAATGCGTCCCAGGCTTCCCAGATATCGCCGTTGCCAAAGACTGGAATTGTCTGGACCGCCGCTTTGAGTTCACCAATGGCGTTCCAATCCGCTTCGCCGTCGTAAAGCTGGGCCGCCGTTCGCGCGTGGAGCGAGACGGCACGGCAACCCTCGGCTTCCGCGATTCGTCCGGCGTCGAGGAAGGTCATCCAATCGTCGTCGATGCCCATGCGAAACTTGATCGTGACCGGAATGTCTCCCGCGGCGCAAACCGCTGCACGGACGATTTCCTCGAGCAGTTTCGGTTTGGCAGGGATCGCTGCACCGCCGCCACGGCGAGTCACCTTGCGAACGGGGCAACCGAAATTCATGTCGAGATGGTCGATGCGATCCTCGTCGACCAGGAAGCGAACGGCTTCACCGACATAATGTGGGTCGACGCCATAGAGTTGCAAACTGCGCGGGCTTTCGTCCGGGTCGAACTCCGACAAACGCAGGGTCTTTTCGTTTCGCTCGACCAGAGCGCGTGCCGTAATCATTTCCGAGACGTAGAGGCCGGCGCCAAAGCCACGACAGAGTCGGCGAAAGGGCGCGTTGGTGATGCCGGCCATCGGCGCCAGGACGACCGGAGGCGAGCTCAAGATCGGGCCGATCGAAACCGGTGCGAACTCGTCGGGCGAGGCCGGCTTCACATCTCGATTGATTGGGCTGATGTAGATCGGATCCATGGCCCGGTTAGATACCCCATTTTCGATCTCCGGGCGTCCTCATCAATCGGAGGTGGCCGGGCGCCATTGCCGCCGGCGGCGCCTTCGGCACCACCATGGGCTCGATTGATCCGTGATCACCTCCCGAGGGGTCGAACGGGGCATTTGCCTTTGCGTTCGAGAAGCGTTGCACTCCCGTCATGATTCGATCTCCTGATCGGCGACCGACGTTCAGGTTGGCCTCTACGCTTCTGACGCTGACGCTGACGCTGACGCTGTTGCTTCCGGCGCCTTCGCCGGCGCAGGTCGATCTGTTTTCGACCGAACTCGAGCGGTTAGACGTCATCGCGATCGAACGCGACGACCGGGATCTCTTTGCCTTCGATTCCATCTCTGGCCGACGTACGGCGATGCGCCTCGAGCTCGGCGAAGAGGTGTTCTCCCTGCAGAGTCGAGGGCGCATCGGATTGGTACTGACGGATCGGCGCGCATTGGGTGTGGCCGCCGGCGCGGGCTGGAGGCAGCTTCGCTACCGGCTTCAGGAGAACGTGCCAGGGCCCGGGCTGGTCGACGACCGGATCGCCATGGTGCTCACGAATCGACGAATCCTGGGCTTCCTGAGTAACGGGGTCTGGACCGAAGAGAGCCTAGCGCCGCGTGAGTCCGTCGAGGCGTTGCGAGCCGGCGTTGCCGTCGGCGTCGTCGTGACGAATCGGCGTGCGCTGGGCCTGTCTGTGGGGCTAGGACGTTTCGTGGGGATCAATCTGCAGGTGAGAGAATCGATCGAGTCCGTCACGGCGCGGGACACCTTGGTCACCGTGCGAACGAATAGACGAATCCTGGCCTTCTCCGCGCCCCGCGGAATCTGGACCGCGCAGAATCGCAAGATCAACTAACGTTACCTGCCCGACGCGGTTCGATCCTCAGGCGCGCGCTGCGCCGAGCTCTTCGTAGCCTAGATCGCGAATGATCTGCTCTCCTCCTTGTTCGGCCGTTTCGGGATCGAGGCGGATTCCGGTGGCATCGGCCACGCGATTGATTCCGTCGAAACTGGCAACGATCGAGGCCGCCTGGGCGGTCGCCTCTTCGCCCAATACGTCGATGCAAATCGCTCGTGCCACAACGACATCCGCTTCGGGGTTCAGGATCGCCTCCGCATAACGGCGGAGAACGCCGCCGTGTTGGATGCCGCCGTCTTCGCTGGCCGACTGGCCAGTGGCCATACGGACGTCGATTTCCTGGCCAGTTTCATTGCTGCTCGCACGGAGCAGGCCCGCGTGGGAGACCGTTCAGTAGAAGCAGTCGTTGTAGTCCGAGGTGGCCGAGGCGAGTAGCTCGACCTGCGCGCGATCGAGGCCGCCGGGTCCTACGTCGCCGTGCGTTGCGTAGTTGGGTCCGAAGGCGGCGAAGAACAGGTTGACGGCCTCCGGTACGGCAGTCAGTGCGCGTACGACGTTGAAGATGAAGCCCGCAGCCGTTTCGATCTGCTTATAGACCATCTTGAGTACCCCCTCGGCACTTTCCGGCGCGACCATCGGCACCCAGGCCCGATCGATTCGCGTACCGGAAACCGGTTGCCTATGAGGTTCGCCTGCGAGGGGCTGGGGCAGCGGGCGTTCCGGAAGGGAGAGCGCGCGCGAAAGGGTGTCGGCGATCGTGAGGGCGGCGATGATCGAGGCGATCTCGACGAGCTCTTCCGGGCGCATCCCGCCGCCGATCGCGTCGTCGTACCAGCGTTGGCTGAGACGCCCGGGATCCGTCGTGATGCGGTGGATGACGTCGAGGGTATGCGCCGAAAGTGTCGTCCCGCTGGTGTGGGCTCGTTCGTTTGCGGAGTAGGGAGAGAGCGCGTTCTTTCGCTCGGCACACAGCGCACAGCTCCTGGCTGTGCGGGCTTCTGCGGCGATGGCGATTCGCTGCTCGGCCGTCCACCAACCGCCGGCCAGGGCGAGCTGACCGAAGGCTTGATCGAGGCCGGCCGCCGTATGCGCGGCGGGCGAAATGGAGGGGATCGGGTCGGACATGGTCGCGCTCCCTTCTGGAGTTGGGCTCTAGCATGCCGTGTTCGAGCGGAAATGTGCCAGCGTTTCTCCGTCCGTATCGTTTTAGACACAACGCCGAGATTCGCAATCACCACCTTGACGATTGCGGCGAATGGCCCACTCTAGGCGCGCTCCCCCCAAGAGATGTTAGAAAGCGAATTTTCCAGAGATGGCGAAGGCGACGCGCTCCGCGGCTTCCAAAGGCGAAAAAACAGCCAAAACGCGCTCGGGCGGCAAACAGGGAAAGGCTCCGGCGGCAGGCGCCGGCAAGAAGAAGGACGTCGCCTACGACGAAAAGGCGATCCAGACCCTCGACGCCCTCGAGCATATTCGACTGCGAACCGGCATGTATATCGGCCGGCTCGGAGACGGCTCTACCCCGGTCGATGGCATCTACGTCATGATGAAAGAGGTGATCGACAACTCCGTCGATGAATTCATCATGGGCGTCGGCAAGAAGATCGAAATCCGGCGCGACGGCCCGACCATCGAGGTTCGCGACTATGGCCGTGGGATTCCGCTCGGCAAGGTCGTGGAATGTGTTAGTCAGATCAATACTGGCGGAAAATACAACGACGACGTCTTCCAGTTCTCGGTCGGCCTGAACGGTGTCGGGACCAAGGCCGTCAACGCGCTTTCCTCGAATTTCGAAGTGCGCAGCGTACGCGAGGGAAAATTCAAAGAGGCCAGCTTCGTACGTGGCAAGATCACGAACGAAAAAGGCGGCAAGAGCAGCGAGCCGGACGGCACATACGTCCGCTTCACGCCCGATCTCGAAATCTTCGATGAATACGATTGGAACGAAGAATTCATCGAACACCGCCTGCGCTACTACGCCTATCTCAATAGTGGACTGAAGCTCTCGTACAACAAGGAAACCTTCCAGAGCAAGAAGGGTCTCGAGGATCTTCTCGAGCACGAGATGGGCGAATCGCAGCCCCTCTACGACATCGCACATAGCGAGGGTGACCGATTCGAGATGGCCTTCACCCACGGCAACGCATACGGCGAATCCTATTATTCCTTCGTCAACGGGCAGTTCACGAACGATGGCGGGTCGCATCAGAGCGCGTTTCGAGAAGGGCTACTGAAGGGCGTCAACGAGTACGCGAAGAAGAGCTATGCCGGCGAAGATGTGCGCGACGGCATCATCGGGGCGATCGCGATCAAGTTGCAAGATCCCGTCTTCGAGAGCCAAACGAAGAACAAGCTTGGCTCCTCGGACGTTCGGGCCTGGCTCGTCCCGGCGGTGAAGGACAAAGTCATCCGTTGGATGCACGAGAATCAGAGCGATGCGAAGCGACTGCTCGAGAAAGTCGCCTTGAACGAGAAAGTTCGAAAGGAATTGTCGGCGATCAAGAATCAGGCGCGGGAGCGTGCCAAGAAGGTCGCCATCCGAATTCCCAAACTCACGGATTGCAAATTCCACTACGACGATCCCAAGGCCAAGCGCCGGGAAGACACGACGATCTTTCTTTCAGAGGGTGACTCGGCGGCCGGTGTCATGGTCCCGACCCGCGACGTCTATACCCAGGCGATCTACTCACTGAAGGGCAAGCCGCTCAATTGTTATGGCCTCAAGCGCGATGCCATCTACAAGAACGAAGAGCTCTACAATATCATGCGCGCCTTGGGCATCGAAGACAGCATGGAGGGGCTTCGATACAACCGGGTGGTGATCGCGACCGACGCCGACGTCGACGGCATGCATATTCGGAATCTGATTCTGACTTTCTTCCTACGCTATTTCGAAGATCTCGTCCTGAAGGGCCATGTCTATATTCTCGAGACGCCGCTCTTTCGGGTCCGCAACAAGAAAGAAACCAGGTATTGCTACTCCGAAGTAGAGCGCGATGCAGCGCTCAAGGCGCTCAAAGGGCCGGAAGTCACCCGGTTCAAGGGCCTCGGCGAGATCAGCCCGAAGGAGTTCGGGCAATTCATCGGAGAGAGGATTCGCCTCGTGCGCGTGAGCGTTGGCTCGATGGGCGAGGTCCAGAAGAGCCTCGACTTCTTCATGGGCAAGAACACGCCGGAGCGTCGCGATTTCATCGTCGAGAACCTCGCGACGGATGTCCTTTGACGGCTGCTATGCGTCATCGTGATTGCAACCGTAGCGGCATTCCTGAATGTCACGTTGGCGAGCCTTCCATTAGAGGAATCCTTCGATGAGCCAACTCGAATCCTTGATGAAAGAACATTTTGTCGAGTACGCGAGCTATTTCATTTTGGATCGCGCGATTCCGGAGTTACGGGATGGGCTGAAGCCGGTCCAGCGGCGCATCCTGCATACGCTCTTCCGAATGAACGACGGCCGCTTCCACAAAGTTGCCAATGTCATCGGCGATACGATGAAACTCCATCCCCACGGCGACGCGTCGATCGGTGATGCCCTCGTCGTGCTGGCGAACAAGGATTATTTCATCGAGCGACAGGGTAATTTCGGAAACCTGTTGACCGGCCACCGCGCCGCCGCGCCCCGCTATATCGAGTGCCGGCTGACCGATCTCGCGTTGGAGACGATGTTCCATCCGGCACTGACCGACTTCGTGCCCTCCTACGACGGGCGAAACGAAGAGCCCGTCGTCCTGCCGGCGAAGCTCCCGGTCGTTCTCATGACCGGCGCCGAAGGCATCGCCGTCGGGATGGCGACGAAGATCCTGCCGCATAACCTGATCGAGATCTGGAAGGCACAGATCGCGATCCTCAAGAACAAACCCTTCAAGCTCTTCCCCGACTTCCAACAGGGCGGCCTGATGGATGTCTCCGAGTATGAGGACGGCGCTGGCAAGATCGAGTTGCGTGCGAAGATCGAGGTTGTCGATCGCAAGACCGTCGTCATCCGTGAGCTCCCTTATGGTACGACGACGGAGGGATTGATCGGATCGATCGAAGCCGCCGTCGGCAAGGGGCGCGTCAAGATTTCGTCGATCGATGATTTCACGACTGATCGAGTGGAAATCGAATTGACGATCGCACGGGGCTCCGATGCCAAGGAGGTGATTCCCCAGCTCTACGCCTACACGGATTGCTCGCTCTCGGTTTCCTCGAACCTGAACGTCATCGATGATCGGAAGCCGGTTCAGCGCACGGTTTCGGCGATCGCCAAACAATTGACGAGCGGTCTGAAGGAACAGCTGAAGCGAGAACTCGAATACGACCGCGAACAGCTGGTCGACCGCAAACACTGGCTGACTCTCGAGCAAATCTTTGTCGAGAAGCGCGTCTACAAAATGATCGAGGACAAGAAGACGGCGGAGGCTGTTCGCAAGGCCGTCTGGGACGGGATGAAGAAGCACATGCGACTCTTCGTCCGGCCAATGGTCGATGACGATGTGACCCGGCTTCTCGAACTGCGTATTCGTCGGATCTCGGCCTATGACATCGCGCGCAATCGCGACGAGATCGGTGAGATCGAGAAGAAGATCAAGGCAATCGAACGGCAGCTCAAGAACATGGTGAAGACGACCACCAGCTATCTCGAGGGCATGATCGGGAAATACGAGGGTCGCTATCCGCGTCGGACGAAGCTTGCGCAGATCGAAGCCGTCGATAAGCGCGCGGTCGCACGTCAGAATCTTCGGCTGTCTTTTGACAAGAAGTCGAGCTTCTACGGCACCGAGGTTCGCGGCGACCAATTCAAGCTGACGGTCTCCGAGTTTGAATACGTACTCGGAATCGCCAAGGACGGGACCTATCGCGTGATGAACGCACCTGAGAAGGTCTTCTTCACGGGCCCGATGATCTACGCGGAAATCTTCGATCCGGATGTTGGCGTCGAGTTCACTGTCGTCTACCGGGACAAGAAACGCATCGCCTACGCCAAGAAGATCAAGATCGAAAAATTCATTCGCAATCGCGAATATCGTTTGATCAAGGAGAAGGGTGGGCGCGTAGACCTTCTCTTGCCCGAGGGAGAAACCGGCACGGTCCACCTGGATTTCGTGCCGGTGAAGCGACAGCGCCTGAAGAAAGCCGACTTCGATCTTCGGGACCTGGAGTTGACGAGCGCTTCGGCCCGTGGTGCGCGCATGGCGCCCAAGCCGGTGGCCAAATTGAAGCTCGAGGCGGCGGAGGCCGTCAAGACGAGCACGAAGGCGACTGCCGGCGCGAAGCGTTCGGCGAAGACCGACGGCATAGCGAAGAAGGCCGGACGGTCTGCCACGAAAGCGTCCGCCAAAAAACCGGCCAAGCGTTCGGCCAAGAGTCCGGCGAAGAAGAAGTCGGCCGGGAAGAAATCGTCGCGGCCGGGCGAACAGGGCGACCTGTTCTAGACTCGAAGGGCGACCACCGCTGTGACTTCGCGCCGACTGCCGTCGCGTGCGTCGGCGTCCGTGTCGAGCTTCCACCACTGCGATGAGGAGAACCTGATCATGGATGCACTCGAAGCGATGTATACGACCCGTGCGATGCGGCGGGTCAAGCCGGATCCGATTCCCGAGGCCGTTCAGAAGAAAATTTTGGATGCCGCCATCCGGGCGCCGTCTGGGGGCAATAGTCAGACCTGGCGCTTCCTGCTCGTCGATGATCCGGGGGTGAAAGCGCAACTCGGACCCATCTACCGAAAGTGCATGGGGACACTCTGGGACTCGATCTACAAGCCGCGAATCGATGCCGCCAAGGCGAGCCCCGAAGACCCGGAGAGCATCGAGTTCATGAAGTTGTTCCGGTCGGCCAGCTACCTGGGTGATCATTTCGAGGGCTATCCGCTGATTCTCTTTGCGTTCTGCCAATTTGATACGAGCGGCGGATCGATCTTTCCGGCGATCTGGAATGCGATGTTGGCTGCACGGGTCGAAGGCGTGGGCAGCGCGCTGACGAGTGTTTTCCAGTTTCGCATCGATGAATTGAAAGCTGTGTTAGGGGTTCCCGATGAGGGCGCGTGGCAATTCAACGGCTGCGTGACCTTCGGCTATCCGACCGGGCGTTGGGGCGTTGCCCCGCGTCGGCCCGCTCATGAGGTTTCGTTCCGAAACTCCTGGGACGGTGATCTCGGTTTCGAGATTCCGGAACCGCTTTGGTCCATGAAGTAGAAGTAGCCGGTTCGCGATTGCGGAGCCCGGCGAGTCGGCTCGGGGCGCTTCTCTT
>CAZMFM010000039.1:4986-10028 GCA_964565565.1 uncultured Spirochaetaceae bacterium | reverse complement strand
GCGCTTCTCCTCGCGCTGATCTCGGTTGCGAGCGGCGGATGCGTGAGTTCGAGCGAGCCGAACCCGATCGCGCGGCTCAAACCGACGAGTCGGCTCGAGCGAGCGGCGTGGATTGAAGTTTCCAGTCCACACTTCGACATTCTCTCGACGATGAGTTCGGCCGAGACCAGGGATCTCGCCCTTGAACTCGAGCGCTTTCACGCCTTGATCTATCTCACGAGCGCGGAGCCCGCGGAATCTTCGATTCCAACGAAGATCTTCGCCTTCGACCGTGCCTCCCAACTGCGCCATTTCATCGACAAGAAGAATACGGCCGGGGTATTCAAGCCCGGTCTTCGACAGAACCATATCCTGCTTCGGAAATACTCTCGCAGATTGGGGGCGTCGGAGATCATCCTCCATGAATACGTGCATTTCGTTGTACGGAACGGGTCGAGTCGCGTCTATCCGGTCTGGTACGACGAGGGATTCGCGGAGTTTCTGAGTTCGGCGCAGGTTCGCGGGGACAATATGGCGATCGGCGCGGTGCCCGAAGTCCGAATCTCATCCTTCCAATACGGAAAGTGGATGCCGCTGCATCGCATCATCTCGAGTACGAGTTATTCGGATTTCTCCGATAAGACCCTGCACATGTTCTATGCCGAATCCTGGGCCTTGGTTCACTATCTCACCCTCGGCCGATCGGGGGACCACGATCTGACGCGGGAGTTGCGTGGCTATCTAGTGCGCCTCGAGAATGGCGTGGAGTCGGCCGTCGCTTTTGAGAAGGCTTTTGGTGAATCGATCGAAGAGGTCGACAAGAAGATCCAGAAATGGCTCCGAAAGAAGAAGTGGACCATTGTCGGCGTTCCCATGACGCGTCTTGAATACGACCGCAGCGAGCCCAAGGTGCGTCGGCCGAGCGAGGACTCGGTGGCCCTCCGCCTTGGCCAGCTCTGGCTTTCGTTCGGCGACGGCGCGAAGGCTGAACCACTCTTTGTTTCGGCCCTGGAAAAGAATCCGGACAATGCACGCGCCCATGCCGGACTCGGCGATGCCTTGAAGTTCCAGAAACGATGGGATGACGCCGCGGCCCATTTTTTGCGGGCCGTCGAGCTCGACGCGGACGACGTGCTTAACCTGATCGATCTGGCTGAGTACTATCAGGATCTCGCCACCGTGAATCTCTATCCCGCCCGGCGAAGCGAGCTACTGCTCGAAGCACGGAAGCTCTTCGTTCGCAGCCTCGAGCTCGATCCGACGAATCCCGAGGCACAAGCACGATTGGGTTGGATCCATCTGGCCCTCGGCGACGATCCCGACAAGGGCGTCTCGATGGTCGAAGCGGCCTATGCACGGTTGCCGTCGTCGCCGCAGCTTTCGCAGCTTCTCGTCGAAGCCTATGTCGCCACCGAACAAGAAGACAAGGCCGAGGAAATCCTGTCGCGATACATCGCCATTCGCGAGTCCGGTGAACTCGAAGCAAGTCTCCGCAAGCAGATCGCGGCCATCCGGACGAGACTTTTTGGCTCGGTCCCGAAATCCGAGAGCTCTGAGGACGAAGAGTCTGCTGAAGCCGTATCGCGACCGCAGCTATAGGTTGTATCCGCGTTCGTCGTGCAGCGCGAGATCGAGGCCGCTTGATTCGTGTTCTTCTTCGACGCGGAGGCCGATCGTCATGTCGATGCCCTTGAGCAAGACATAGCTTCCGACACCCGACCAGACGATCGTGATCAATGCGGCGGTGAGTTGGACGCCGACCTGGGCGCCGATCGCGAGTCCGACCTGGTTGCCGCCGAAGGTGGCTGCGCCGAATACGCCGGCCATGATCGTTCCGATGAAGCCGCCCACGCCGTGGACGCCGAAGACGTCGAGGCTGTCGTCGTATCCGAGTCGCATCTTCAACATCGTCGAGGCCAGGTAGCAGAGGCCGCCGGAGCTGAACCCGATGGCGAGGCCTCCGATTGGGCCGACCACGCCGGAGGCGGGGGTGATGGCGGCGAGTCCGGCGATCGCACCGGTCGCAATACCGAGCACGCTCGGCTTCGAATGACGAATCCATTCGATCGCCATCCAGGTCAGCGCCGCGGTGGCGGCTGAGATGTGGGTGACGGTGATGGCCATCGCGGCAGCGCCATTCGCGCCTAACGCCGATCCGCCATTGAATCCGTACCAGCCGACCCAGAGCATGCCGGTCCCCGTGACACACATGGTCAGGTTATGCGGAGGCATGGGCGTGCGCGGGAATCCGGCGCGTGGTCCGACCATGATGCAGGCGACCAATGCGGCCACGCCCGCGGTGATGTGAACGACGATCCCGCCCGCGAAGTCGAAGACGCCTCGCTCGCCCATGTCGGCGAAGAACCCGCCGCTGCCGGCCCAGGTCATATGGCAGATCGGGATATAGACGACGAACAACCAGAGCGACGAGAAAATCAATACGGCGGAGAAGCGCATTCGTTCGGCGAAGGCGCCGATAATGAGTGCCGGAGTGATGACGGCGAACGTGCATTGGAAGGAGAAGAAGAGGACCTCGGGAATGGTTCCCCAGAGCGTGTCTGGACCCACTCCCGAAAGGAAGGCACGCCCGAAGCCGCCGACGAATGAGTGGAGTCCGGTCTGACCCTCGACCATGCCCGTCGTGTCGAAGGCGAGTGAGTAGCCGGCAACCAGCCAGAGAATCGTCATCAGGCCGGTCAGTGCGAGGCATTGCATCAAGATCGAGAGGACATTCTTCGTTCGGACCAACCCGCCGTAGAAAAGTGCCAGGCCGGGAATCGTCATGAAGAGAACGAGTCCAGTCGAGGCAAGGATCCACGCGGTGTCACCGGTGTCGAGCCCGCCTTCAGCCCACGCGATGCTAGGCAATGCGAAGGCGGCGAGGGCCGTGATGAAAAGTCGAAGAGGCTGGCTTGTCGGAGATGACGGGGCGGGCGAGATGGATCGCGGGCGCTCGGAGCGGGGCATCGAATTCTCCAGTGATTTCGGAGGCCTCAATATACACACGTTCAACTGGAGCGTAGGCAGATTTTTCGGCTCAGGGCACCCGGCATTCGAGCCGGTCGACGGCGTGGACCGGAGGATTGGGGCCGGCCATCAGCTCGGTGATGGCGCCGTATACCTTCTGTTGTTGTTTGACCCTGGAGAGACCCTCGAAGATCTGGTCCGTGACGATGATCGCGAAGTGACCGGGGCCTTCGGGTCGGACTTCGATCTCGGCCTCGGGCAGCGATTGCGTGATGGCGTGGCGAATCCGCTCCGCGATTTCCTCGGCCGGAGGTCCTGCATTGATGATTTGAAGCGCCATGGCTGTGTCCTGGTTTGAGTTCGAGGAGATCGGGCAGAGGATCGGGTTGGCTGAGTGCGGGTTGCGGCTGCCGATGGCCTAATACCTGGGTGTGTCCGGGTCGATTTCCTGGCTCCAGGCGTCGATACCGCCGATCACGTTGAAGACCTGGCTGAAGCCCAGCGAGATGAACTGCTCTGCGGCTTGCTGCGAGCGGCCGCCATGATGACAATGCAAAACGAGGACCGTGTCCCGGGGAAGCGCTTCGATTCGCGCGGCCTCTTCTTCGTTCATCAGGATCGCGCCGGGAATCGCCGCGATCGCGCGTTCCTCTGGCGTTCGGATGTCGAGCAATTCGATCTTCTCATTCGCATCGATCGCAGCCTTGAGGTCCTGGACGGACATCTTCTGGACCTGGGGTGCGTTGGGGTTGTCGACCTTGAAGGCCTGGCCGTTAGGCGTGTCCGAGACGTCGATCGTGATTCCATCGGCGCGGGAGGCGGAGATCGGGTCGACCAGGATGACAATTCCCGAAGTGAGGGCTTCGACGTCGGCCGGGGTTCGCGGTGCGATCGAGAGATTGGATTGGAAGGTCGCATCGACCGAGAGATGCAACTCACGTCCGGCACCACCATGTTGCGAGGCGGCCTGTTGTAGTGCTGCGGCGGCTGCTTCGCTGACTTCGATCTTCGGTTGCACGACGTCGACGGGTTCGACGCCGAGGGCTTTGTAGATCTCGCCCGACCCGAACATCTCCTGGATGATGTCGCAGCCACCGACGAACTCGCCCTTCACGTAGAGTTGCGGCACGGTCGGCCAGGAGGAGAAAACCTTGATGCCGTCACGAATATGCGGCGCGGCAAGGACGTCGACCGTGTGATAGTCGGGCAGCATCGAATCGAGGATTCCGACGACGGTGGCCGAGAAACCGCATTGCGGGGCCTGTCGGTTGCCCTTCATGAAGAGGACGACGTCGTTCTCACCGACCAGCTGGGTGATTTCCTGTTCCACGGCTTCTTCGAGTGCCATGATTCTTCTCCTTTGAGCATCGACCCGGAATTCACGTCCAGGGTCGCCAAGAATGGTTTGGATGCAAGAAACGCGTGACCGGTGACCGCGCGGGTTCTGGACTTCACGTCAATTTGATTGGGCGCGACACAGGGGCGGAGCAAAGGCGCGTCAATTCGGAGCCTAGCAGATAGAGGCGCGCTCTTGCGTCATCCGAGAGGGCCGGTGCTCGGAGGTTAGAGGTTGGATCGCTGTCGCGACACGCCCGCGACCGATCCTCGACCCATCCGCGACGGGTCCGGGGTAGCAGACCTGGGTGGCCCTAGGTCGTGAGGGCCTGGCTCTCTTTGATTCGGTCGGAGCAGGTGCTCAGGATGGGTTCTACATCTTGTGGTCCGAGATCGAGGAAGGTCCAGGCCGGTTGGTTGGCCATGTCCAGAGCATCGAGAGGTCGTGAGCGGCCGACACCGAGCTTCGAGAGACATAGGCTCGTGATCGTCGTCAAGGCGCACATGCGGGCGATGCCCTCGTCGAGCCGGGCCAGCGCGCCGGGATCGTGGTGATAGCGGATGGTCTGGACGAGGCTATCCGGCAGCCCCCATTGCTGCACGACGGCCGCACCGAGTTCCGCGTGATCGAATCCGAAAACCTCGTTCTCGACCTCCGTGAAGCTGCGCGAGTCGTTGTAGACGGTCGCCATGACTCGCTCGTACTCATCCCGATGACTGTTGGCGAGCGCGGTCTTGCCGATGTGGTGCATCAGACCAGC
>CAZMFM010000039.1:0-4976 GCA_964565565.1 uncultured Spirochaetaceae bacterium | reverse complement strand
CGGATCCAGGGCGATCCCGCGGTAGGTCGCGAGCATCGCGGCGACCGGTCCGGCCAGGGAGGAATGCTGCCAGAGCAATTTCTCCATCAATCCGAAGCGCTTGTAGGTTTCCTTCATCGAGGCGGCCAGCACGAGATTTCGAACCGTCATCGTGCCGAGGAGCGAAATCGCGTGGGAGAGGCTCTGGATTTCGCTGGGAAAGCCGTAGAGGGCCGAATTCGAGATCTTGAGAATGCGCGCGGCGATGGCGGCGTCTTGTTCGATCAGGCTGCGGATATCGTCGATCGAGCTGTTCGGGTTGTCGACGGCCTGGACGACCTGCCCAGCGATCGCGGGCATCGTAGGCAAGTCTCCTTCGGAGGCTTTGAGGTAGCTGTCGAGTCGGTTGCTCATGAACGGGTCGGCTCCGTGTGCATCGCAACGACGCACGGCGAGTTCGGACGAAGATCGGCCGACGGCCGCTCTCCCTCGGACTTTTCGACCGGAGCGGAGCTTTCCATGAGGATTTGATTCGCCCGTTTCAGGTGCTGGCGGAATCCGGGAATCCCACGGGGCGCCGGGGTCGGCCGGTTACTCGGAGCAGCGGCGAACCGTCGAGCCCATCCGGGAGCATTCGAGGGTCTCGGTCACGCCGCCAGTCACCTGGGAGCAGGCCCCGCTATGGGCCTGGGCCTCGGCCGAGTTCGTGTCGGCGGCGCGGGCGATCGAACAGGCGGTGCGGCCTCTGTACTCGACGCAGATTTCGCACTCGATGGCGGTCTGATAGAAGGCGGCCCAGATTACGGCTGTGACGAAGGCGATTCCGATCGTGATGCTGATTGCGGTACGTGCCATGTGGATCGTGCGGTCTCCTGAAGTTCGACGAGGTCGGCCAGAATTCGCAGTGCTTCGAGCCGCTGCGGAGTGGGCGGTCTTTCCTCTTCTTCGTCCTCAGTGTATGACGTCGCATCCGCTTCGCCCGCCTTCGTTTCGCTCTCCGAAGGCTTCGCGGCCGAATCGTCCTCGGCCCCGGACTCACTCGAGGGCTTCGTCTTGTCGCCGTCACCGGTGCTGTCCGCGTTGTTCGCGTTGTTCGCTTTGTTCGCTTTGTTCGCTTTGTCGGCGGACGGGCTTTCGGAGGCAGACTCCGCGTCCGATTGGCCACCGTCTCCCGGCGCACCCTCGCTGCCGGCAGAGTCCGTGTCCGCAGACTCCGCGCCGGACTTCTTGCTCTCGGCTTCAGCCTCCGACGCTTCGTCTTCGGCTTCTTCGCGTTCGCGAATCAGCTCTGCGAGTTGGATCACGTCGCCCCGCGCCGCTTGTTTGGCGAGTAGCTCGGTGATCTTCGTGAAGTCTTCATTCTCTTCGACGCGAATCGCGGATCGTCGTTTGAGTTCGAAGATCAGTTCATCGTCGAGCGCCGACCAATCCGCTCCGGTTGTGGACTGACTGGCCGTGACGACCGGCTTCTCGAGGAAGGGCGGGATCGTCTGACTGGTCAGGGAATAGGGCTGATAGCGTTCACCGAGATCTTCGGTTGCGAAGATCGAGGGCATGACGACATCGGCTGCGACGCCGCTGTGTTGGGTCGATGCGCCGCCGGGCCGGAAGAAAAGCGCCGTCGTGACTTTGATGGCGCCGAGCCTTCCGGGCTGATTGATGAAGCTTTGCACGGTGCCCTTACCGAAGGTGTGGTCGTCTCCGACGATCACGGCGCGTCCATAGTCCTTCATCGCGCCGGCCACGATCTCCGACGCCGAGGCGGTCAGTCGTGAAGTCAGGATGACGAGTGGTCCGTCGTAGACGATGTCCTCGTCCTGATCGGAGAGGACCTGGACTTCGGCGAAGACGTTCTTGACCGCGACGATGCCGCCTTCTCGAATGAAGAGGCCTGCGATTTCGACGGAGCTTTCGAGTTTGCCGCCGCCGTTTCGGGACAGGTCGAGCAAAAGGCCGTCGGCCTTTTCGTCGCGGACCTGGCGCAGGAGATCGCGCACGTCTCGGCCGCTCTGACGCTTCCTCGGGTCCGAATCGCCGTAGAACGTCGGGAGATCGAGGATCGCGAGCTTTCGCGTCTCGCCGCCGATTTCGACTTCTTCGAATTCCACGCTGGCGGCGGAGTCCGCGATCGTGACCTTGTCGCGCACGATCGCGACTTCGAGCCTTTCGGTCGTGTCGGATTTGCGTAGGAAGGTGATGCGGACGGTGGTGCCACGCTCACCTCGGATGATCGAGACGACGTCACGCAAAGACATGTCGATGATGTCGACGGGATCCTCGTTCTCCTGGGCGACCGCAATGATTTCGTCACCCGGTTCGAGGGCGTTGGCCTTGTCCGTCGCGCCACCGGGGATGATTCGCTCAACGACGGCGAAGCCATCCTTCGAGGAAAGTGCGACGCCAATTCCATCGAGCGAGAGACTCATCTGAATATTGAAATCCTCGACAGCCTCCGGTGGGTAGTAGGTCGAGTGCGGATCGAGTGCGCTCGCGAAGGCGTTCAGGAATCCGCCATAGACATCCCGGGGTTGCAGCTCCTCGACGCGCTTCGTCATGAGTTCATAGCGATGGATCAGCTTCTCTTTCGCTTTGTCGAGTTCCATGTCGCCGCTGAGGTAATTCGACATCTGGAAATGAACCAGGCGTTCGACGAGTCGGTCGCGGTCTTCTGCGTCGGCGGGATGGCCGCGTTTGTCGGAATCGAGAATCAGTCGAACGTCGGTGTCGAGCGCATAGGCGTCGTCGGATACGAACTCGCGTACGTGATCTTCCATCGCCTTGTAGCGACCGATCAAATCGACCTGGATCTCCTCGAGCAATTCACATTCACCGTTCTGCATGCCAAAGAAGACGCCGCGCAGTCGCAACCGGAGCTTCGAAACTTCGTCCGTCAGGTAGAGGGTCTTCGAGGGGTCGATCGCTTCGATATAGGATTCGACGGCGCGCTCACGCAGCTGGGGATTCAGATCCCGGAAGCTGATGTGGCGATTCAGCAGGCTCTTCACCAGGTCCCAACTTCGCCCGCAGGTCAGCTCGGGTGGCGAAAAGACGCTCGCCCCCGAAGGGGGAGCGGCCGCGATCGAGAAGACGAGGCCGACGAAGAAAAAGAATCTCAGGAATCGAAGTGTTCGCATCATTGCTCCCATGATAGAGAGAGGCATCGGCGCCGTCAGGTTCACAAACGATTCCGCCCCGTTTTTTCAATCGGTCAGAAGACGCCGAGCCCTGAGAGGCACGGTTCCTTATATGGGCTTTGACCGTGGGCTTCGTCCAAATCCGCTGCAATGGCCGCGATCGGAGCAGATCCCCACCCGCTCGGCCGGCCCTTGGCTACTCTCGTCGCCCCGAATGGCACGGGCAATGGGAGGAGACGCATCAATGGCTGATTTTCACTATCAGGAACTCTTCGAGTTCGGTCCGGACGAGACCGAATATCGAAATCTCGGCGCCGAGCACGTGGCGACCCTCGAAGTCGACGGTCGTACAATCCTGAAAGTCGACCCCCAGGCACTCACGCAGCTTGCCGCCGAGGCGATTCGAGATGTGTCGCATCTCTTCCGACCGGGCCATCTCGCGCAGCTGGCGAAGATTCTCGAAGATCCCGAAGCGTCGGACAACGACCGCTTCGTGGCCCTCGAATTGATGAAGAACGCCAACATCTCGGCCGGCATGATCCTGCCTTCCTGTCAGGATACGGGCACAGCGATCGTCGTCGCCAAGAAGGGCCAGGACGTCTGGGTAACCGGCCACGACGAAGAGGCGCTCTCTCGGGGTATCTACAAAACCTATACCGAGACGAACCTTCGCTATAGCCAGCTCGCGCCGCTGACCATGTATGAAGAGAAGAATACCGGGACGAACCTGCCGGCTCAGCTTGACCTCTATGCGGTGGAGGGCGACGAATATAAATTCCTCTTCGTGACCAAGGGCGGAGGCTCCTCGAACAAGACCTTCTTGTTCCAGGAAACCAAGGCGCTGCTCAATCCGGAATCGATCAAGAAATTTTTCGCCGAGAAGATCAAGCTGCTCGGGACGGCGGCTTGTCCGCCCTATCACCTGGCGATCGTGATCGGGGGAACGTCTGCAGAGGCGACGCTCAAGACGGTGAAGCTGGCCAGTTGTCATTACCTCGACTCGCTTCCGACTTCGGGCAATGAAACTGCGCGGGCGTTTCGCGACGTCGAACTCGAAGAGGAAATCCTGCAACTGACGCGTGACGTCGGGATCGGCGCGCAATTTGGCGGGAAGTATTTTTGTCACGATGTGCGCGTGATTCGCATGCCGCGCCATGGCGCGTCGTGCCCGGTCGGGATCGGCGTTTCATGTTCCGCCGATCGACAGATCAAGGGCAAGATCACGAAGCAGGGCGTCTTCCTCGAACAATTGGAGACGGACCCGGCGCGCTTCATGCCGGAATTGATCGCCCACGAGCTGACTCGCGAGCCCGTCCAGATCGACCTCAATCGGTCGATGGACGAAGTTCGAGCGGACCTTTCGCAATATCCCGTGACGACCCAGCTCTCTCTCTCGGGCACGATCATCGTCGCCCGGGACATCGCGCATGCCAAGCTCAAGGAGCGGCTCGATGCCGGCGAGGGCATGCCGCAATATTTCAAGGATCACATCGTCTACTACGCCGGGCCTGCGAAGACGCCGAAAGGGTACGTTTCGGGATCCTTCGGCCCGACCACGGCGGGACGCATGGATAGTTATGTCGATCTCTTTCAGGCCAACGGCGGGTCGATGGTCATGTTGGCCAAGGGCAATCGTTCGAAAGTCGTGACGGATGCTTGTGCTGCCCACGGCGGCTTCTATCTCGGCTCGATCGGAGGCCCTGCCGCGATCCTGGCCAAGGATTGCATCACGAAGGTCGAGATCGAAGAGTACGAAGAACTCGGCATGGAAGCGATCTGGCGAATCGAGGTCCAGAACTTCCCCGCCTTCATCATCGTCGACGACAAGGGCAACGATTTCTTCGCGCAGTTCTGAGCCGTGAG
>CAZMFM010000038.1:0-45445 GCA_964565565.1 uncultured Spirochaetaceae bacterium | reverse complement strand
AAGCTGGTCGCGGACCTGCCCTTCCCGGAGGATCTGCTTCGTGACCGGTTCCGTAGCCTGGTCCTGTCCCAGAATCAGCAATTCGATCTAACCCTGGCGCTTGCGCCGGGCAGACTCGGCGAAAACGAATGGATGACGGCCGGCGCCTTCTCGCTGGCGATGCTCTTCTGTCTCCTTCTGGCCAATCGCTTCGACCATTCGAGCAAATGTACTCGCTGCGGCCATCGCATCTGCACGCGATGTGAAGAGACCGTGTGGAGCGAGGAAATCTGTGAAGATTGCCACCATCTCTTCCAGAACGCGGCCGCGACGGATCCCTCTTTACGAATGGCTCGACTCCAGGCGCTTTCGAAGCGAGCGGTCGGGATTGATCGCATCACTCTCATTGGCGCGCTGTTGGTCCCGGGCGTTGCCGGGCTCGCCTCGCGTCGTCCAGATTTTGCGATGCTAGGTCTCTTGCTATTCGGGTGGATTGCCGCCTGGATCGTCTGGCCTTTGGGGGTCTTTGACGACCCGCTCTTGATGGGAGACGCGGCGATGCTGTTGTTCGCGATTCCCGGAACATTGGCCGTTCTCAGCTACGGCGGAATCGTCGCAGCCAGTCTCGTTGTACGGAAGAACCTCTAGGGAGTTCCAATGTCCGTTGCCCTGCATGGAAATTTGAGAGATTTTGGGATCGCAGAGGTCTTTCAGCTGATCGGTCAGCAGAGGAAGACGGGCAAGCTCGTCGTCGGCGAAGGCGACAGTTCGATCGTTCTGGCCTTTGACGAAGGGCGAGTCGTGCGTGGCGGTCCGGCGAATACGGACTCCGATAGCGCGACCCTTGGGCGACAACTCGTTCGTTCTGGCTTGCTCACCCGCGAGCAATTTGACGAACTCCTGAATGAGAGTGAGCGATCCGCGCGCCCGCTTTCGGATCTCTATCTCGCGACCGGGTTGATCGAGCAGGAAACCCTCGAGGATGTTCAGCATCTCCTGACCCGTGAGACAGTCTTCGATGTGATCCGTCGGCAGGATGGCGATTTCCATTTCATGGCTGAACCGGTGGTCCACGAAACGAAGCCCGAGAATCTTCTCGGCGCCGAACAGATCTTGATGGACGGGCTGAGGATGCTCGATGAGTGGCAGACCTTCGCGGAGATCGTACCCGGCGAGGATTCCGTTTTCAGGCGAGTTCGAAACCTCGAGTCCGCCCGTGCTGTGACTAAGGGTGATGCGGACTCTCGTCTTGGACATGCGGATCGCGTGCTTCAGCTCGTCGACGGTCGATTGAATGTTCGTCGAATCATCGATCTGTCCAGGCTCGGCACCTTCGATGCGACCCGCGCGTTGGCCGAGCTGCGGCAAGCGGGCGTAATCGATCTCTGCTCCTCGAAAAAACCGGCGCCGCGAACGGCGTTTCGGGCGGCCTCTAGCTGGAAGTTGCTTCCGGCGTTGCGCGTGGCCGTGGCCAGTCTGTTGCCCTTTCTGGCCCTTGGATTCATGGTCTATTCGATGCTTCCCGCCAACCGATCCTTGGCTGAGGCGGCTGGTTCGATCATTCCGGAGCGACATGGGCCGCAGATGGGCCGCCGATTCGAGACCGAATTGATTCGGCGGTTGGTCGAGGAGCGGATGCTCGAGACGGGAGTTTATCCGGCTGTGCTTGGGGAGATCGCCGCGGAGGTCGAGGGTGAGAGTCCTTCATTGACGCCATCGCAACTCCAAGCCTACTATTACCGTGTACGCGGTGACGAGGTGATTCTACTCGCACCCACGCGTTGAGGAGCGAAACTACTGGCTCGGAAACAAGCAGCAACTTACGAGAGCCTGACTTTCGACGACAACTCGACCGCTGTAGCCCTCTACGGGGACAGTGAGGCGACGCTGCGACTCATCGAAAGGTCCCTCGACGTCGCGATCCATGCGCGAGGCAACGATCTCCGAATCGAGGGCGAGAGCCAACAGAGGGCGCTCGCCCGGCGCGTGCTCGAAGAACTCTACAAGGTCCTCGAGTCCGGAAAAGCCGTCGCGGCCGCCGATGTGCGCCACGTCATTGGGATGATCTGCGAACAACCCGATGTCCAGCTCAAAGACGTTTACGAGAATGTTCTCACCCGGGGTTCGCGCAAAATCGTTCGAGCCAAGAATCTCGCGCAAAAAAAGTACGTCGACATGATCCGGAAGCACGACGTTGCGATCGCCGTCGGTCCGGCCGGAACGGGCAAGACCTACCTCGCCATGGCCATGGCCGTCGCCGCCCTGCAGCGAAAGGAAGTCTCGCGAATCATTTTGACTCGGCCCGCCGTCGAAGCAGGAGAAAGACTCGGCTTTTTGCCCGGCGACCTGGCCGACAAAGTCGATCCCTACATGAGGCCACTCTACGATGCGTTGCGGGACATGATGGATATGGAGAAGGCCACACGCTTGATCGAGCGTGGCACGATCGAAGTGGCTCCCCTGGCCTTCATGCGCGGACGCACGTTGAACGATTCTTTCGTCATCCTCGACGAAGCCCAGAATACGACCGGCGAACAGATGAAGATGTTCCTGACTCGGCTCGGTGACGGGTCGCAGGTCGTCATCACCGGAGACGTGACCCAGATCGATCTTCCCTCACACACCGAAAGTGGCCTGGTCGAGGCGGTTCGGGTTCTGAGATCGATTCGAGAAATCGGTTTCATGCGTTTCGAGGCGTCAGACGTCGTGCGACATCCCCTGGTCCAATCGATCGTTCAGGCCTATGACCGCGCGGGTCGCGAGAAAGCCCGCCGGGCCCGATCCTCCGATCGCTCAAGCCAAGGGGCTGCTTCAAGCCAGGAAAGTCCGGCGCGCGGAACCGGCCACGAGGGTGGAGGCGACGGATGAGCGTTTTGATTTCCGGGCCGCCCGAGGCGATCCGGGGATCGAAGGTCGACGTCGTCTGGTTGCGGCGCAGCGGTGAGAAGCTGCTTTCAGCGATCGGTGAGAGCAAATCTGAACTCTCGATTGCGTTGGTCGATGATCCCGAGATCAAGATCCTGAATACGCAATGGCGAGGGCGGAAGAGTGCGACGGATGTCCTGTCTTTTTCGCAACGCGAAGGGGAAGCTTCAAGAGGGCGCTCGGGTTTGCTTGGCGATGTGGTGATCAGTGTCGAGACCGCGGCGCGTCAGGCCGCGGCGAGCCATCGCGGCCTCAACGAACGAGTGATCAGGCTGCTCATTCATGGTTTGTTGCATCTAATTGGCCATGATCACGAAGAAGATGAAGAGGCCTCTCTGATGACCGTGGAAGAGCGTCGGCTTTGGCGCGCGCTGAACGCATGAGAATCGACGGGTCCTCGGGCGCACGGGGTGCGCTCGCGCTCTATGCAATCGTGACACTGCTGTCCTTTCCGCACGAGCTTCCGGGCGGCAACACGCTCGATCTCGGGTTGGTCCTGGCCTGGTTCGGGCCCGCGGCCTTGATCGTCGGCATCGATGGCTGCTCGCCTCGTCGCGCGATGGTGATGGCATTTCTCGCCAGCCTCGTGAGCCATGCTGTGCTCTTTCATTGGTTCTATGTAGTCACCGTCCAATATGGCGGGATGCCGGGTTGGATCGGCATCTTCGCACCGCTGGTTCCCGCACTCTACGTGTCGCTCTTCACCGCGCTCTTTGCCTGGCTCTGGGCGCGAATGGCAAAGCAGTCGGCCGCTCCCATCCTCGTCGGGGCAATGCTGTGGGTCGCCGTCGACTGGGCGAGGGGCGCGTTCATGGGAGGATTTCCCTGGGCCACGTTAGGCTATGCCCTGCATCTCGATTGGCCGCTGCTCGGGTGGACGAGATGGGCGGGCGTCTACGTCCTTTCCTTTTTTGCGGTCGCGGTCGGGGTCGCCATCGCTCGCGCTTGGCTCCGTCGCTCCTCGGGATCGCTTCGTGTACTTGCTGCGACGTTAGTTGTGGTAGCGCTCGCGCATGGAGTAGGCGTCTGGATTTCGGCCCCGGTTCAGGGCGCCGAAACGGTGGTTCGAATTGCAGCGATTCAGGGCAACATCGATCAAGGCCAGAAATGGAATCGGGCGCGTCGCGAGCGGATCTTCGAGGGCTATCTCAGGCTGAGCCGAGAAGCGGCCGAGAGCGGGGCGCAATGGATCGTTTGGCCTGAGACCGCCGTGCCGGGTCTGATCGAAACCGAGCCAGAATATTCGGCGGGTATCGCGGGCCTGGCGCGCGAGTTCGGGGTCGCTTTCGTCGTGGGAGGCACCGGGGTTGATTTCGACCCGGGCGCGCGTCGCTTCACGGATTTTTTCGACAGCGCCTTTCTCTTTGATTCAACGGGCGCACTCCGTGACCGCTACGACAAGACCCATCTCGTGCCCTTTGGCGAGTTCGTACCCTTGCGCGATCTCTTTGGCCGCTTCTTCAAATCATTGGCCAGTGGCTTGTCGAACACCGACATCACGGCCGGCCCGCAGCCGCGCAACTTTTTCATCCACAAACCAAAGGGTCGTGGCGGGCGGGTGAGCCCGAATTCGATGCGCGCGGATGATGAGTGGCTGAGGGTGGCTGTTCCGATCTGCTACGAACTGCTCTTTCCCGACTTGATTCGGCGCTTTGCGGGTGAAGGGGCCGGGGTCATGCTCGCGATGACCAACGATGCCTGGTACGGTCGGACTGGTGCCCCCCATCAATTTCTGGCGATGACCGCCCTGCGCGCGGCCGAGAACGGTCGTTGGGTGGTTCGTGCGGCGAATACCGGAGTCTCGGCGGTGATCGATGCCCGGGGGCGGGTACGAAAGTCTACGCCGCTCTTCGAAGAGGCGGTGATTCTTGCCGATGTTCCAGTCGAGACGGATGCGCGGCCCACGGTCTATGCGCGTGTGGGCGATGCCTTCGCAGGGATTTGTGTTTTGATCTCGATCGGCCTCCTGGGCCGGAGGGAATTCATGGCGCGAAGGCTGACGAAGGGTCCTGAACAGTGAGACGGCCAAGGCCGGCGGGAGTTGGAGAAGCATGAGTATCGAAAAGGGTGGACGTTTCGATGCGGCCGAATTGCGAATGAGAGTGGCTGCGTTGCGGACGCGATTCGATGAATTTCGGGGGCGTCTTTGACGTCGTCGGCCTGCGAAGACAACTCGAAGAGCTAGACGTCGAAATGGCGCGGCCGGATTTGTGGGATGACCAGGATGCCGCGCAGGCCGTGGGGCGTCGCAAGAACGCGGTCGAGTGTGAGCTCGCGTTATATGACCGGGTCGAGACGGGTCTCGATGATGCCGAGGTGTTGCTCGAACTCGCCGAAGAAGCCGAGGACGTTGAAACCGCGCTCGAAGTGACGCAAAAATGTGATGACGTCAATCGAGTGCTCGAGGAAGCGGAGCTCCAGCAACTGCTCGGTGGTGAGCACGATGCCTCGAATGCCCTGCTCTCGATCAACTCCGGTGCCGGGGGAACGGATGCCTGCGATTGGGCCGAGATGCTTATGCGGATGTATCTCAGGTGGGCTGAGCGGCACGACTACAAGACCGAGATTCTGGACATTCAATCAGCAGAAGAGGCGGGAATCCGCGGGGTCACGCTTCGGGTCGAAGGCGAATATGCGTACGGCTACTTGAATACGGAACAGGGGATCCACCGCTTGGTTCGCATCTCTCCCTTCGATTCGAACGCCAGACGGCATACGGCCTTTGCGAGCGTGACGGCGGTTCCTGAAATCGACGATACGATCGAGATCGAGATCGATGAGAGCGAGCTGCGCGTCGATACCTACCGGTCGAGTGGGGCCGGCGGCCAGCATGTCAACAAGACGGACTCCGCCGTCCGGCTGACGCATCTTCCTACGAATATCGTGGCGCAGTGCCAGAATGAACGATCGCAGCACAAGAATCGAGCGACCGCCATGAAGATCCTGCGCGCCAAGCTCTTCGAGCGAGAACGGATCGAGCAACAGGAAAAGATGGAAGCGCTCACCGGCGAGAAGCGCGAGATCGGGTTCGGAAACAAGATCCGGTCCTATACGCTTCACCCACAACAACGCGTGAAGGATCATCGTACCGATCTCGAAGTGGGCGATGTCGATGGCGTACTCGATGGTGACATCGATGGATTCATTCGCGGGATTCTGTTGGCACAAGGCACGAAGGCAGGAATAGAAGAGACGGGGGCTGCGGGTCGCTGATGGAAGACTGGTTACCAGGAATTGGATCGAGCCTTCAGGTGATGGGCGGAGGGATCGCGGTCGCCTTCATTATTTCGATCGCCGCTGGAATCCTGGCGATGACGCTCGTCTATGTCGGATCGGCGCTGCTGGTGCTCGACCGATTTGCTCGCGTCTCGAAGAGCTGGTCTGGACCCGCGGTGGCCGGCTTGGTCGTCTCGATCTGTCTGGCAGTGCTTGCGACGCTGACGATCATTCCCTCTGATTCGGTTTTTACCTGGGAAGAGTGGCGAGCAGCCTTTGTTGGGCAGCTTGGCAAGATGGTCGGGCTCAGCGCGTTTTTCGTTTTCGTCGTGAGCCTGGCGACGCGTCATGCCTCGCAACAGACCTTGGCGATCGTGGCAACGACGTCGGCGGCGCTCGCCGTCGGTCTCGCGTTGGCGGGAACTGGGAACCCGACCCTCGCTCCGAGCACATTCGGTGTCGCATTGCTACTCGCCACGCTCCTCTGGTTCCATCGAAGGATCAGAAAGAATGTCGGGCTTTCCGCGCTCGACGCCGCCACGAAGCGTCAGCAAGTCTCGACTTTTGAATGGCTGTTCAGGATGGCGGCAATGGGACTGCTGCCTGGCGCACTCGTCTCGCTCGTTGCCCCAGCCCTGGGCGAGGCCGCCGCCTTGATTTCGTCGCTGCTCTTCTTGACTTTGGTCGGCGTCATCGTGCTCGGCCTGGTCCCGCTTGCCGTGGCCGGGTTCGTTCAGATGAGACGCTCGGTCGAGTGGTTCATTGCGATTCGATATCTCGTCGCTCGTCGTCGCCAGGTTTTCATCTCCGCTATTTCGGCGATCTGTGTTGGTGGAATCGCGGTCGGTGTCTGGCTGATCATCGTGGTTCTGTCGGTGATGAATGGCTTCGAACAAACCTGGCGCGACGAGATTCTGGGCAATCGCGCGCACTTTACGGTTCACAACAGTTTCGGACCTTTCGTTGATCATGATGAGATTCTCAAGATGGTCGAGTCGGTCGACGGGGTCGAGGCGGCCAGCCCATATCTCGATGCCGATGGCATGGTCCGTGGCAGTCAGGGCCAGATCGCGAGCGTTCGACTTCGCGGAATCGATCCCGCGACCATCGGGAATGTGACCGACCTCGAAGATGATATGCAAAGGATAAATGGGGAGGAGACGGCGAGTCTGACCCAGCGCTTCGCCTCGTTGGGCCCAGATTCCAAGGCCCCCGGTATCATCATCGGTGGGCATCTGGCGGTCTCGATGGGGCTGGGGGTTGGAGATCGGCTGTTGTTGATTTCGCCCTTCGGTGGTCCGCCGACACCGCTCGGGCCCGGTCCGAAACTGAAACGTTTCACCGTCGTTGGAATCTTTGAGTCGAGTTTCTACCAATACGACGAAGCCTTTACCTATACGACCCTGGAAGCCGCTCGTGATTTCCGAAAAGCCGGTGATGTCGTCGACGGAATCGAGGCACGAACCACGGACCACTATCGCTCTCAGGTCGTGGGTCAGCGGGTTCAAGCGCTACTCGGTTACCCCTTCTATACGCGTGATTGGAAAGAGGTCTTTCCCGCTTTCTTTCAAGCGCTCAAATCGGAGCGCGTGATGATGTTCCTGTTGCTGACGATGATCATGGTGGTCGCGGCCTTCGTGATCGTGGCGACCCTGGTGATGATGATCATGGAGAAATCAAGCGACATTGCGATCTTGAAGGCGATGGGCGCGGAGGATTCGTTGATCGAGCGGATCTTTGCGCTCGAGGGGACGTTGATCGGTCTCGTTGGAACAGTGATTGGCGTCGTTTCGGGGATCGCCGTGACCGGGCAGCTTCCGTGGATACAAGAGAAGATCGAGAGCCTCACGGGAATCGATACGCTCCCGGCGAGTGTCTACCAATTCTCGGAACTGCCATCGAAGGTGGATCCGATTCAAGTCGCCGGGGTGGCCGTGATCGCGATGGTCTTGTCCCTGGGCGCGACGCTCTTGCCGAGCCGGCAGGGCGCTCGGATCGATCCGGCAGCGGGGTTGCGACATGAGTGAGAAGTCACCGGATCAGCCGCTGGTGAAGATTCGCGGGCTTGGCCGAAGCTTCGAGACCGGCGGAGGGACGGTCGAGGTCCTGCAGGGGCTCGACCTCGACATCGAGGAGGGCGACCGAGTCGCGATCGTTGGGCAATCCGGCGTCGGGAAGTCGACGCTGCTTCATATCCTGGGAACCCTCGACCATCCGACGTCGGGTACGGTGTCCTTTCGTGGCGAAGATGTCTTCGATCGGTCGCGCGAAGACCTCGCCGCGTTGCGCGGACATTTCCTGGGTTTCGTCTTTCAATTTCATCATCTCTTGCCAGAGTTCTCTGCGGTCGAGAATGTGATGATGCCGGGATTGATTCAGGGAACCGATTCCGCCGAGATGCGAGTACGCAGCGAGATCATGCTGCAAGACGTGGGGTTGTCTCACCGGATGGACCAGGCGGTGGGTAAGTTGTCGGGTGGCGAACGGCAGCGCGTTGCCGTCGCGCGTGCATTGGTGCTCGATCCCCCGCTGATTCTGGCGGATGAACCGACGGGCAATCTGGACCCATCGACCGGGGATCAGGTTGCAGAGCTTCTTTTCGAGATGAACAGAACGCGTGGCACCACGCTCGTCGTCGTCACGCATAGCAAGCGAATGGCCGACCGCCTCGGCCGAGTGCTGGTGCTGAACGAGGGCCGACTTCACACGGGCAATTTTGATTCGGCGGTCGCTTGATCGTCCTCTGCCAGAGTGCTGGGACACGGAGGGGATTCGACTTGGACACCGCCACGGTCGGCCGAGTTGCTTCCATATCGAAGGGCAGGGCGGTGTCGACGGGATGGAGCTAACTCCCCGTGCTTGCGACACTTCTCGGGTTGATTGCGGCTTGAAAGCGCTGTCTGCGTTCAATATCTTTCGAATTCTGGATCGTCGGGCCGTCGCCTGAGCGATCAGTCTGTCGCCAGTTTTCATCGCCGGGAACGAACCCCGGCGAGCAATATGCGTTCGAGGCGAGCCTCGGGAGATCCTTTGCAATCGAGCGATGGCACACGGAAGGGGAGTGCGTTCCTTTTAGCGCTCGTACTTCTTTTGGGCGCTGCCCAGGCGACCGGCCAGGGATCCCGAGGGCCCGTCGAGTACGGGGCGATCGATGCGCCGTCGACTGCCTCGACTCGCATCGCGGTTCTGCCCTTCCGCCTACATAGCGCGGCCTCGCTCGGTTTCCTGAGTGGCGCGCTCGACGAATTGCTCGCCGAGCGAATCGAAGCTGGAGGGGAGGTCAGCGCCGTCGCCTGGCGTGATCTTGCGCAGACACGCGGTCTCGATATTCCAGAATCAGGTCAATCCGACGTCGTGCTTCGCCGGTTGGCCGAGCAAGCCGGTCTTGATGGCGTGGTGTCGGGCAGTTTGACCGAACTGGCCGGACAGTTCAGCCTCGATGTACGCGTGACCTCTGCCGATTCGGGCGTCGCCAGTCAAAGTCTGGTTCTTGCGGCGGGAAGTGATCGCGAGTTGCTCGATCAGCTCGGCGATCTTGCGGAGAGAATTGCGGCGGCCGTACTCGGTAGTAGTCGGGATCGCGTCGTCGGTCTTCGCTTCGAAGGAGCGGGCCCACTCGAAGAAGAGCTTCGGGCAATGCTCAGTCTGCGCCGTGGTGCGGTCTTCGATGTCGGCCAGCTCGAGTCCGATCGACGATCCCTGACGGCGGATCCACGGATCGCGAGTGTGAGCGCACGCTCAGAGCCCGTCGAGGGTGGCGTTGTGCTCGTCTACCAGGTGTTGCGGGCACAGCCGACTGGTGGCGAAGCCTTTCCCATCGGTGCACAGGTCCGGGTCGCGGAAGTCGTGGTCCGCGGAAATCAGCGAGTTGCAGAAGACGCGATTCGCGTTCGGATTCGCACCGCCGCCGGTCAGCCCTATGACATGGGCCAGGTGGCTCGAGACGTGCGGTCGCTCTATCAGCAAGGCTTCTACCAGGACATTCGCGTCTTCATCGAGAAGACACCGACCGGCATGCGCGTGATTTTTGAGTTCGAGGAAAGCCCGATCGTTCGAGAGGTCGCGGTCACGGGCAACGACAATATCGACGGCGAAAAAATTACGGAGGCCTTGACTCTGACCCCCGGTGCCCCGCTCGATTACCCGCTTTTGCGTGAGAACGCGGAGCGGGTCAAAGCGCTCTACCGCAGTGAAGGCTACTACCTCGCGGACGTTGAGTATGAGATCGAAGAGATTTCCCCCGGCTCGGTCGCGATCAGTTTCAACGTCGATGAGAAAGAGAAGCTCAAACTTCGCAAAATCGAATTTTTCGGAAATACGGCCTTTACCGAGAGCGAACTCAAAGAAGGATTTTCGACCAAGACCTGGCAATTCTATTCCGCGCTGTCGAGTTGGTACGACCGGACTGGGACCTATTCCGAGCCCATCTTCTTGCGAGACTTGCGACTCATCGAGAAGAAATACGCTGACAGCGGTTATGTCCAATCGCGCATTGCCGAACCCGAAGTCGAAGCGAATGAGAAGGGACTCTTTCTCAAGATCGAAATTATCGAGGGGCCGCAGTTCCGCGTGGGTGAGCTGACGGTCGAAGGCGATGAGACGATCGATCTCGAAGCCCTTCGGAAAAAGATCCGGCTCGATGAAGGAGAGATCTTCAACCGTTCAGACCTGACCTCAGATATCGAAGTCCTCGAAGCGCACTACACCGATCGGGGCTTCTTTTTCGCGAACGTGAATCCCAATACCCAGACGAATCAGGAAGACCTCACGGTCGACGTCCAATTCGCCGTCGAGAAGGGTCCCCTCTACTTCGTCCGCAACGTGGATATTCGTGGTAACACGCGCACGGTCGACTCGGTCATTCGTCGCGAAGTACGGCTCGTCGAAGGTCAGCTCTACTCGGCGCGAGCCCTGCAGGTCAGCAATTTCAGGATTCGCGGACTGGGATTCTTCGAGGACGTTGCCTTCGAACCCAACACAACGGACGATCCCTCCCAGCTCGACCTCGACGTGAATGTCGTCGAAAGGCCGACGGGTGCATTCAGCTTTGGAGCCGGATTCTCGTCCGCTGATCAGTTCATCTTTACAGCTTCGCTATCACAATCGAATCTCTTCGGTCGGGGTTATGGGGCGAATGTCTCGGCGGATATCGGCGGGAGGTCCAGCCGGTTCTTCATCTCGTTGACGGATCCCTATTTCCTTGGTTCGACTTTCAGCTTCAGCACCACCGCCTTTCTGACGCAGGTACGATTCAACGACTTCGAACAGGACCAGCAAGGCATCGAGTTTCGGCTTGGCCACCCATTGACGATCGACAATCGTGCCTCGATCTCGCTGCTCTACGGATTTGCGGATCGTCGTGTTACACAGGAAACAAACGTCAATCAACTCGCTGCGCCGATTTCGCGCCAAATCCTACAAGGGCGTCAGAGCACCAGTCGGGTTGGAATTTCGGCGGGCATCGATACGCGAAACGATCGATTCGCACCGACGGCAGGTTATGCGGTGCGGGGGTCGATCGAGTATGCGGGCCTCGGAGGGTTTTCGAATTTCTTGAGCATCGAGGGGCGGGCCGGCTATTTCTTCGGCGCACCAGATTGGATGGTCGAGCGGTCGACATTCGTCGTCAGTACGAGACTGGGTTATGCGCTCCCCTTTAACGAACTCAGCGACTTCGACGTTTCGGTTCAAGGTTCGACCGTCTGCAACAACCCCTCGAATTGTATCAACTCGGGCAACCTCGATGAACTCGACGATGACATCGTGCTCCCCCTGACCGAGCGCTATTTCCTCGGCGGACTCGGGTCGACCCGATTGCGTGGCTACCAGGGCCGCTCGGTCGGCCCGCGACGTACCCAGTTGCGCTTTACCGAACTCGACACGGGGCGTGTCTTTCATCCCGTCGGAACACAGCTGATCAGCAACCCGGCCACCGGGCAGCTCGCCACATTGTGCAATGACACGCCCCTTAGCGGCAACTTCGGAAATGGGAACGGTCGATGTAATTCGACCAACGCCAAGCGATATGATCAGCTAGACGATGTCGACGAGACGCAGGTCATCGGAGGCAGCTCCTATATCAGCAGTAGCCTCGAGTACCGCCTGCCGATCTCCGAGGAAATCGGCCTGATGGGTTTTCTCTTTATCGACGGCGGCAATGCCTTTGTCGAGGGGGATGTCCTGTTCGATGTGACAGAGTGGCGCTACGGTTATGGCGGCGGGGTGCTGTGGTTCTCTCCCTTCGGCCCGCTCCAACTGGTCCTTGGATTCCCGGTCGATCCCCGCTCGGACGAATCGAGTCCAGTCTTTGAGTTCTCGGTCGGAAGTCTGGGAATCTAGCCTCGAAAAATTGATCTAATCGAGCCAGGCGTGTCGCCGGCTCGTATCAGGGAGTCGAAGCACCATGAGAATTGAGAAGATCCTTCTTCTTTTGATAGCGCTCACGCTAGCCGTTGGGTGGGGCCTTGGCGCGACGGACGATGCAGTCAAAATTGGATTTGTCGACATCGATCAGGTCTTGGCCACCGTCGACAGCGGCAAAGCCGCTCGCGACGAACTCGAGCGGAAATCTCGAAGCGCGCAAGCGCGATTGGAACCGATCGTGGAACAGCTCGAGGCGCTACAGAAAGAATTGCAGGCGAAGCGATTCGTTATGTCCGAGGAAGCGGTGCGCGCGAAGCAACTCGATCTGGTCGAGCTCAAGAATCGCTACGAGACCAAGGTGAAGGAAGAGGAGGGCCAATTCAAGATCGATCAACAAAGGTTGATCGGCCCGCTGATCGAGAAGCTCGGTACGGTCATGAAGGAAGTCGGGCGGGACAACGGCTATTCCATGATCCTGCGCCTTGACGCACCGAGCCTGGTCTATACCCGGGAAGCCCTGGATGTGACCGACCTCGTGGTCAAGAAATTCAACGGAAAGAACTGAGCCTTTGCCCGACATTCATCCGACCGCTTGCGTCGAAGACGGCGCGATCGTGGCGCCCGACGCAACTGTTGGGCCCTTTGCCTATGTCGGGCCTGAGGTTGAACTCGGGCCGCGCGTCATCGTCGCCGCCCATGTCACGCTGCTCGGGCGAACGAGTATCGGGGCGGATTGTCGGATCTTTCCGCATGCCTGTCTCGGAGCCGAGCCCCAGGATCGTGGCTTCACGGGTGAAGCGACAAACCTCGAGATCGGATTGCGCACCGAGATCCGAGAGCATGTCACGATCCATGTAGGGACCGTGTCCGGGGGCGGTTGTACCCGGATCGGTGATGACAACTACATCATGAACGGGGCACATATCGGCCATGATTGCCATATCGGAAATGAAACGATCATCGCCAGTTTTTGTGGTCTGGCCGGTCACGCCAAGGTCGACGACTACGCAGTGTTAGGTGCCTATACGGGTCTCCATCAATTCGCCCGTGTCGGAGAGTCCGTCATGGCTGCCGGCGGGGCGAAGCTTTCTCTCGATGCGCCGCCCTTCGCGATGGTGGCTGGAGACCGAGCAAGACTCGTCGGGTTGAACTCGGTTGGACTCCGGAGGCGAGGCTTCAGCGCTGAAACCCGTCGCCAAATCAAGCATGCCTTTCATCTGATCTTCAGTTCCAAGCTCCGCCTGGAGGACGCCCTGGCGCGAGTCGACGAAGAAATTGGTGGGGTGCCGGAAGTCGAGCGCCTCGTTTCCTTCTTGAGGAAGACGGAACGCGGGTTCTGTCGCTGAGGGTCGCTGTGAATCCGCGTGACGAGAGGGACGCTCGCGTCCCAGCGCAATCGGAAAGAGGTCTGGGGACGATCGGATTGATCGCCGGGGGCGGGAGCCTTCCCCTCGAAGCCGCTCAGCTCCTGCGCGACCGAGGCTTTTCTGTTTTTGCGATCGGATTCGAAGGCCTGACGGAGCCGTCGATCTCGGGCAAGGTGTTAGCTACTCGATTCGTGCGACTGGGCCAGCTCGAAGCGATGGCTGCAGCGATGACCGAAATGGGCGTTGAGCGCGTGCTTTTGATCGGTAAGGTTTCAAAGTCGCTTCTTTTTGATGGGCGTGGAATTGCGCAGCCGGACGCCGAGGCCGTGCGCTTGCTCTCGAGGCAATCGGAGCGCGCAGATGAGCCCTTGATGCAGGCGATTGCAGGTTGGCTGTCGGGACGGGGCTTCGAACTCTGCGACCAGGGCGAAGTCCTCGCTCCCTTGCTCGCCGCGGTCGGTTCCCTCTCTGCGCGCTTGCCCAGCCCAGGTGAACTCGCGGACTTCAAACTGGGACGGTCTGTCGTTGCGCAGCTGGGTCGCAGTGGTGTGGGCCAATGTGTCGTCGTGAAGCAGGGCAGTGTGTTGGCGGTCGAGGCGATCGAAGGGACAGACGCAACGATTCAGCGCGCTGGCGAGCTGGGCGGACGGGGCGCCACCGTTGTCAAGGCGGCTCGCCCAGGGCAGGATCGGCGGTTCGATCTGCCTGCAATCGGTCCGGCGACGATCGATGCCATGATCGCGGCGGAGGCAGGGGCGTTGGCAATCGAAGCGCGTTCGACGCTGATCGTCGATCGGGAAGGGTTGTTGGACGTGGCGGACCAGGCGGGCATCGCAATCTGGGGGTTCGAGATGGAGAAGCCTGAAGATCGATTTTCGCCGTGAAGACGCCCCGATCTTCCGAACCGACTCACCGTTCGACGACTTCCGCTGAACCGATCACGCGCATAGGCATTGTCGGCGCCGGTCCGATGGGGCGCTTGCATGCGCGGACCGTTTCGCAGCGAGCCGCTTTGGATGGGGACTGTGTGCTGGCGATGGTCGTCGATCGCCATCGCGGTCGCGCCCAGGCGGTTGCCGAGGAATTCGGGAGTCACGCTTCCACGGAGCTTGCGTGCCTGCTCCCGGAGGTGGACGCAGTGATCGTTTGCGTTCCCACAGTCGAGCACTTTGCGGTCGCCGAATTTTTGCTCGAGCATGGTCGGGACGTGTTGGTCGAGAAGCCGCTCGCCACCAGTTTGGCGGAGGGCGAACGTCTCTCCGATCTGGCACGTCAGCACGATCGGATTCTGCAGGTGGGGCATATCGAGTGGTACAACCCTGCCTGGCGTGATGCCCTCGAAGTCGCCGGTGTTCCGACAACGATCGAAGTCGAACGACTAAACCCGGCGAGCGATCGAGGGCTCGATATCGACGTCGTTCAGGATTTCATGTTGCACGATCTTGATTGGGTCATGCGTCTTCTCGGCGAAGAGATCGTCGAGTTGAAGGCGCAGGGGCGTTGCGTGATCCATGATCAGCTCGATGAAGCGGAAGTGGAAATGGACTTTCAGTCGGGCTGTCGGGTCAGGCTTCGCGCGAGTCGGGTCGCGAAGACGCGTCGGCGGATCGTGCGCATTTCCGGAAGCAAGGGGTCGGCGACCGCGGATCTGTTGACGCGGCGCTTGGTCGGTGCGTCCGGGACGAGCGACCCGGGAAAGGATCCCCTGGCCGCACAGTGGCGAGATTTCCTTGGTTCGGTTCAGCGCCGCGATCCTCCTCAGGCGGATGGGGCCGTCGGCGTGGCCGCACTCGCGATCGTCGAACGGGTTCGCAATGCGATCGAGTTTTCTGCGCAGCATTCGAGGAGTTCGAGTCGTGAAGACGGTTCTGCTCTCAGCGGGTGATCTGTCCGGCGAGCGTCATTGCGCCGACCTCGTTCGAGCGCTGCGCAGTCGGCGTTCCGATCTCCGTTTCGTGGGGATGGGAGGTGCGGCCATGTCGGCGGCGGGCGTCGAACTCTATGTCGATCAGCGGCAGCTCGCGGTGGGCGGAATTTTTGAAGTGCTGGGCAGTCTTCCTCGAGTCATTCGGACCTGGCGGAAAATGTTGCGTTGCGTTCGCGAGACGCAACCGGATGTAATTGTGTTAGTCGATTCCGGCGGCTTCAACCTGCCCTTTGCGAGACGCGCTCGCGCCCTCTCCTCGGCCGCAATTCTCTACTATGTGGCACCTCAGGTCTGGGCCTGGCGTCCGGGTCGACTGCGTCGACTGGCGGCGCGAACGGATCGCATCGCCGTCATTTTGCCCTTCGAGGCTGCTTTCTACGCGGAGCACGGAATCGAAGTCGATCACGTCGGACATCCGGCCCTCGATGCGTTCGAGACGCGGGGGGTGTCGGGGGCGACGCGTGAGGCTGCTCGCGCTCGGCTGGGCATCGACGCGAGCGAGTTCGTGTTGGGGATCTTTCCCGGGAGCCGACGAAACGAACTCGCTCGACATTTGCCCATACAGCTCGAAGCCTTTGCGCGTCTGCGCGCGCTACTGCCGAAATCTGCTTCGCTGAAGGGCCTTGTTGGCCTGGCGCCTAGCCTGGATCGCGACGAGGCGCTTGCGGTCGGCGCCGACGGTCTGGCTGCCGCACCCGATGCGTTGCGCTTCGTCTCGGCAGAGGACGGTTCATTGCTCGATGCGTGTGATGTGGCTCTGGTGAAGCCGGGCACGATCACGGTCGAGTTGATGCTGCGGCGCACGCCGATGGTTGTGATCGGACGTGTGCATCCCGCGACGGCCATGATTGCCCGCCAGGCCCTGAAGATAGATTGGCTATCGATGCCGAATTTGATCGCGAACGAGCAGATTGTGCCGGAGTTCATTCAAGAAGCCGCGACCGAGGATCGAATCGCGGCGGCACTTGCGCCACTGTTCGGGGGCGACGCGAGGGCGCGACAGGTCGACGCCCTGGCTCGTGCGAGCGATCGATTGGGTCCGGCCGGGGCCACTGGTCGCGTTGCCGACATCGTGGAGGAATTGCTTGGGACCGCTTAGGCATGGCCTGGCCGCATTGATGGCGATTGGCTTCGGGCCCCTTTTGGCTGGCGCGCTGCTGGCACGGCCGCAGCTTCGGTCAGGTCTTCGCGAGCGCTTCGGTCGCATCGAAGGCGATGGGCTGCCGCGCATCTGGGTGCACGCTTCGAGCATTGGGGAAGCCAAAGCGGCGAGCCGTCTCGTCCGCTCTCTCGAAGGCGACGGATTCGGGGTGCGTGCGTCGACAACGACACTGAGCGGCCGCAGCGTGTTTCGTCGCGAGCTGCCTTCGATGCCCTCGAATCTCGCCCCTTTCGATCATCCCTGGTGTGTCGAGGCAGCGATCAGTCGTGGTCGTCCGCTGCTCTCGGTCTTGATCGAAACGGAACTCTGGCCGAATTGGATTGCTGGCTGCGCGCGACGCGGAGTGCCCGTAGTGGTGGCGTCCGGTCGCTTGTCGGACCGTTCCTTTCCCCGTTACTGCAGGCTTCGAACCCTGCTCGGCCCGACGCTTCGTCGGATCGAGGCCGTCGGGGCGAGAACGGATCTCGATGCCGAGCGCTTCGTTTCGCTCGGCGTGCCGGAAGAGCGCGTGCGCGTGACCGGGGATCTCAAACTCGATCCTCCGAAAGAACAGCCTGCGCTCGCGATCGATCTGATTCGCGCCCTGGCGGATGTCCCCGTGGTCGTGGGCGGCAGTACGCATCCCGACGAAGAGATTGCCTTGCTCGATGCCCTCGATGCGGCGGAGAAGGCGGGCAACGGCTTCGTTTTGGTGTTGGCGCCGCGTCAGACCGAGCGCTCCCGCGAACTCCTGAATCTATGCCGCGATCGTCGTCGTCGCGTTCATCTGCGCAGCCGCCTCGAAGGGCGTCATCTCGTTCCGGGGGAAGTGCTCGTTCTCGATACGCTCGGCGAATTGTCGGCGATGTATGCGACGGCCTCGATCGCCTTTGTCGGCGGGACGCTCGTTCCCGTCGGCGGACACAATCTCGTCGAGCCCGTCCACGCGGGATGTCCGGTCTTGTTCGGACCGCATTTTGAAAATGCCAGGAAGGTCGTTGGGATTCTCGAGGTCGGTCGGGCGGGTCAATGCGTCGGGGATTCGAATGGTCTGGTGCAGGCAATCGTGGAGGCCTTCGATGACCTCGAGGCCTGTCGCGTGCGCGGCGAGATCGGCCGAGAAAATCTCGAGGCGCACCGCGGGAGCGTCGCGCGGACCCGGGAAATGATCGAAGAAGTCCTCGCCGGGGCCGGACGCTCCCTCGACCCGGGATGATGCGCGCGTTGGTTCGTCGATTGCTGGTGCTGGCCTCTGTGTTCTACGGGCTGGGAGCGCTCGTCCATCGCGCCTTCATGCGCAGCAATGCGGCGGGTCGGGGCCGACTCGCCTGTGGCGTCGTGAGCGTTGGTGGTTTGACGGTTGGCGGTGCCGGTAAGACGCCTGTGGCGGCGCGAATCGCATCGGGTCTGCAAAGGCGGGGTTGGCGTGTCGTGCTGGCGAGCCGTGGCTACAAGGGGCGTAGTCGAAAACCCGTGACCGTGGTCTCGGACGGGTCATACATTCACTCGAGGGTTGTGGATGCTGGCGAGGAGTCCTTCGTCCTGGCGGCCCATGCGCCGGGCGTTCCGGTTCTGGTCGGGCGAGATCGTCGAGTCGTTGGTCATCATGCGGTTTCGGCTTTCGACGCCGAAATCTTGGTCCTCGATGATGGCTTTCAACATCATCGTGTCGCGAGAGATCTCGACATCGTGTGTATCGACGGCGTTTCGGGTTTTGGAAACCAACGCCTGTTGCCGGCCGGACCATTGCGAGAGAATCCACGAGTGCTTCGCTATGCGGATTGGTTCTGCGTGGTCGATGGCGCCCTCGGACGACGGGGTGAAGGCCAGGGCGGACTCCCTGGAGAGGAAGTCGCGACGGCGTTTGCGACGGACCAGCAAGAGACCTTCCACGCCATTCGCCGTCCGACTCGTCTGGTCTCGCTCGATCGAGAACGGGAATTCGCCCTGGAAGACCTTCGAGATCGACGGGTCGGGCTACTCTCCGGAGTGGCTGAACCGGCATCAGTGCGGCGGACGATCGAATCGCTCGGGGCGCAAGTCGTGACTGAGCGACGCTTCTCGGATCACCATGATTACGTTCGTGCAGATTGCGCCGATCTCGACCACAATTCGCTTCTATGGTTGACGACGGAGAAAGATGCTTTGAAGATCCTGCCCGAATGGCTGGGGGATGAGAGTTTGTGGGTGCTGCAGATCGAAGTCGAGTTCGAGAACGAAGAAGAGATGCTCGACAATCTGGAAGAGCGGCT
Organism: uncultured Spirochaetaceae bacterium; assembly: GCA_964565565.1. Taxonomy (GTDB): domain Bacteria; phylum Myxococcota_A; class UBA9160; order UBA9160; family UBA4427; genus UBA4427. Next base: position 26,275 of record CAZMFM010000038.1, on the reverse strand, counting down.
ACGCCGTGCCGGAAGGCTTTGAGATCACGCGGGCGATTCGCCAGGCGATTCGATGGCGAAGCATTCCGACTGCCTCGAGCGGAGACCATCGCATCATCGCGTGACGAAGACTTCGGTCCCCGTTGCAATAGGCCGATAAAACGATCGCGCGATAACGCTTGGACGTGATTTCTGCATGGCCCGTCTTCTCGAGGGAGCGGGCGAATCGAAGTAGTTCGCGCACACGCTGACGGGGTGAGACGCGATGGACGATGTGGGTTCGATCGAGATCGATGAAGAGACAGTGCTGCGACTCGACCAGGATGTTTCGTATCTGGAGGTCGCCGTGAATCGCGCCGGCGTCATGCAAGCGGCGGGTCGACTCCGCGAAGGCGACGCAGATCGTCTCGATTTGCGTCACGGATGGGCTTCCCTCCAGCCACGCCAGCCCGTCGAGGGCATCCTCTCGTTCGATTGATGCGAAGGCGGAGCGCCAGAAAAATCCCTGCCGTCGACTGATTGCAAAAACGGGAACGGGCAGCGGAATACGCTGCTGGAAGAGTGCGTTCCAGAGCGAAAACTCGCGCAGCACACGCGTCGCACTCAGTGAACGATCGCCGAGCCACGGTCCAATCACTCCGCCGTGTCGGCACGGTCGGACTCGAATTCGCTTTGGGCTCCGCGGCGACTTGAGAATCCAGTTCGGGCCACGTCCGCCGGCGACACTTCGGGCTTGCGCCATGCTCTGTTCGAAGTCCCGTGCATCGGTCCACAAAACTGCGCCGAAACAAATCGAATACTCCGGGGAAACGGCCAGACGGAACCCGGCCGAATCGTGATGAATGGAGTCTGTCGAGTCCCGGGGATTCATGCCGGAATGCGTACTCGTTCAATCCGAGAGAGCAGGATCGCCAGCCCGGCGAAGAGCAAATTGGGTGTCCAGGTCGCGACAGCTGGACTGAGCCAGCCCTGGTGGGCCACGGCTTGCATCGCCGCCGTGAGCGCGTAGTACCCGAATGCCACGGTGAGCACCAACAAGAGGCCTAACGCGCGACTGCGGTACTCGCTGGCGAGCGCGATCGGAACGGCGACGCCCGCGAAGAGGACCGGAGCAAGAGGCAAGGCGCGGCGGCGATGGATCTCCAGCTTGTACTCGATGGGGTTTCGTTGGTCGAGTTCGCGAAGAGGATCGCCGGCCTCTGCGCGAAGGAGGACGTTTTGAAGCTCCTCGAGATTCATCTGTTTCGGTCGCACCGGTCCGAAGTCGCCACCCAGGATGTGACGAACGCTGATCTGATAGTTGAACGACTCGAAATGAATTCGCTCATATCGATCCGGCTTTCCTTCGGTGGGTGCGAAATGTAGATCTCCGTCCCAGAGCTCGAACTCAATCTCGGCGCTCTCGTCGTTGAAGCGAAAGCGGCCCTGGTCGGCAAAGATGCGGTAGGGCCTCTCGCTCTTGCTCTGATCGAGAATCATGACGCCGCGGAGCTTTCCATCTCGGTCGCGATCCGTAACGAAGACAAGCCGCGGGCCGATCTGTCGAAATTTTCCGGGCTCGAGAATCGCGCCGCGCGCCGCGGTGGTTTTGAATAGCTGCACGAGCGCGCGGCGAGACTCATGTTCGACGGAGTTCAGCAACCAGCCGGAAATCGCGGTCGCGACGAGCCCGAGCAGGAGGTAGGGCAGAAGAAAGCGAATCGGGCTGATTCCTGCGCCGCCCAACGCGCGGAGTTCACCGTCGGCACCGAAGCGTCTGATCGACAAGGTGATGCCGACTAGAAAAGCCAGGGGGATCGAGTACGAGAGGGCAACCGGAAAGATGCACGCGATCACGGCACCGACGTCTTTCAATGTCATGCCGATCAGGAAAAGCTCGTCGAGGCGTCGCAAGAGATTCTGTGTCAGGAGCACGAGCGTCAAAAGAAAGAAGGCCAGCGCGCAATAGACGAGAGTCTCACGCATCAGGTAGAGGGAGAGGGTGCGCGCGATTCGCATGCTCCGTATCCTATCGATCGGGCCACTGCTCGGCGAGGCGTCCGTCCTTTTCTCATGGTCCCCCCCCACCGATCGACAGAAAGCCCAGGCGAAAAGGCGTTGAAACAAACGCCCGGGGCCTCCGCGCGTTTGAGCACCCAAGCCGACGGCGAAGGGCGAGCGAGTCCAACCCGCGAAGAGCGTGGTGTCCACGATGCGGAGCGGATTCTCGTCATTCGGCTCGGCGCCCTGGGCGACGTGATTCGTACGTTGCCTGCGGTCAAGGCGCTGCGTTCCCGCTATCCGGGCGCCCACCTGACTTGGCTGGTGGAGCCGAGCGCGGCCGGGGTCGTCGAGCGAGCTGAATTTGTCGACGAGGCGATGATTTTTCCCCGTGAAGATCTGGTCGAATTTCTCAAGGCGGCCGACGGGCTGTCGCTCGTCAGGCGCCTGGGCCAATTCGTGCGCCGCTTGAGAGCGCGTCGCTTCGATCTCGTGTTGGACTTCCATGGAATCCTGAAAAGTGGGCTGTTGGCGAGAATCTCAGGCGCACCGATTCGGTTCGGCTATGGCCGACGCGGGGCGCGAGAATTCTCGGAGCTCTTCGCGAATCGCAATGTCGATCTCCCGAATTCTCGGGTCTCGCGCTACGAACGCAATGCGGCTTTGGTGAAGGCGCTCATTCCGGATGTCGAAATTTCCCGCGGGCCCTTCCTCGCTCCGTCTACTTTGGCGGAGGCCCGACTAACGGCTCGCCTGCGTATATCGCACCGCGAACGGGAAGTCGGCTTCGTCCTGATTCACCCCGGGAGTAGTCCGCGAGCCAGTCACAAACGTTATGCGCCAGTCGCCTGGGCCGAAGTGGCGCGCCGCCTGTCTCGGGAGGGTGTGAGCGTCTGGATCGCCGCCGGGGGCGGGCGCCGAGATCGAAGCGCCGTCGACGAGATCCTTCGGCTGGGCGAAGGGGCGATCGTGGCAGCCCCCGAGACACGTGAATTCGATGATTTGCTCGCGCTCCTGGCGCGTGCCTCGGTCTTCGTGTCGTGCGATTCCGGCCCCTTGCATGCTGCGTCGCTTTCGGGCGTACCGGTCGTTCAATTGCTCGGCCCGACGGATCCGATCCAAAACGAACCGTGGCGGTATTCCCCTTCGCGTCGTGCGCATATCCCCTTGCCCTGTAGTCCGTGCCGGCGAGGCTGTGTAGACCCAGCCTGTATGCGTGTCATTGCGCCGGCTTCCGTTGTAGAAAAGATCATGCGACTCAAGCTCACTTCGAATAGGCCGGAGCTCGAGGCCGACGGGACGTCGCAATGACGGGCCGACGGCCGGCGCCTTCGGTCGAACGAATTCTCGTGCGTTGTCCCAATTGGCTGGGTGATGTGGTGATGTCCACGCCCGGACTTCGCGCACTGCGTCAAGCGAAACCCGACGCGTGGATCGTCGGCCAAATGCCAGTCGATCTCATTCCGTTGCTCGAGGGCGGCGAAAGCCTGGACGAGCTTTGGCCCGTCGCCCCCCGATCAGCAGGCTGGAGGGCGCTGCGTGAGGAAGCCCAGCGAGTCTCCGGTTTCGGTTTCGACCGCGGCATCGTCATTCCTGAATCGATTTCTTCCGCCCTGCGTATGCGTTGGGGCCGGGTGTCTCGAATTGTTGGCTATGCGCGGGATCCGTTGCGACGGCGCTTGCTCAATGAAGTTGTCCAAGCGCCGGGTGAATGGGGACCGAGGCGCCTTGTCTCCCGAGAACGGTTTGTTGCGGGTCTGATGAATGCCGTGGGCGCGCCGACCGAGGACCTGCGACTCGACCTGCGTGTCACGGAGGGCGAGGAAGCGCGACTCGACGGGGTCTTGGCTCGTCAGGGATTTACCCTGCGACAGCTCGATTCTGATCCCCCAGTCGTCTTCGCGCCGGGTGCGAGCTTCGGTGACTCAAAGCGCTGGCCGGTCGAATATTATGCGCAACTCGCGGATCGATTCGCCGACCGAGGGCGCCACGTCATTCTTCTTGGCGGTCCGGGCGAAGGGGCCATTCTTTCGGCCATTGAGCAGGGCATGAAATCCCATCCGACGGTACTCGACGGATCACTCGACCTCGGTGGGCTCAAGGCCTTGCTTCGGAAGGCCGGGGCCTTGATCGCCAACGACGCCGGCGCGCGTCACGTGGCAGCGGCCTTTGGGACGCCGAGTGTGATCTTTTTCGGACCAACCTCGCTCGAAAAGACGGCGGACAATCTCGACCAGATCCAGGTGCTCGAAGGGGCACATGATTGTCGGCCCTGCTACCAGCGGGACTGTCCGATCGATCATCGCTGCCTTCGGATGATCTCCGTCGATGACGCCGATGCGGCGGTGTCCCGCGCTCTGGTTCGGGTAGAACAGACGCGTCGTGCGCCGCGCCACCCCGACACGGTAGGTGGTGTATCGACGTGATCGACCTGACCATCGTGATCGTGAATTACGAGACGAGCGATCTGCTCGCACGATGTCTGCAGTCTGTTTACGAGGCATGCCGCGCTCACCGGGAACTCCTCGTTGAGACGATCGTCGTGGATAACGGATCCCGAGATGACAGTGTCGCCTGCGCGCTCTCGGCACCCGTCGCGCCGAAGATGATCGCATTGGCTCGCAATCGCGGTTTTGCGGCGGCGGTCAACCATGGCTTACGGCAGCGTCGCGGCCGCCATGTCCTGCTCTTGAATAGCGACGTTGAAATCGATCGCGACCTGCTCTTTCGTGGCATGCGGATCCTGGAGGAGAGGGCGGACGCCGGGGTTCTGGGAGCCGAGTTGACTCACCCGAACGGACGTCGCCAGCGATCGGTTCACGCCTTGCCGGACCTCATGAGCGAGCTCTTGCCCGACTCTCTTTTGCGGCTGATTCGACCACAGGCCTCTCGTCTCGCTAGGCGTTCTGGTGCGGCCGAGAACGATGATTTGTCGCGCGCAGTCGAAGCCGTGCGGGGTGCGGTCTTCTTCATTCGCGGTGAGCTGGTCGAGAAGATCGGTCTACTAGATGAGGGCTATTTCTTCTTTCTCGAAGAAACGGATTATTGCTTGCGCGTTCGCGAAGCCGGCTATCAGGTTCTGCATTGTTCGTCGCTTCGAGCCAGCCATCGACTCGGGGCAAGTAGTAAACGACGGGTCGGGCTTGCCACGCGCATTGAGTACAACCGCTCCCTTGATCGCTTTCTCGAGCGCCGATCAGGTCGCGCGGTCGCGTCCATCGTGCGCTTGCTTCGCGTGTCGCGAACGGCGGTCAGCCTGGTCGGGTTGATGGGCCTCGCATTGGTCTCTTCGAACGGCCGTCGGCGATTGGCAGAGCGTTGGGGGCTCCTTTTGTGGCATCTTCGTGGGCGACCGGACGCCGGGGGGCTCGCGGAGGCATTGCTTGCGGACGATGCCCGGGTTCGTCGGTCGAGCGGTTGACGTGGGCGGACCGCAGCAGTGATTGGGTCGATCGATCGTGGAAGCGGAAATCGGAGTTGGAATGATGAGCGAACGTCTTGGGCGGATCGAAGCGATCCTGGATGAGCTCTGCGAACTCAGGGTTCTGGTCGTCGGTGACCTCATCCTTGACGAATATCGTGGAGGGGATGTCGAGCGGGTCAGTCCCGAGGCACCCGTCCCCATCGTGCGCGTGCAGGAGACTAGTCTTGCCCTGGGTGGGGCCGCCAATGTGGCGCGTGCCGTCATTTCGCTTGGCGCGGATTGCCGACTGGTCGGCCTGGCGGGCGATGATCGAGAGGGTGACTTCCTCGTTTCCCTCGCTGAGTCGCTGGGCATGGCGACGTCGGGCATCCTGCGTACGCCCAATCGTCCGACCACCCATAAGCTTCGTGTCGTCGCCCGCGGCCAACAGATGCTTCGACTCGATCGGGAGGACGATGCCGCGATCGATTCGACGCTCGGAGAACGGCTTCGTCAGACGATCGCGGAATCGATCGAGGGTTGTCAGGTCGTGGTTCTCGAAGACTACGACAAGGGGCTCTTTGGCGATGGTTTGGCGCGCTGGGTGATCGAACTCGCCAGGAGTCAGGGTACTTTCGTGGTGGCAGATCCGAAGCGCGAACTCGCTCGCTTCAGGGGTGCATCGTTGGTGAAGCCGAATCTCGAGGAGGCGACGCGCTTCGTTGCCGGGAGTGGTGCCAACTTCGAGGCCCGCCGCAATCTGCTCGAAAAAATCCAGCGCGAGCTCGGCGGTGGCGAGGTGGTCGTGACGCGCGGGCGTTCTGGGATGAGTGGGCTCGATGAGGCCGGCCATGGATTCGATGTGCCCACCCGGGCGCTCGAGGTCTACGATGTACAGGGTGCAGGGGATACGTCGATTGCCGCGCTCGGACTTTGTCGCGCGGCGGGCGCGTCGCTCCCCGACGCGTGTATCGTGGCGAACGCGGCGGCCTCCGTGGCCGTGGAAAAGGTCGGTACGGCCACGGTCGGCGGCCGGGAGCTGCGCGAACGACTGCCCGGAATTCTTGCCGTCTATGAGGAAGAAAAGTGATCTACAGCATGACCGGTTTTGGCAGGGCGAGACGCGAGATGGATGGCTTCGGACTCGAAGTCGAGGTGCGCAGCGTCAACCATCGACACCTCGACCTGCGTGTTCGACTCCCGCGGATCCTGGCCGACCAGGAATCGGCCCTCAAGAAGCGCATCCAGGCTGGCCTTTCGCGGGGCAAGGTCGACGTCACTGCGAATCTGACCATGGCCGATTCGGCCACGACACTCGAAATCGATCACGAGATTGTCGCGCAATACGTCGAAGCCTCGAACGTCCTGCGCGAGCGACACGCGCTGGGTGAACCACTCAGTGTGGCCTCGCTTTTGGGCCTGCCGGGAGTAACCCGTGTCGTCGAAGCCGAGGTCGACTCCGAGGCGCTGGTTGCGCCGCTCCGGGAAGCGATCGACGAAGCGCTCGAAGCGATGATCGTGATGCGGGCGGCGGAGGGAGAGTCCCTGGCCGTCGAGTTCGACGGTCGGTTGTCGCGGATCGAAGCATTGGCGCAGGCCTTCGAGCGTCGCTCAGGGGAGGTCCTGGTCGTCGCGAAGCAGCGCTTGATCAAGCGCGCCGAGCAGATCAAGCGCGACGTCGGGTTGCTCGACGATGCACGCCTTCATCAGGAGATCGTAATCGCTGCGGATCGCTTGGACATCACCGAAGAACTCGTGAGATTACAGAGTCACGTCGCGCAGTTTCGCGAAACCCTTGCTTCGGCGGATCGTGGAAAACCGGTGGGGCGTCGGCTCGACTTCCTGCTTCAGGAGCTGGGTCGCGAGGCGAATACGGTGGGCTCGAAGGCAAGCGATGCGCCCTTGGCGCAAGATGTCGTCGAGCTCAAAACGGAGCTCGAGCGAATTCGCGAACAGGTACAGAATATTGAGTAACGCCGCTTCCAGGGAGCGCGGTCGCGGGGAGCGATCGGCGTCCTCCTCGTCGTCAGGAGCCAGCGCTTCGTCCGGCGGCGCTACGAGTCCGCCGGCTCGGGATCGAAACGTGGCCGTCGCGCCGACAATGGTCAATATCGGCTACGGCAATCTCGTCACGGCGGCGCGTGTGATCGCGATCGCCTCGCCGAGTTCGTCGCCGATGCGTCGACTGCGCGAAGAGGCCGGACAGCGCGGGAAACTCGTCGATGCCACCGAGGGGCGGCGAACGCGATCGATCGTCGTGACCGATAGCGATCACGTCATTCTCTCTGCGATTACGCCCGAGACGATCGCTGCTCGCCTGGCGCCCGACTTCGACGATGAGGGCGGAGAGTGAGTTCCTACGCGAAGGGGGAAGGCGATTCGGATCGAGCGTCGAAGACCACAGGAAAGGTCTTCGTGATTGCAGCGCCCTCGGGCACTGGGAAGACGACGATCTGCGCCCGCATCCTGGCCCGGGACGCGCGCTTGCAGCTTTCGATCTCGCATACGACGCGGGCGCCACGCGCTGGAGAAGTGGACGGCGTCCACTATCACTTCGTGAGTGATCGCGGATTTCGTGCGTTGCGTGAAGGCGACGCGTTTCTCGAGCACGCTGAATACAATGGAAACGCGTATGGGACGAGTTGGCAGGCGATCGACGGCCCGTTGAAGCTCGGCCAGGACGTCGTTCTCGAGATCGAGGTGCAGGGCGCGCGGCAGGTTCGCACGCGACGGCCGAGCGCGTGTCTGATTTTTCTCTTGCCGCCCAACCTCGAGATACTCGAAGCGCGACTTCGCGGCCGCGGGACCGACGACGAGGACGTCATTCAACGGCGCATGGCGCTGGTCGATCGAGAACTCGCCGCGGCAGAGATCTTCGATTTCGCGGTGGTCAACGATGATCTGGATCGAGCGGTCGATCAGGTTCTCGAGGTCATTGGTGCTGTTCGCGAGGGGCGCGGCGAAGCGATCGCTGAGACCTATGGTCGGCCGGCCGTCCTGGAGCGCTGGAACGCATTGCAGTCGAGCTAGGCCGCGTTGCCCCAGAGCGCTCCTCCCGGTACCCTGTTCCGAGTCTTCTCTCTGGATAAGCTATTGAGATTCAAGGGCTTTTTGCTTCGGAATGCTTCGATTCAACGACATCGCCGATCGCATGCTCGACTACAATTCGCAGGTCGACGTCGAGCGCCTGCAGCGCGCCTACGTGTTTACGGCGAAGGTCCACGACGGTCAGGAGCGGCTCTCGGGTGAGCCCTATCTGATTCACCCCCTCGAAGTGGCCGGCATCCTGCTCGATCTGAACGTCGACGAAGACACGATCATCGCCGGACTGCTTCACGACACCCTCGAAGATACGCTGACGACGCGCGATGAGATCGAGCGCCTCTTCGGCCCGCGGGTTTCGTTTCTCGTCGAGGGCCTGACGAAGATCGCGCGGATCGAATTCCGCAGCGCCCGCGAACAGCAGGCCGAAAACTTCCGCAAGATGCTCATCGCGATGTCCGAGGATATTCGCATTCTGATGATCAAGCTCGCGGATCGACTCCACAATATGCGCACGATCATCCATATGAAAGAAGATTCGCGTCGTCGCATCGCTCAGGAGACGATGGATATCTACGTGCCCCTGGCCCATCGGTTAGGCGTGTATTGGATGAAGCAGGAACTCGAGGATCTGGCCTTCAGGTCTCTCGAGCCCGACGTCGCGGAAGAACTCGAGGCGCAACTCCTGATCAGTCGCGACGAACGTGAAGCCTATATCGAGGACGTGATCGGCATCATCTCGGCGAAGCTGGCCGACGTCGACCTGCAATGTGAGGTGCAGGGGCGGGTCAAGGATATCTCGTCGATTCACGCAAAGATGAAGAGCCAGGATCTCGAACTCGAACAGATCTACGATGCGATCGGATTTCGAATCATCGTCGACAGTGGAATCGGGACTTGTTATGCCGTGCTCGGCCAGATTCATTCAGTCTGGGCGCCTGTTTCAGGGCGCTTCAAGGACTATATCGCCTTGCCCAAACCCAACGGGTATCGCTCGCTCCATACGACGGTGATCGGCGAATACGGTGAACGCATGGAAGTCCAGATCCGAACCGTCGAAATGCATCGTGATGCGGAACTCGGAATCGCCGCCCATTGGAAATACAAAGAGGGCAATTTCGAGGCCGGCCACGACGATTCGAAATTCGATTGGCTCCGGCAATTGGTCGAATGGCAGAAGGAGATTTCGGATCCGCACGAATTTCTGGATGCCGTCAAGCTCGACCTCTTTCCGAATGAGGTCTTCGTTTTTACGCCAACGGGCGAAGTCATCAACCTGTCTTCGGGCGCAACGCCGATCGATTTCGCCTATGCGATTCACAGTGAGGTCGGGTCCCATTGCGCCGGGGCGAAGGTGAATGGTCGTCTGGTTCCGCTCCGCCATCGCCTGAAGGATGGGGATACTGTCGAGATCGTTACGAGCCCGAGCCAAGCGCCGAAGAAGGATTGGCTCGACATCGCCGTTTCGAGCAAGGCCCGAAACCATATTCGCCATTCGATTCGCCAGGCGGAGAAGTCGAGGGCGATTGATCTGGGCCGCGACATTCTTGGCCGCGAGCTCAAGCGAAACGATCTTACGCTTTCGCAGGTACGCGACGACGGCCGCCTGACTCGTTATGCCGAGAATGAATTTGGCGGCAGGACGATCGATGATCTCTTTGCAGCGATCAGCTATGGAAAGATCGCGGCGGGGATCCTCGTGCGAAAGCTTCGGGGCGGTGCCGAAGAACCAGAGCCCGAGTCCTCTGCGGCCGCGGCAGTCGTTCCGAAACGTTTGAGAAGACTCTTTCAGCGCGAGACGCGACGCTCCTCTTCGGGCGTTCGGGTTTCGGGAACGCCGGACGTCCTGGTGCGGTTCGCGGGCTGCTGTGAGCCCTTGCCTGGAGACGACATCATCGGCTTCGTGACGCGCGGCCGAGGCGTCACCGTTCATACCCGAGGCTGCGTCAAGGTCTTTACTCTCGATCCCGAGCGGAGGATCCCCGTCGAGTGGGATCTCGAAACCACCGTTCGGCGTGCCGTCTCGATTCGGATCATGTCTCGCGACGAGCCCGGAATCCTCGCCAAAATCACGAATACGATCTCCGCGGCCGGAATCAATATCGGATCCGCCAGCGCATCGGCGAATGAGACGCCTGGCAAAGCGGCCGAGCAGATTTTTGAGCTCTGGGTACAGGACGTGAACGTGTTGGCCGGGGTGATGCGGCAGATCCGCAAGGTGAAGGGCGTTCGATCGGTTGAGCGCATTCGCGGATGAGCCAGCCACTCTCCGTCTGCATCCTGGCCTGCAATGAAGAAGCGGAACTCGAACGCTGTATTCGGGCCGTGAACTGGGCGGATGAGATCGTCGTCGTCGTCGACGACAAGAGCCTGGACGGAAGCGAAGCGGTCGCTCGGCGCTTGGCCTCTCGCGTGGAACGTCGACGCTATGCGGGGGACGTCGATCAGAAACGCTATGCGACTTCATTGGCGAAGCACGATTGGGTGCTGATCGTCGATCCAGATGAAGTCGTTTCGGATGAGCTGGCGACGTCGATTCGCGGGGTGCTTGAAGAGCGGGGCCAGGTCCTTGCTGGTCGAGAAGCTCCCGTCGCCTATTTACTGAACCGCGCTACCTACCATCTCGGACGCTGGATTCGACACGGTGACTTCTATCCGGATTGGAAGCTGCGACTCTTCTGTAAATCAAGAGCCCGCTTTGTCGGGCGCGATCCCCATGGTCGCGTCGAGGTTGAGGGTCCCACTCGCCGCCTCGAAGGCGAGCTGTTCCACTACAGCTACCGGGATCTGGCGGACCAGGTCGAACGGATTCAATTTTTCAGCGACCAGGCCGCTCGGGGGCTGGCACGAGACGGCGCAAGATTTCGGGTTCGCGACCTGGTCCTGAGACCCCCGGCTCGTTTTCTTCGCTGTTATGTCTTGCGCGCGGGATTTCTCGATGGGATGCCGGGATTCATCATTGCCGTTGCAAGCTCGTTCTACGTTTTTCTCAAATACGCGAAGCTCTGGGCGTATCGATCGCTGCCAAACGAAGGGGATCGGCTCGATTGAAGATCCTCCAGCTCGTGCACGATTGGAAGTGGACGGGCCCCGCGGAACCGATGCTCGTCTTGATGAGGGCGCTTCGAGCGCGAGGCCATCAGGTCGATCTCGTTTGTCCGGAAGCACCGATGCATTCGAATCGAAGTCTTTGGCAAGAAGCCTGCCAGCTGGGGCTGGATCCGATCCGATCGGTTTCGGCCGAGAGAAGCTCGGTTGCTGTGGGAGACGGGGATCGCGTTCTCCAATTGCGAAGTTGGCTCGAGACCGATGAACTCGGGGGCCCCTACGACATCGTTCATTGTTGGCATAGTCGAGACCACGTGCTGGCAGCACGCGCCCTGCGCCTCGGACTTCGGGAAAGGCCTTCCGAGCCACGCAGAACGAAGTTGGTCCGCTCGCTTTCTAGCGCCGAGGCCCTCCGTGGATGGCCGTGGAATCGCTGGCTCTTCGGCCGGGCCTGCGATGGCCTGGTCTGTGTAAGCGATCGCTCGGCCGCAGCGAATCAGTCTTTGCGTGGCGGGCGAAAGATTGCCTCGACCTGTGGCGCGATCGATTTTGGGGCGTTGGCGATTCGCCGAGATCGCCGGGAAATGCGGCGTGCCCTGGGCGTTTCCGAAGAAGCTCGGCTAATCGGTGTCGTCGCGCGCATGCAGAAGCATCGCCGATTCGACCTTCTCTTCGAAGCGCTTTCCCAGATCGTGCCCGAAGAGCCCGATGTTCATCTGGTGTTGATCGGGCGTGGCACACGAGAAGACGAAGTCGCTCGGGATCCGGTGCGTGCGTTGGGTTTGGGGAAGAACGTGATTTTCGCCGGTTACCGCACCGAAGACTATGCGGATGTGCTGAACACCCTCGACGTCTTCACGTTTCTGGTTCCCGGGTCGGATGGTACTTGTCGAGCACTGCTGCAGGCGGCCGCTATCGGGTTGCCACTCGTAGGCACCTGGCGCGGCGCGATTCCCGAGATCATCTCCAACGGCCAGACCGGCATGCTCGTCGAAGAGCGTGCGACATCGCTGGCGGCGGCCTGGAAAGACCTGCTTGGGGATTGTGCGCGTCGCACGCGGATGGGTGAGGCGGCGAGGCGCGAAGCCGCAGAACGTTTCCGTCCCGATCGCTTCGCCGCCTGGATGGAGCGGTTCTATTCGGAACTACTGACCGAGCGATGATCCGTGGTCTGGGGGAGTTTTTGAGTTGGCCTCGGACTCATTCGCGCCAATCAATTCGCGGTAGATTCCGGCGTTGCGCATCAGCGTTTCGTGATCACCTATTTCGGCGACTCGACCTTCATCGATCACGACGATGCGGTCCGCATGCCGAATCGTGGTCAGTCGATGGGCGACGATGAAGATCGTGCGTTCGCCACGTAGCGCGTCGATGGCAACCTGTACCGCACGTTCCGTCTTGGCGTCGAGGGCGCTGGTCGCCTCGTCAAAGACGAGAATCGCCGGATTGCAGAGAATCGCCCGTGCGATCGTGATGCGTTGTCGTTGTCCACCGGAGAGCCGAAGTCCGAATTCCCCGACCGAAGTGTCGTATCCGTCGGGCAATTCTTCAATGAACTCGTCGGCCGAAGCGGCCCTGGCGGCTTCGCGAACTTCTTCGTCGCTGGCATCGAGTCGACCGTATCGGATGTTTTCGCCGATCGTTTCGTCGAAAAGAAAAGGCTCCTGGGTTACGACTGCGACATGGTCGAGGAATGAGTTTCGTTTCAGGTCACGTAGATCGACGCCATCGATTTCGATTGCGCCGGCCGTTGGATCGTGGAACCGCAGGAGTAGGTCCATCAGGGTGCTCTTGCCGGTACCGGTTCGGCCGATGATGGCGATCACTTCTCCGGATCGCACTTCGAGATCGATGCCGCGCAGGATTTCGCCTTCCCCGTAGTCGAAATGCACATCGCGGAAGCGGATGCTCTTGGACAGTCCCGTCATGGCCCGGGCGCCGGGTCGATCCGGGGGCTCTTGCTCCATGTCGAGGACCTGAAAGAGTCGGTCGCCACTCGCCATGGCTTCTACGATGTTCGTATACGCCATGGAGAGGGTCTTGATCGGCTTGTAGCTCGTGACCAGGATCATTCCAAAGGCGGCGAGCGTGCCAATCGTGACATCCCACAACTCTCTGAACGTCAGGACGGCGCCGACGCCGAGAATCAAGGCGCCGATGAATTGATTGAGCGCCTCGGTGGACGATTTGGCGAGAACGCGATTCGTGATCACCTTCATATGGCGTTTGAAGAAGCGTTCCGTCTCCCGTTCGAAGGCGACCAATTCAGCCTCATGGCCACGGAAAGCCTTGATGACTTTGATGCCGGAGAGGATGGCGATCAGACGCTGCGACAGGTCTCCCTGGACTTCTTGTCGACGACGGGTTTGCTTTTGAATTCGCTGCCCGAAGAATCGCAAAAGGAAGAGCGAGGGAAGGACCGTCGACATGCTGAGCAGGGCGAGTTGCCAACTCGTCGCGAACATCGTGACCAGTCCGCCAAGCAGCATGACCACGCTATTGGTCACGTCGCGATACAAGAAGATCAACCCTTCGCATGCCATTCGCGCATCGGTCAGTGCGCGCGAGAGCAGGTCGCCGGTCGATCCGTGTCGGTGAATTCGCAAGGGGGCGTTGAGGAATTTTCGGGCAACATCGAGGTCGACTCCCTTGCGAACCTTCGAGACCACCCAATTCGCCAGGTAGTTCCTGAAGAACATCGCGAAGGGAGTCAGAATGAGTGTCGCGCCGATCAGCCCACCGAGCTGCCAGATTTCGTCCTCGACGGCCGCAAATTCAAGAGTGCCATTGGCTGCCGGAACCAGGACATCGTCGAGAAGGGGTTTGAAGATCCATGCGCGAAGGAAACGGCTGGCGGCAAAAGCAGTGGCGAGGATGAGAACGATGACGAGTTTTCGCCAATGCTCCAAGGATCTGCGCATAAGACGTCGCATGGATTGGGACGCCTTCGCACCTGCCTCCTTCGACGGAACGGCGGCCATCGCATTTGCTAGTTCTTCGTCTTCGGTCGGTTGCACGTCCGGATCCAATCTAATCAGCTCTCTTCCAAAGGCTCGGCCGGTCGGTCCAGCCATGCCATTGAGTTTCGGTATCGCCGACTCACGATCGCGTTAGGTCAGTTCGCCGGCGATCGCGTCTCCGCCGCGCCAGCCGAGCAGTAGATCGCCTTCGAGTCCGAGCCCCCCGGCGCCCGCGCGATCCAGATGATAGATCGGGAAGCGGGAAGAGACTCGCAGGTCGATTTCTGCAGGCCAACCGGTGCCGGGTTGAGGGTCCTCGAGCCAACCGTCGTCCGAGTCCCAGCGAGGGGGCGCGACCTCGATCGAACGGAGTCGATCCCCACAGAATGGCATCAGCTTTTCGAGTCGACCGGCAATGGCTTGTCGCAACACCGTCAGTCGTTCGGGGAGTTCGGCTGGCTCGTCGACCGAGACGATCGAGCGAGCGACGAGATCGACATGTCCAGAATGCGTCTGGCTCGGAAAAGCCGTCACGGTCACCGTTCCCAGTGAGTCGTCCGCGGAATCCGGATCGGGCATGATGATGCGAGCGCTCATGCCCTCCGGCAGGACGGAGATGGGAACCCGGTAGAGAAAGACACCCCGGTAGCCGCGTGCGCCAGATGCTTCGAGGAAGCTCGGGGCGGGATGCATCGGATTTGTGCCTAGGCTTTCACGCAAGGCAGACATCGGTGCGCTCAACACGAGCGCCCGACCGAGCCAGATCTCGCCGCTGCTGGTGACGCGAATACCCGGCTGCCCGGAGACCGAAACCATTTCGAAGTCGCCGCTGAGGGTTCGAAAGTCACCGTAAAGAGAGGACACCCGCTTGCGAAGCAGATCGAGCAGCCACGGGGGTTCGCCTGAGAACCCGACGCCGCCGCCAAGACCGAGGCCCAGCAATCTGGCCTGGGCTTCCGGCGAAGGCGCGTGCGGCCCCGCATTCGAGAGGCTTCGAATCTGTGCTTCGAGGACTTGGCGCAGCGTGCCCTCGGCAGAAGTCGCATCGCCTGGCATGCCTCGCTTGTGATTTCCGATCGCCGTCTGGCGGGGTCCAGCGACCCGTCGACCGATTCGAACGAATGCCGCCTCGAGCAGGAGTCGACGTTCGATCTCGGACGCTTCGATCAAGCGCCGGATCAGGGTTTGCGCCGCATCGGGTTTGGCGAGGCCCCAATTGACCAATTCCTCGGCCGTGACGACCGGTTGTCCGATATCGAGCCGGTAAGGGTCGGCGGCGATCTGATAGGCGAGGCGCTCGGTCGAGAGCCGCCGTCGGTCGATCAATGGGACGGCGAGTTTGCGCAGGCAGGCGTCGAGAATACCCTCGTCGCGCAGCCCGGCCAGAAAGAAGGGCTCGCGCACGGCCGGCGGCAGCTTCGTTCTGGCTTCCTCCTCGACGACCAGGACGCGCTGGCCCGTGGAGCCGATGCGGGCGGCCGCGATCAATGCGGCTACGCCGCTGCCGAGGATGAGCGCGTCCCAACGGCGCGCACGGGGCGCCTCGCTCGAATCCAGCGTCGAAATTTCGACCATTGGGGGGAGCCTCTACTCGGTTCCGAGAAATCCCGGATCGAATAGGATTGCCGGTTCGTCCTCGGTCTTGCGCTCGATCACGCCGATCTTGTAGCCGCGTTCGCCGAGGCCTTGCAATCGTTGCAGGATATCGTCGACGGACGGGGCGGGCACGATGGCGATCATCCCGATGCCACAATTGAAGACGCGCAGTAGCTCGGTCTCCGGAAGTTCACCCTCGCGGGCGATCCATTCGAAGATCTCCGGTCGGGACCAGGACTCTGTGTCGACCCGCGCACGGACGCCGGCGGGCAGGATTCTTGGGATATTGCCTTCGAAGCCGCCGCCGGTGACGTGAATCATTCCGTGGATCTCGAAATCGCGAATCAGATTCAGCAGCGGTTTGACGTAGATCCGTGTGGGCGCAATCAAGGCGCTGGCCAGGCTGGTTCGCAGCCCGGGTGGTTGTTCGAAGAGGTCGAATTTTCCCGCTGCGATTCCCGCGTCGACGATCGATCGGACGAGCGAGTAGCCGTTGCTGTGGAAGCCGCTCGAGGCCAGACCGACCAAGACATCGCCTTCGGCGATGGTCGATCCGTCGATCACCCGATCGCGCTCGACGACACCGACGCTGAAGCCGACGATTTCGAGCTCGCCCTTGGGATAGACGCCGGGCATCGTCGCGGTTTCGCCGCCGATCAAAGCCGCCCCCGCGCGCCGGCACCCTTCAGCGATCCCGCGAAGCGCGTCACCGGCGATCGCCCTGTCGAGATCGGCCATCGCAATATAGTCGAGGAAAATGATCGGTTCGGCGCCCTGAACGATCAGATCATTGACGACCATCGCAACACAATCAATGCCGATCGTGTCGTATCGGCCGATCTGGGCGGCGATCTTCAGCTTGGTCCCCACACCGTCGGTTGCGGCGACGTAGACGGGGTTTTGATAGCGCTCCGGGGCCTTGAACATGCCCGCGAATCCACCGATCGTGCTCAGCACTTCCGGTCGAAAGGTGCTCTTGGCGATTTCCTTCACGTCGTCGATGAAGGCTTCGTCGTGATCGAGATCGACGCCGGCCGCCGCGTAGGCAGGGGCGGCTGTAGTCGAAAAGGGCTTCTTGTCAGGATCGGAGGGTCGGCTCACGGCCGAGTGATAGGCAAAGCCTCTCGGGCAGTCAATTCTTGATCTTCCGGGCGCGTCGGCTCGGGTCGGGCAGGGGTTCCTGGCGCAAAGGGCCGGGGCGGGCTTTGGGGAACAGGGCTAGGCTCAGGATGTGACAATCTCGGTCGTGATCCCGGCACTCGACGAAGCTGCACGCATCGTTCGAACGGTCGAGAGCGTGGTCGCAGCCGGGGTCGAAGGGATAGAAGTCATCGTTGTCGATGGTGGTAGCTCGGATGAGACCTGCCGCCTCGCGCGTGACGCCGGAGCTCGGGTCCTCGTCAGTCCGCGAGGGCGCGCCCGCCAGCTTCGGTTGGGTTTTGAAGAATCGTCGGGGAGCATCGTGCTCTTTCTCCATGCCGACACGGATCTCGAATCCGGGTGGCTGGATGAAGTGCGCGAGGCCATGTCCGATCCTGGCTGTGCCGGTGGTGCTTTTGCGTTTCGCTTCGCGGAGCGCGGATTCCGCGAGCGTTGGATCGAGTGGGGCGTCGCACTTCGCGTCACGCTCTTCGGACTGCCTTATGGCGATCAGGCGTTATTCGTACGCCGTAGCGTGTTGGAGCAAATGGGCGGAATGCCGATCGTAGCCATGATGGAAGACCTCGATCTCGTGCGTGGGATCAAGCGGGCCGGGCGGCTGCGGATGTTACCGCTAGCGGCAACGACTTCGTCGCGTCGCTATCTCGAGCGCGGCACGCTGCGGACCATCGTCGCCCATCAATGGGCGTTGCTAGGTTGGTGGCTCGGTTGGGATCGCGATCGTATGGCCCAAAGGATGGGTCGATGAGCGTCGAGGCGAAGACTGACCTGGGTTCCGATGAGATCGACGAGGCTCGCGTCGACCTCGGTGGCGATTCTCCCGTTCGGCATGCGCTGCGGCGACTCTCGGTCTACATCCGTCGAAATTGGCGGCACTACGCGCTCTGGTATCTCGTCGTGCTGGGTTATTCCGCTGCCCTCAATGGGCTGCCACTCGTCGTTGGGTGGGCGATTGGCGGTTTGATCGATCCGGCCGTTGCGAAGTCCGAGGTCATCCAACGGTGTTGGGCGATCGCCGGGGTGGCCGCGGTGGGCGGCGGGCTTCGGTTTATTTCGCGACAGCTCGTGTTCAACGCGGCCCGGGAAGTCGAATACGAGATCCGCAACGATCTCTTCGAACATCTCCAGAAGCTTCCGCAATCCTTCTATTTTCGTTGGCGAACCGGCGACCTGATGAGTCGCTGCGTGAACGATCTGAACTCGGTGCGGATGTTGCTCGGCCCGGGCCTGCTCTCGGTCGCGCAGAGCCCGATCATCTTTATCGGCGCGTTCATCGCGATGAGCACGGTCTCCCTGAAGCTCGCCATCTTGATGATGCTTCCCTATCCGTTGTTCATCTTGTTGTCCCGGATGATCGGTGGGCGTCTATTCTTGCGCAGCCTGGCGATGCAACAATCACTGGCTTCGATGTCGAACGACGTTCAGGAGAACATCGCCGGGATTGCGGTCGTGAAGGCCTACGCGATGGAGCGCGATCAGGCCGCCCGCTTCGCCGAGGCCAATGAGCATTTGCGTTCGCGGCAGCTCAGCCTGGTCCGGATTTTTGCGGCGATGCCGGCGGTCACAGGACTGCTTCCGGCCGCCGGGCTAGGCATGGTCATCGTCGTGGGTCTGGGGGAAATTTCGGCGGGGCGCATGGAGCCGCAAGGCTTGTTCGCTTTTACGATTTTCGTTCGGCTCTTGACCTTCCCAGCGTTCATGATGGGTTTCGCGATCAGTCTCGTTCAGCGCGGCGCGTCTGCGATGCAACGGATCGATGAGGTCCTGTCGACAGATCCCGCCATCGCCGATCGTCCCGATTGCGTCGATGTCGAGTCGCTCTCGGGTGCCATCGCGTTTCGTGGACTTTCCTTTCACTACAACAAGGGCAGGAGCAAGGACGCCCGGGATGCGGCGCTGAGCGATATCACCCTCGAGGTGCCCGCTGGCACCAGCCTCGGTGTGGTCGGTCCCGTCGGCTCGGGGAAGTCGACCCTGGCTTCGGTGATTCCGCGCCTCTTCGAGGTCGAGGACGGCCAGCTTTTTCTCGACGGAGTCGATGTCAATCAGATTCGCCTGTCGACCCTGCGTTCGGCGATCGCGATGGTGCCGCAGGATTCGTTCCTTTTCTCGCTCACTCTTGGCGAGAACATCGCCTACGGATTGCCGCGCGATGCGTCCGAAGAGGCGATTCGAAATGCCGCGGAACGCGCACAGCTCAGCGGAGATATCGACGATCTGCCACTGGGCTACGACACCCTGGTTGGCGAACGGGGCGTCATGCTGTCAGGGGGGCAGCGGCAACGCACTGCACTCGCCCGAGCCCTGGCGCTCGATCCCAATATCCTGATTCTCGATGACACGCTCTCGGCGGTCGATGCCGAAACAGAACGCCGCATCCAAACCAGTCTCAACGAAGTCTTCGCGGGTCGCACCGTCGTGGTCGTCGCTTCGCGGGTCAATTCGGTTCGGAATCTCGATCAGATCATCGTGCTCGATGGAGGCCGCATCGTCGAGCGGGGAACGCATGCTTCGCTGATGGCGCAGGCGGGCCTCTACCGCCGACTGGCCGAGGAGCAGGAGAAAGACGAAGAGCACTCGAACGTGGAATCGGCGCCGCGACTTTCAGACGCCTCCTCCCCGGTCGGGGAGGGCGTATGAGCGCGGGCGTTCGAAGCGAAAAGAACGGCAAGAATCCGCACGAGGAGGAAGAGCTGGGCAAGGCCTATGACGGTCGCCTCTTGTTGCGGCTTTGGCCCTATGTCCGGCCTTATCGTAGGCAGATCGCGGCTACCGTCTTGATCGTGTTGCCGATGTTCCTGTTGGAGCTCGCGCCGGCCGCGGTGGTCGCCGTCGGCCTCAATCAGATTCTCGAGGCGCGAAATCTGGGCGGAACCGAAGCACTCGCCGACTCGGCTGGCTGGTCCCCGGGCGCCGGCCTTCGCGAAATCTTCACTCCGGTGCTCGATTGGATGAATCATCCGCCGGAGGCCTTCTCGAATGAGATCTGGCTGGGGCTGATTTTCTTCGTCGTGACGGCGTTGCTGACGGGGCTCACCTACGTGCATCAGATCCTGATGGCGACGACGGGCCAGAATGCGATGCGAGATTTGCGTCGCCACGTCTTCGTTCACATCAGCAGCCTCCATATGAGTTTCTTTGACTCGATGCCGGTTGGCCGTCTGGTCACGCGCGCGACCAATGACGTCGAGAATGTGACGGAGATGTTTTCGCAGGGCCTCGTCGCGTTGATCACCGACGTCTTCAAAATGGTTGGCTACGCGGTCGTGCTCTTCCTCTTGTCGCCCAAGCTCACGCTCTGGACCTTCGCGATCGTTCCCGTTCTCGCGATCGCTGCGGCGATCTTTCGACTCAAGGTCCGCGAGGCGTTTCGCTCGGTGCGGGTCAAGATCGCTCGGATCAATACGCACATCCAGGAAACCGTGACCGGTATGAAGGTCGTTCAGCTCTTCAATCGGGAGCAGCGCAACCTTTCCGAATTCGATCAGATGAACGCCGAGCATCGCGACGCCTGGCACCAGTCGATCAAATACGACGCGCTGCTCTTTGCGACGATCGAGGTCGCAACGGGCATAACGATGGCCGTGATCATCGCGATCGGTACCGGGGTCGCCGAAGCCGGGATCATCTACGTATTCATCGACTACATGCAACGCTTCTTTATGCCGCTGCGCGATCTCTCCGCGAAATACTCGGTCATGCAATCCGCGATGGCGAGTTCGGAGCGTATCTTCGAGATACTCGATACGGAACCCGGTGTCGCAGATCCGGCTGGCGAAACGCCGATGGCTGCGAATGAGCTGCGTGGCCGCGTGGAATTCGATCATGTCTGGTTCTCGTACGGTGAGACCGAGGGGCGTGGTGACGACGAGATCGATTGGATCTTGCGAGACGTTAGTTTTGTGGTTGAGCCAGGCGAGAAGGTCGCTTTCGTCGGTGCGACGGGGGCGGGCAAGACGACGATCATCAAATTGCTGACACGCCTCTATGACGTGGACCGTGGGGCCGTACGAGTCGACGGCGTCGATGTGCGCGAGATGCCTCAACGGGAATTGCGGCGTCGAATCGCCTCTGTGCTCCAGGACGTCTTCTTGTTCAGTGGGACCGTGGCACGGAACATCGCGTTGGGGCGCCAGGATCTGGACGAGATGGCCGTCCACCGGGCTGCGCAGGCTGTCGAGGCCCACGGTTTCATCGAGCAGCTGCCGGAGGGCTACGAGACCGAGGTGCTCGAGCGTGGCGCGAACTTTTCGACCGGGCAGCGTCAGATCCTGTCATTCGCGCGCGCCCTGGCCCATGGCGCGCACATCCTGGTGCTCGACGAGGCCACCAGCGCGATCGATACCGAGACCGAGGCCGCAATTCAGCGCGGAATCCAGGTATTGATGGAGGGCAAGACGGCCATCGCCATCGCCCATCGCCTGTCGACGATCCGGGATGTCGATCGCATCCACGTCTTGAAGGACGGGCGGCTCGTGGAGTCCGGTTCGCACTCGGCCTTGATCGCCGCTGGTGGACATTATGCCCGGCTCTACCGGTTGCAATCAGAAAACATGGAAACATCGGTTCCCGCCGCCGAGCTGGCCTGAACCGCTCGCGGCGCAAGTGCTACCAGGCCGTTGGCCGTTGGCTGAAACGTTCGAGAGAAGGAGACCCGCCATGGCGCTATTCGAAGAGATTTCGTCGGAATCCGATCGTCGTCGATTCAACATCAAGAGTCCGGTCACGCTCGAGTCGATCGGCGAGTTCGAATCGGCGACCACCGAAGAGGTCATCGCGGCCGTCGGTCGCGCCCGTAAGGCGCAGCGCGAATGGGCACAGTTCTCTTTGGCCGATCGAGCGAAGGTGTTATGGCGCTGGGTCGATGCCATCGTGGAACGACAGGATGACATCATCGAATTGGTGATGAAGGAAACGGGCAAAGCGCGAAACGAAGCGATCGCGATGGAAGTGATGGCGCCCTGCATGCAGATTTCTCACTATGCCAAGCGTGGTGCGAAATATCTTCGCACCCAGAAACGCAGACCGACCGGTGTCATGCGCTTTTCGAAGAAGGTCAGCCTCGTCTATCAGCCACTCGGCGTAATTGGATTGATTACGCCCTGGAATGGACCCATCGCGTTGGTCACCAATCCCCTGGCACAGGCCTTCATGGCCGGCAACGCGGTCGTACACAAGCCGAGTGAGGTGACACCCTTCTCGGCCATTCTGCTCGAGGAACTCACCCAGAGCGCGGGATTCCCAGAGGATCTCTATCAGGTCGTTCAAGGAGACGGCGCGACCGGCGCGGCCTTGATCGATTCCGGCGTCGACAAGATCTCGTTTACAGGAAGCGTTGCGACCGGGCGGAAAGTCGGAGAAGCCTGTGGGCGAAACCTGATCCCAGTGACCCTGGAACTCGGCGGGAAGGACGCCATGATCGTTTGTGCCGATGCGGACCTCGATCGAGCCGCGGACGGCGCCGTCCGCGGCTCGTTTTTCAACTCGGGTCATTATTGTTGCGGGACCGAGCGCATCTATGTCCCGGAGCCGATCTACGAAAGCTTCGTCGAAAAGGTCGTCGCGAAAACAAAGGCACTCAAGCAAACCGAGGCCTGTGACGGGGACGTAGGCGCCATCTTCTGGGACAAGCAGATGGACATCATCGAGTCGCATATGGCAGACGCGAAGGCGAAGGGCGCGAAAGTACTCGTCGGCGGCGAACGGGATCGCAGTCTGCCGGGCTATTTCTTTCCGCCGACCGTGGTTGTGGATGTCGACCACGAGATGGACTTGATGCGGCGTGAGACCTTTGGGCCGGTCGTCGCGATCCAGAAGGTGCGCGATGAGCAAGAGGCGATCTCGCTTGCGAACGATTCAGACTACGGGCTCTCAGGAAACCTGTGGACGCGTGATCTGGCAAAGGGCGAAGCGCTCGCAGAGCAGATCGTTACCGGCAGCGTCTGCGTCAACGACATTGCCGTGACCTATGGGATTCCTGAAGCGCCATTCGGGGGTCGCAAGGCGAGCGGTGTCGGGCAGGTCAACGGTGAGACCGGAATCAGGGGCTATTGCCACCTCCATCCGATCATCATCGACACTGGAAAGAAGGCCCAGGGCGGATATCCCTATACGCGGGAGACCGCGGCTGGTCTGCAAAAACTCATTCGAACGGTGTTCGGAAACAGGCTGCTGCGATGGCTTTTCGTGTAGGGAACGGCGACTGAAAAGCGCGCCGAATACAGCCTGATTGTTTGGCACCGGGTGGCTGAATGGGGTACCAATTCGACACCCCCCAACAAGATTGAAGTCGTCGGTGATGGACCGCTGGCTTCTTGAATCCCCAACTCGGGATTGGTGTTCTCAGCTTCAGACCGCACGGATTACATTCGCCGAACACCATCGCCGCCTTTCGAGAGCCTATTGAAGGCTTCGAAAGTCTCCGAACCAATTCGGCCAACTCCGCGCTATGGAATGGGAAATGCAAACTCGAGGACTTGAGAGGCATGGATCCGCTCTCTGATTCTGGACCTTTTTTGTCTAGAGTCGAGGGCGAAGTGCCGCGCGGGTTGGGGCCCTCAGCTTGAGTTCTAGTCCTCGGATCGTTGGATTCGGGAACGGAACGATCGGAGCTGAGGTGAGCACCCCGATCCCGGTGCCGGCACTGCGTCCATGAAGGGCAGTCGATAGGTCGTCGATAGGACAGTCGGTTTAGGTAGGGGGTGTTGTGCGCATCAAAAGTCTGCAGCTTCACGGGTTCAAATCCTTCGTCGATAAAACGGTCTTCAGTTTTGATGAAGGGATGACTGCCGTCGTCGGGCCGAATGGCTGCGGCAAGTCGAATGTCGTCGATGCGATCAAATGGGTGATGGGCGAGCAGTCCGCGCGTCGACTGCGCGGCAAGGGCATGGACGACGTGATCTTTGCCGGCTCCGAGAATCGGCCCCCGATCGGAATGGCCGAAGTCGTACTCACCTTCGACAATGCGGATGGAAAGGCCCCGGCCGCCTACGCCGCCTATAGCGAAGTCGAGATCGCGCGCCGACTCTACCGCTCGGGCGAATCCGAATACCTGATGAACAAGCAGCCGTCCCGCTTGAAGGACGTTCATGATTTCTTCCGCGATACCGGGATCGGGATTCGCGGCTATACGATCGTCGAGCAGGGGAAGGTCGCCGAGATCGTGTCGGCAAAGCCCGAAGATCGTCGAGGACTGATCGAAGAGGCCGCCGGAATCAGCAAATACAAGGCGCGCCGCCGCGAAGCCGAGAGCAAGATGCGTTCGACCGAGCAGAATCTTGTTCGCGTAAGCGATGTCCTCGGCGAGATTCGACGTCAGATCAGCACCCTCGAACGTCAAGCCAAGAAGGCCGCTCGCTACAAGCGATTGCAAGAGACGCAGCGCGTTCTCGAGTTGTCGCTTGCCGCCGACGAACGCGCCCGATTGCTCGAGCAGGTCGAACGTGAGTCGGCTTCGCTGTTGACCCTGAGCGATGAGATGACGGCGCTCGAAACACGACTTGCCGAGCGTGAACTGGCCGCGGAGGAACATCGCATCACCCTGGCTGAGGCCGAGAAGGCCGTGACGGCGGGTGCCGAAAAGCTCTACTCGCTGCGCAGCGACATCAAGCACCTCGAGGGTCGTATTGAACTCGCTCGCCGCGAGCGCGACACCCTGGAGGAATCGAGCACTGCGCGTCGCGAAGAATTGGCCCAGCTGAGCGACCAATTGGTCGTCGCAGAGCGTGAGCTTCTAGGGGCAACCCAGGAACTCGAGCAACTCGAACGGGGCCTCGAGCAGGAACAGTCCGCGATCGAAGTCGCGGAGCGCGAAGTGCAGACCGCGCAGGAAGCTCTGCGAGTCTACGAGGCGGAACGCGACACCAAGAACACGGCGCATGTCGAGTTGCTGACCTCGGTCGCCCGTCTCGAAGATCGCATGGCCCATATGCGCGATCGCCAATCGTCGATCGATCAAAAGATGCGTGGCGTCGACGCCGATGTGGAAGCGAAGCAAAGCGAGGCCACGTTGGCCGATCAGGAGCAATCGAGCCTCGAAGAGGGATTGCGAAATCTGCTCAGCGAGCGCGACCGCTTGCAGGAGCAGTTGCGCGAGGCGATGCGTCGGCACGATTCGGCAAAAGACGCTCTGAAGGCCGCCACCGTGACAGAGCAGGAAGCGTTGAAGGTCGCCCAGACGACTCGGGCACGTTTCGATTCTCTGCGCGAAGTTGTCGAGGGGCGGCAGGATATTGGCGCGGGCGCGCGGCATCTACTCGGAGGCGGTGAGCCTGTCTCGACTCGATTCGGACTCCGAGGCCTGGTGCGCGAGCTGCTCGAAGCCGACCCGGAAGTCGAGCGGGCCGTGGAGGCGGTGCTGGCGGATCGAGCCGACGCGATCGTGATCGATGAATCAAAGGGTGCACTCGCGGCCTTGGAGGCCCTTCGAGAGGAGAGTGCCGGGCGCGGAGTGTTCATTGTTCATCGATCGGTGCCGGAGTTGCAAAGTGGAACCGTGCCTCTGGGTGATCCGCTCATGAAGCGCGTGCGCCCGCGTGCGGGTAGCGAAGGCATCGCGCGAAGCCTGTTAGGCGATGTCTATCTGATCGATCGCCTCGAGCTTGCTTTCGCGCATTTTGGAACGGGACGATTGCCGGCGACCTTCGTTACGCCCGAAGGTGACCTGGCGACGCCGGACGGTGTCGTCAGTGGCGGCGGCGATTCCGCCTCGATTGGCGTTTTTACCAGGGCCCGTGAGGTGAGAGAACTCGAGGTCGAGGTCGCACAGCTCGATCTGACGGCGGAGGGGGCGCACACGTCCCAGGTGAACGCAGAAGAGGCCCTGGCCCGCGCGGGCGAAGAACTCGAGAACCTGCGCAACCGTCATCACACTGCCGCCTTGGCGGTCGCCAACCACGAGAAGGATCTCGAACGCTCCACGGAGAAGGTCAAGCGAATCGGGGAAGCCCAGCAAACGCGTGTTGCTGAACGCTCCGATCTTCTTGGCGAACAGGAGTCAGTGGGCGACGACCTCGTTCGGCTAGACGAACGACTAAAGAGCCAGCGTGCCGAGCGTGAAACGAGCCAACGACAGGTGGACGCGGTCGGTCTCGAAATCAGTTCGGCC